>CAKPPI010000007.1 GCA_934177545.1 uncultured Bacilli bacterium
ATACCAACTTTAGTTCTTTCACTTGTTCTTTCTATTTCATTTTGTGAAACTGACATCATTATTCTAGTTACCATTTTTCCATTAGCTGTTGTTGTGTTAATATCATCATTAGCACATATTAAATCAAATCCATACTTTTCAGAAGTTTTAAGTAAGTTTTCCCAGTCATATATACTTCTTGATAATCTATCTAGTTTTAAGGCAATAACAGTGTTTATTTTGCCGTTTTTAGCATCATCAATTAATCTATCAAACTCTGGTCTATGATTACCTGTTTTAGCACTTATTCCAGCATCAGTATAATAATCATATATCTTATAACCTTTAAACTTACAAAGTGCCTCTAATCGTTCTTTTTGTTCTGGTAGACTAAAACCTTCTTTGGCTTGATCTTCAGTTGATACTCTTAAATATAACCCACATATTCTTTCTTCATCTTTCATATACTTCAACTTCTTTTACTAAAAAAGAGGAGACAATAGTATCTAGTAAAGTCTAAATACTACTGACTCCTCATTTAATTCAATATTGTATATTTTTATTTTATCTTTGCAATTTAACATGATGTACCTCCATTTCTAGAGAATACCTCTTTCATTGGTTATATATAATATCATTTTTTTAAGCTTTGTCAATTCCCTGATTATGGTATAAATAGTATTTAGATAGTTTTTAAATAATCTTCTAATTCAGATAATTTGATTTTATTAGATAAATTTTCAATAAAGACTTCGTTAGAATAATTAAATATTAAGAAAGTTTTATTTTTTATAATAATTCTATTTGGCTCAATATAAGTTAAATTAGTTCTATCTATTTTTCTGATATTACCATTTATGATTTTAGGTGTAGTCTTTGCAAACTTACATATCAGTTCTAATTTCTTTCTCAACGATTCTTCAATAGGTAATTCTTCTTTAATAATATTTACCATAATACCATCCTTTCTTCTAGGATAGTTTTTAACAACAAAAAACTAATCCATTTCTGAATTAGTTATTTATCAAGCTCGAAAAGTTCGAGCAGAATTCCTCTTGGTAGCGAGAGGGGGAGTCGAACCCTCGACCTTTCGGGTATGAACCGAGCGCTCTAGCCAACTGAGCTACCTCGCCAAATCAAGAACAATTTAATATTATCATAGTTTTAAACGTTTGACAACCTTTTTTTGATAAATTTTAGCTATATGATAAAATTTTGATTTTTTCTTCACTAAGTTTATAACTATCATCAAGTGATTTATGAATATCTACTAACTCTTTTCTTCTTGAATCTAACAAAGTAGTAACATTATCTAAATCCATAAATAAATTTTTAAAAGGATTAGTATCTAAATAATCTTTATATTTACTTGTTAATTCCTTTTTCATCTTAGAGATAGTATCAAAATTAGTATCTATTTTCTTAATAAAAGAATCAATATCATCTATTCCTTTTAATATCTCTTTCTGGAAGTCTTCACAGATAGATTGATAATCAGTATTATCACTATAAGTATTTTCTAATACTTTAGATATTAAATAACTCTCTACTAAGATAAAAGATAAAGAAGCTTTCTTAGGAGTCTTTCTATATAGCTCCATTGCTAACATTAGATAAAATAATTTCTTTGCTGTATTATTTTTCTTCTTAGAACTATTTACTTTATCTAGCTTATCTTTCATCTCTTTACTAAAAGAATTAAATAAATCAGTTTCTCTTTTTATCTCATCATTTAACTGATAGAAAAGTTTTATTTCTTTTTCCCTTTCATCTTTAGTATCATCTACTTCTTTTAATTCTTCTTCCTTCTCTTCTAGTCTCTTAATAATATCAGAAGATAAATCTAAAGTATCTATAACTTTCTTTTCCATATTTAATCACAACCATATTTGCTATTATACTTATATTTTAGATAAATAGCAACCACTTTACAAAAAGATACAGCTTAGTAAACATAAATTGATCATATGGTAAAGATATAATACGTTTAAGATGTTTCTTAGTAATTTCCTTACTTATCTTCTTAGCAAAACTAGTTAAGTCTTTCTTCTCTAATAAATTAAAAAGTATATGTTGATACTTTGTCATCTTTAAAGCTTTATCTTTATAAATAAAACTAGACTTATCCTTATTATCAATCATCACTTGATTAAATCCTGTATAATAAGCTCCTGGTAAGATAGTAGATATTTCTATATCAAGTCCTTGATAAAGACACTCTAATCTTAAAGTATTTGCTAAATGATAAAGACTAAGTTTAGTATAAGTATAACTATATAGATAAGGAAGTGGTAGAAAACCAGCAAGTGAAGAAGTTAGTACTATTCTCCCCTTTTTTCTATTTTTTAAATACTTCTTAATTAGATTAACATTTCCTAAGATATTAACATTAAAAGTATCCGTTAGATAATTGCTATTTACTTCTAGAATACTACCACCTTTTCCAAGAGAAGCATTTAAATAAAGAATATCAATATCATTTGGAATAGTGTAATTATCATTAGTAAGATCAAGTACTAAAGGAAACATTATTAGCTTCTCCCTTTTTAGTTTTTCATTTAGATAAGTTTCTTCTTCCTTAGTCCTAACCCCAAGATAAACAATATGTCCTTTAAGAGCTAGTTCTTTAGCTACACTGTATCCAAGTCCAGATATACCACCTGTAATTAATATTTTCACCTTTTATCACCCAGTAATAAGTATAACCAAAAAGACTCCTATTTATTAGAAGTCTTAAATATATGAAAGGAAACACCTTTCTTTTCGTTTTTAATTGTAATGTCATAATCCATAAGTAGTAATGTCTTTTTAACTATGGATAGACCTAGTCCAAACTCACCTTTAATACCTTTTCGGAACGGAGTAAAGATTCCATCAAGGAGTGAGGAGTCAATATTTGGACCATCATTATATAATGTTAAACGATTATTCTTGGCAGTTATCTTAATCGTTTTATCAGCATACCGTAAAAAGTTCGCTAAGAGGTTATCAATTATTGTTTCAAAGTATTCCTCTGTTCCATAGAATTTACTATTTTTATCAAAAGAAACAATAAACTTAACATCGCGTCTTCTAAACTTGAATTCACGAATTGCAGCAGCTACTATTTTTTCCATATCTACTACGGTATACTCTTTTTTCATATTATTTTTTAAATAGTCTAGTTTATTTAAATATAGAAGTGAATGTACTTTTAATTCTAGTTTTTCTGTTTGTTCACTAATAACAGTTAAAACAGTTGAAGCATCTTCCATATCATCATGATAGGCTTCTATATATGACTTTATAACGGTGAGAGGTGTCTTAAAGTCATGTGATATATTTTGATACATTTGATTACGATATTCCTCCTGATCTTTTAGAGAAATTCGCATATCTTCTATTGCCATTTCTAAAGATTTAATTTCATCTTCTACTGCAAATGATAGGGAGTGGTCGTAAGTATCATCATCTATATGATCAATCTTTTGTTTTAATTTTTCTATTTTTTTAACAATGATACTACCCCACAATATTAGCAAAAAGGCAATTATTAAAAAGGTTATTAATACTACTGGTAGGATTGAGTTTAGTATATCTGTCTTTGTCTTTAATATATAACTATCGTTTGTAATAGCAATCTTAGTAACATTATCATTATGGAGTGTGTAATAATAATATACTTGATTGCGATAGACAAATCTACCATAATCATCTTTTATATAGGATAAAATCTCTCCTACATTTTTGAATTTCATTAAGTCATGCAAATTTTCACTATAAGCTGATGTTTCCCCAAACTTATAGATATAGGCAATTTCACTATCACCTAAGTTTTTATCAATATCAGACTGGATAAATTCTAACGGTTCTTTTAAATAATTATAAATATTTTTCTCAGTTATGGGTACTACAACTTGGGGTAAAATTATTCCTAACATTAAGAAGGTAATTGCAAATACCACGAGGATTAATAAGAATAACTGATGACTTAGTTTACCTGATATTTTCATAAGCTTAACCTATATCCGTAACCATAAACAGTTAATATATTTAAATCCTTACATTTTTTTCTTAGCCTTCTAACTAGGTCATCGACTGCTCTATCGCTTCCAAAGTAGTCATCGCCCCATACTGACTCTAGTATTTCTTCTCTTGAAAAACTTTTATTAATATTTTTTGAGAGTAAGACTAATAAATCAAATTCAAGAGTTGTTAATTTTATTTCTTTATCTTTCTTACCTACAACTCTTCGGTCTAAGTCAACTTGATAAGAGGCTATTTCTAATATATGACTTTCCGTTTGTTTGTAAACTCGTTTTATTAAGTTATTAACTCGTAAAACTAATTCTTTACTGGAATAAGGCTTTGTTATGTAATCATCGCTTCCTAACTCTAGGCCTAAAATCCGGTCCAAATCCTGATCTCTTGCCGATGTGAATAAAACCGGAACATCAGGATATTTTTCACGAATTGCTTTGATTACATCATAACCATTGACATCATCTCCTAACATAATATCTAGTATCCAAGCATCTACTTTATTTCCTATATAATTAATAGCATCATTTCCTTTTTCAAAGCAAATAACTTCATAGCCTGCTTTTTCTAGATATAATTTAACAACCGTCTGTAAATCAACTTCATCTTCTACAAAACATATTTTATACATTTTTCAAATCACCACCACTAGTATATCATATTTGTTTCTCTATTTATCACCTTCTTTTTCTATATTTATTAAGATAAATTAAAGTATCAGATTTTATTCTAATTATTCATCTATCACTTCCTTTCATGAGTTAAGTATAGCTAATAAGTTTGGTAAAAATATCTAGAAATTATGGGAAATTATGGGACTTTTCTAATAATTTTATTTTTCTTGGCCATACTACTTCTAGAGGTGAATAACTAAATGTATGAAAAACTATATAATAAGTTAAAAGCTAATACTGATTTAGTAACTCATGAGTTTTATCTTAATAGTAAAAAGATTAATCTAATTCATAATGAAGTATTATGTAGTAGTGACTTTATTAATCATTATATTCTAACTAAGATTACTAATTTATCTTATAGTGGTAATGATATTATTACCTTTCTTTATAATAATCTACCTGATAACACGGTTAAGGTTTTAACTAAGGAAAGGGAGATGTTAGATTATATCTATAAAGGTTTCGCTCTTATTATTTATCAGGATGAAGCTTTAGCTATTGAAGCAAAGGCAACACTTGATAGAGGAATTAATGAAGCTAGTAGTGAAATTACTATTAGAGGTAGTAAAGATTCTTTTAATGAAAACTTTAATACTAATATTGGTCTTATTAGAAGAAGATTAAGAACTGAAAACTGTTACGTTGAATCTTTATTTATTGGCAAGGAGTCAAGGTGTAAGACGGGTATTATTTATATGAAGAATATTGCTTCTTTAAATACCGTTAAAAAGGTAAAAGATATTCTTTCTAATATTAAGATAGATGGCATTATTGATAGTGGTATGTTAAAAAGTTATTTAGAAGATGATAAGAACTTTCTTTTCCCTACTGTTTTAATGAGTGAGCGACCTGATAGAGTTAGTCAAGCTCTTCTTGAAGGAAAAGTTTGTATTGTAGTTGATAATTCCCCTTATGTTCTAATTACTCCTTCTTTCTTTGTTGATTTTTTACATACTCCAGATGATTATTACCAAAAAGCAATTAATGTTAGTTTCATTAGAATTATTAGATTACTTGCTTTTATTGTCTCTATTTTTACTCCTGCTTTATATATTGCTCTTACTACTCATAATCAAGAAGCACTTCCCCTACCATTTTTACTTAACTTTATGGCTCAAAGAGAAAGTGTTCCTTTCTCAGCTTTAACAGAAGCGTTATTTATGAGTATTTCCTTTGAAATATTAAGAGAAAGTGATATTAGAAAACAATCATCTACTGGTAGTGCTGTTTCTATTCTTGGGGGATTAATATTAGGAGATGCTGCCGTATCAGCTGGTATTATCTCCCCTATTATGATTATAGTTATTTCAATATCAGCTATTTCTGGACTTGCTTTCTCATCTCAAGAGATGATTGCTTCTCTTCGTTGGCTTCGTTTCTTAATGATGTTTCTAGCTATGTTCTTTGGTATCTTTGGTATCTATATAGGTTTCTTATTCTTACTTTCTTCACTAGTTACTACTAAAGCCTTAGATTACCCTTACTTTGCTCCTTTCTCACCCCTTGTTAAAGAAGAATTGGGAGACGCCATTATCAAACTTAGAAGTAATAAAAGACTAAAAAGAAATCCCCTCCTAACTAAAAATAAGAAAAGAGGTAACTAAATGAAAAAGATGATTATACCTATCTTAGTACTATTACTACTTACTGGTTATACTCCTTATGTTGAAGTGAATGACTTAGTTATTGTAGACATGATAGGTCTTGAAAAAGTTAATGATAAATACCTTCTAACTGTTAATACTATTAAGGAAGAAAAGACTGATAATGCTACTAAATCAATTTATCAAGTCTCTACTTTTGAAGGTAATAGTCTAGGAAGTATCTTTCTTAAGGCTAAAAAGATTAATAATAAGAAGGCTTACTATGGTCATTTAAAGTTAGTAGTATTTCAAAGTAAGTTATTGGATAAAGAGATAATTAATTATTTTCAAAAACAATTTACACAAATGAATTATTTAATAGTAGGTACTAATAGTGATATTAAAAGTTTATTTAAAAAGTACGATAGTAGCAGTAAAATCATTAAGGAAATAAATAAAAAAAGAATAGATGATGCTAATATCTATCTTAGTACTTTTGAAGATTATCTAAAGGATATTGTTAATAAAAAAAGAGAAAGTACTCTTCCTATTATTTCTTTAGATAAGAGTTTGACAACCACTGGATTAGAAGTTTATAAAAAAAATATTTTAATAGATGCTAAACAGGCAAAGATTAATTATCTTTTAAATAATAAGTTAACATCTTTTCATCAAGAAATAACTATTGATAATAAGTCTTATGAAGTGGAATTTAATAATGTTAAATCTATGTTAATAAAAGATACTGTTACTATAGCAATGGATATATCTTCTAGTGATATTAATAATAGTAAGAAGTTAATAAATTCTATTAAAAAGTTATTCAAAAAAGAGATTAATGAATTTTTAACATATCAGAAAGATAACAATATCAAGACAACTTTAATTAATCCTAATAAAAAAATTAATATTAAAATAAAGATAGGAGAAGATAATTATGATCAAGAATAAAAATAATCAGTTATATATCTTTAGTCTAGCTTTCTTCTTTACCCACTTTTTCTTTCTCTTATATGGACATAATATAATAAGGATAAGTGGTAATGATACTTTAATTGCTTGTTTACTAGGAATTATTATTGATGTACTTTTATTTACTATTACTAAAAATATTATCTATAAAAAGATTAATCCTAGTTATTTATTAATACCAGTTATTATTATCTTTACTATTATTCTTTTAAAAGATACAGCTATCTTTATTAATAGAAACTTCTTAAGAGAATGTAATATTTTCTATTTAATTATTTTACTTATCTTAACATCTCTACTAATTTCTAAAAGAGAACTAGATCAAATAGCCCATCTTGCCTTCATCTCTTTAATAATCTTTATTATTTTATTTGTAATTCAAATATCAGGTGCTACTCACTCCCTTGATATAGCTTATTTATCTAGTAGTTTTAATTCTACTAGTATTATTAAAGGAGCCTTACTATTTAGTAGTTATACCTACCTACCTTTTCTTTTATTTAGTATCTTTGCTACTGATAAAACTAAAAAAATGAGAAAAGCTTATCTTTTAGGATTTCTCTTCTCATTATTAATTATTATCTTAGAATATTTTCTAATAGCACTACTACCTTCCTTACTACTTAGTAAATACTATGACTATCCTTATATGTTAGTAATGAATAAAATATCATCATTTTTAATCTTTAATAGATTCTATGCTATTTTTAATATATTTCTAATTCTTGACCAAACTATTGTCTTAGCTTGTTTATTTTCTTTTCTAAAAGGTTTTATAGTGAGAGTAAAATCTTCTATTAGAATATCAAATTAATATAAATTTCGTACAATATGTACATATTTCTCTAGTGCTTTTCGTACAATATGTACGTTTTTTTCAAAAAAGTAAGGAAGATTAGAATCTTCCTCCACCTCCGCCTCCACCGAAGCTTCCACCTCCACCGATTGATCCACCAGAGAATCCATCACCTGAAGATGAGCTTGAAGCTGCTATTGAACTTCTTGATGAAGATATAGCTTGATTTACTGAATTTGAAATACTATTACTTACTGCATAGCCTATATATGTAAAGTCATTATTATACATATAATATGGATATGGATTAGTACCATTTTCACTCATAGTAGCCATTTTTATCTTCATCTGTTTAGATAACTTATCAGCACAACCTAATACAGTAGCATATACTAAATATTTATCCCAGAAAGGTACTTCTAATAATTCTTTTTCATCAAACCTTGAAAAGTCTTCTAAGAATTTCTTATGAGCCATCCACATCTTATATTCCTTGGCTCCTTTTTTAGTATAGGTTTTTTGAAAAGCTAAAATTATCATATTAATTAAGCCAATTATTCCTGCTATTGTAGCTGGTAAGAAATCAACTTCTAATTGTATTCCTAAAAGCATTATTAAAAATCCTAATAAAGATACTATAATAGCAATAACTTGTACTTTAGGCATCTTATCATAGTAGCCTTCCATTTTTCCAAGATTTACTCCTTCTTTAACAAAATCATTATAAAGATTCATAATGTTTCTAGCATTTAATTCTTTAGAACAATATGATTTAATCTTAGAAAGCTCAACACTTTCCCCATTTCCTATTCTATCAATAAACATCTTTTTAGCTACTTCTTCAGCTTTAGTTAGTACTACATTGCTATCTTTTTGAAAAATAAGTCGATAATTTTTCTTATCCATATCAGTAGGTTCTACTTTTAAAGCTTTTTTATAAATAAGATTTAAAATAGTAGCAGATAAACTCTTTTCCGTTACATTTTTAGATAAAAGATACTCTAATACTTCTGGGCCATAGTCTCCTGGAAAGTCACGATAATACTCCATGGCAAAATCTGTTTTCTTAGAGTCTTTTGTTTTCTTAATCGTCAGTATAGAAAGTAGTAAAGTAACTACATACCAAATTACAGTTATAATTTTAACAGTGTTGTTTTCTCTTGCTATTTTTTCTCTAGTAGCATTAGCTTCATCGGCAAGTTTAGTTTGATATTTAATAATATCTTCTTTAGCATTCATTCCACTAAACTTAGTCGCATTGGGTACTAAATCTTTATTAAATAGAATTCTAATACTTACTGGATTATAAGCTCCAACAAAGTCTGAAGTAGCAACTGCTGTTTTATTATCAGTTCTATCCATATAACCATTAAGGGGTCCATGTAACCAAGCTCTAAAGTCACTATCTTCGCCTGGTAAATTAACTTGTACCCTAAAGTCTTTAATGTTTTCTTCATACTCACTACCAAAGATATTAAAAGCATATTCTGCTATATCATTATGTACTACAATGACATTAGGAATAGTATAAGAAAGATAAAAAGCTTCATTTTTAGATGATGGATTATAAACAAGTAGACTTACGCCATTATTGGTATCTTCCCTTGTATAAACTCCACTTTCTCCTTTATTAGCATAATTAACTAAAGTAAAGTAATTTACTGCCTCATTTAAACTATTAAAGGTTAAGTTACCATTACTAACACTTGATACTTGTAAATCAGTAATACCGCTTCCATTATAAATACTACTACCTTCTAAATCACTAACACTACCGCTAAACTCTTTAGCATTACTATTTCGATAATTTATAATTCTTCTTAATCCATTATAATTCCCACTAAGTTCAAACAACTCCTTGACTTTAACACTACCATCTGTTTCTATATCAATATTGCTATAAAATTTCTTAGTCGTTTCAACTGCTCTCACCTGTTGTGGATTAAGTAAAAAGAAACAAGCGATAATAATAAGTAAATATCGTTTTTTCATTTATTCTCCTCCTAAAAAGACTTGCATAAGTTAGCAAGTCTATTCAAATGATACTTTTGGTGTTTCTCTATCTTTTTCATCTACTTTAAAGAATGTCTCTTCTTTAAAATGACAAAGATTAGCAACTATATTACTTGGTATAGTTTGTACTTTATTATTATAAGAAAGTACTGTATCATTATAAAATTGTCTCATCATGCTAATCTTATCTTCGCTTTCTTTTAAGTCATTTTGTAAACTTACAAAGTTTTCATTAGCTTTTAGTTCTGGATAAGCTTCAGCTAAAGCAAATAATCTGTTTAATACTCCAGATAATTCTCCATTTGCTTTCATTTCTTCTTCCTTAGTAGAAGCATTTGCTACAGCATTTCTTGCTTTTACAACATCTTCGAAAGTACTTTTCTCATGTTTTGCATATCCTTTTACTGTTTCTACTAAATTAGGAATAAGATCAGCTCTTCTTTTTAATTGAACATCGATTTGACTCCATTGATCTTTTACTCTATTTCTTAGTCCTACTAATGAATTATATGTACCAATAAACCATAGAGCAATAACAGCGATAACGATAACTACAATTAACCATACTGGCATTTTATCTCCTCCTTACAATTTAAGTATATCTTAATTTTTAAAAAAGCAAAAGCCTTTTTAGTATAATATTCATTATTTTGGTAAAAATATGTCTAGGAGATGATAAAAAATGGATTTAAGTATAAGAAACCATATTATTAATAATTTTAAAGGTGATGATTTTGATGAACTTAAAAGAGCAATAGATGAATCAATTGCTGAAAATGATGAAGAAACATTACCTGGTATGGGTGTCTTTCTAGAACTTATTTGGCAAGGTGCTGATGATAAATTAAAACAAGAGATGATAGAGATCATTAAAAAACAAATAAGTGATAAACAGTAAAAGATGGATTTTAAACCCATCTTTTTACTTTTTCTAACGGTATGCCTGTCATTTCTGTGATTTTTATTGGTGTTATACCGTTATTAAGCATATTAGTGATAATAGAAGATTGCTCCTCTTCACGACCATCTTCCTTAGCTATCTTATTATAATATGCTATTTTAGCTTCTTCTCGCCACTTTCTATCAAGTTCAGCATCATATAACCCAATAGTATTGATATCAAAAGTAGCATCTTTGATTCTTTCAACTGCTTCCATTAAGTCATCATCTCCTTTGCTAATTTCTTCTAAGTCTTTTATCTTATCAAGTTTTAAAATAAGTAAGGCTTTTTCAAGTTTACTTAACTTATCACCATTATAGTATTTCTTTTCTAACTTGGGAAGACTGATATGGTATTTTTTAAGATTTTCCGTTTCAATTTCTCCATTAACTATATCAGTATAGACAAATTCAAGTATAGGACTATCACTTTTAAAATGGATAAAGTCGTTAAAGTTTACTTGTAGAAATCGTTGCATATTACTATAATCTTCACTAGCATTTAAACTTTCACCTTCAATTTTACCAAGATAAGCTTGATTTCTAATTAGTAATCCATCAAAGTATTCACTATTCATTTCAAAATTTATCAAAGACTTATCAACTTTAGCGATAAAGTCTGATATCTTTTTTCTTTCTTTAGCATTACTAAGTGGTAATTCATTATTCTGAATAATAATTTTTTTTACTAAATCAGATTCGTTAACATTAATAAATTCACTAATTAAAAAAGTAAGGTAAGACTTACAAGAGGTCATAACAATCTTAAACATAGTATCAGTAGTACCTGGTATTACTTTACCATTTTTAATAAGATTATCCCTTAATCTAGAAAGCCTCGAAGATATTTTTTCATCTAAATCGATTGTGTTCACCTCCTTTCGCTCCTAATCTATCACAATAAAAATTAGAAAGCAAAAAGGGAAAATTGTAAATTAGACCTGTTTTACCCTGCCAATTTAATGAATTGAAGGAGCAATTTAGTAAATCTTCTTATTAAACATACTGGAAAATACCAAATCTCCTTTTAAAAGTAGAAATTTAAAAAAGTGAACTTTTTTAGTCTGCTTTATAGATTATCTTTTAAACTACTAACCATATCAATATTATTAATTTTTCTAAATGATTATAGACACATTAAAAGATAGTCAGGTAATGGCTATCTTATTTATTATCTTTTTCTTCTTTAATTGTTTCTTTTAAAATAGAACCAGTTGTTACTAAATTTTGTAAATCACTTGGAACAATTATCTTAGTCGCTGTACCATTAGCTACTTTAACCATAGCTTCATAGCTTCTTAGTTTTAATACAGCCTCATCGGCTTTAGCTGCTTTAATTAGTTTAATACCTTCAGCTTCAGCTTCTTTTACTTTCATAATAGCTTCAGCTTTACCTTCAGCTTCTCTAATTTCTGCTTCTTTCTTTGCATCTGCTCTTAGAATAGTACTTTCTTTTTCTCCTTCAGCAATTAAAACAGCTGCTTTCTTCTCACCTTCTGCTTGAAGAATTTTCTCACGTCTTTCACGTTCTGCACGCATTTGTTTTTCCATAGCTTCTTGAATATCTCTAGGTGGTAAAATATTTTTAACTTCAACACGATTAACTTTTATACCCCAAGGATCAGTTGCTTCATCTAAAATAGAACGCATTTTAGAATTAATTATATCTCTTGATGTTAATGTTTGATCAAGCTCTAACTCACCGATAATATTTCTAAGGGTTGTAGCAGTTAAATTTTCAATAGCATTTATAGGATTTTCTACCCCATAAGTATATAGTTTAGGATCAGTTATTTGAAAATAAACAACTGTGTCTATTTGCATCGTAACATTATCTTTCGTAATAACTGGTTGTGGGGCAAAATCTTTTACTATTTCTTTTAAAGTTACTGTATTAGCAACTCTATCAATAAAAGGAATTACATAGTGTGGACCTGTTCCTAAAGTAGCATTATAACTACCAAGACGTTCTACTACCTTTGCTTCTGATTGTGGTATTACTTTGATTCCTAGTATTACTATCACTAGAATAATTATTAAAATTATAAATAACATTTTATCACTCTCCCATTTTCTCTACTTTGAGTCTAACCCCATCAATAGATAATATTTTTACTCTTTCCTCTTTTAATACTTTTGTATTACTATATGCACTCCACTTTTTTCCAAGAACTTTTACTTCTCCTATTTTATCACTTAAGATATCTTCTGTTACTATTCCTACTTTATTAATAACCATATCAAGGTTAGTAGCTTCTATCTTTTTAACCTTTATTCTCTTTATTAACGGCTTAGTCAGTAATAAAAGAAGAAGAGAACTTACTGTAAACACTAACATTTCTAACATAGTATTTCTAGTAATAACATCAACTATTAAAGCAAATACTGCTGCTATAGCAAACCAAATAGTTACTAAATTAATAGTGAGCAGTTCAATAACAACTAAAACTATAAATATAATCAACCATATACTTGCCACCATATACCTCCTTGTTTTAATAATACTATATTTTCTAAATAATTACTACTAATTATTTGGTTTAGTTTTAATATAAGTTTTCTTAACATCTTCCTTGTTTTTCTTTAAAGCCTGGTATAGAGTTCCATTATATAGAGGTATTCCCTTTTCACACAAATTATTTATCGCTTGATCAAGATTATTTTTACTATAAGATACGCTTTGATTTTCTAAATAAAAATTAGCATTATAAATTGATGTTTTTCTCTTCATGTTTTCTATTTTAAATGAACTAACGCTTGTAAATATATCACTATGAATTGTTATATACTGACTAATTAATTTACTAGCATTTACTTTATTAAACCTAGATGATATGTTAGCTATCAAAAATGGAGAAATGCTATATTTTTCATAGTGTGCATACAAATTATATGGTTCTTTTTCCTTATGACATCTTTTCATTTCTAAAGCAATTTCATTGGCTGATTTAACAATAAAAGCAACAAATTTTCTGCTGATATCTCTACATTTATCATTAACCTCTATCACTAAATTATCGTCTATCTCTTGACACAATTTTTTATAAAATCTAAATTCTTTTTCACTAATATCAGCACTCCTACAAAAGTTTTTAATAGTTATATTATCAGTTTCTGTAAAAGTTCGCATTGCTTTTACTACTTCTTCACCATATTTTCCCATATTATAATCAGGCTTTTCTAAAGTTTTTTTTCTGGATTGTTCCGTAACTCTTATAGAACGTTTTTCTTTAATTTCCAATTCCTTTTCAGCAATTATTTTAGATAATTCTTTGTTACCTTTAGCCACATCAAATAACACTGCTTGTTTTTCTCGGGAAATTCCATATTCATTTTTAACAAAATCATGAAATGCACCTAAACTATCAAATGAACTATTTTTAAACATATCAATTAAAGAAGAAGCCTCTTTTAATCTTGTTTCCTGCTCAGTAATTACTACTTCTTTCTTAATCCTATCTAATAATATAGTAAGTGAAGATTTATCTTCTATTTGCTTACCAGCCATAGAAACTATATCAAATACTTGTTTATAATCATAATCTCTACTATCAATATATTGAGTTAAACTTTTCCCTTCGCTTGCCAACAATAGAAGTTGTTTTGTCTCAACTAGACAAATACTTTCTAATTTCTTTTTATATAGAGAGTTAGCAATATTAGATATTGTTCTTTCTCCTAAAATATGATTCTTTTTTTTAAAATCCGAATAAGGTAATTCTAATGATTTATAATATTTATAAATAGTATTAGGCTTGATTTCTTTTAGTTTTAAATTTGAAAAATAATTAGTTGCTTCAAGAATAGATCGTTTTCTATCTTTTTCTATATTTGACTTATTATCAATAGATTCTTTGAATATATCTTTATTATTATTTCTTAACCAAGTACAAACTGCCTTGAATTTATAATAGTCCCTAGAGTCAATAAACTTTTTGGCATAGCTTCCCATACTATAATCACTTTTACTAGCCAAGTCATAAGCATAAGGTAATAATCTATTTAATGTATCTAGCGAATATGTATCTTCTAAGTAATTTATAGCTTCCATTTCTTTTTCAAGCAGTGGAGTAAAATATTTTTTTCCACTTTTTGTTTCTAAGAAATGAGGAATATAAGGAGCAAATCTATTTAATTCTTTTGAATTACTAACACTTCCTAATAGATAAATAAAAGAATATATATCAAAATCACTGTTACTATCTAAAACCTTATAATGGATTATTTTTTCTTCTAAGAATCTTTCTTTTTTAATACTATTTATATAATTACAAAACTCATCTATTTTAAAAGAAAAATTATTGTTTCTATATTCATCATATATTTTTCTAAATATATCAGCATCGTCATAATAATAACTAGTTTTATTATATAAATTATTTGTAAGTTTTAAACATTTACTTATTTTTCTAAAATCAATTTCTTTTTTATTATCAGTATATTTATCATATAATTTAACAAATTTAATTACATCAAAAAAGTTTGGTTTCTTAGAGTTTATTTCTAAACTTAAACAGTCAAGAATAGATAGTTCATTAGACTGGTTATAGGGTTTTATAGTTAAGTTTAGTAACTTTAATATACTAAGTTCTTCAGCTTGGTATGTTATTTTTTTTACATCACTTATAATTTTACTACCATTAAAGTAATTATTTTTATATTTGTAATTAGCACTATTAAGACCTAAAAACTTTGCTAATAATTGATAATCAGTGGTATTAGTAGCAGCAAGTACCAACTTAATCATTGGTATTTCTTTAATAGGTTTAGTATTATAATTAAGTTCCTCTAATAATTTTATATCTTTTAAAGTAATAGAATAATCTTTATCAGTGATAATATTTTCTAATATGTCTAAAACATTAATAAATCTATTTTTATTTTCTAAAAGAGATAGTTTTTTCTTAGTCTTAGCACCAATTTTAATACTAGTATAATTATATAAAACACTAGTTACTAAATCACTATATTTATTGTCAGTATTTAATAAATATATTAGTGATGCTAAAAACTTCCTATCATCAAAATCTTTAGCAAAGTTTTTTCTTTCAATCATAGATTCAATAACAAAAGGTAATTTATCAGTATTATTATTACAATAATTTACTACCGATGACACTAAATAATTAAGATTACTATTATCGATATCAACTAAATCTAAGATTACATCTTTATTCTTTCTCAAAATCAAATATATATCTTGTAATCCTTCTTCTATATCATTATATTCCAAAGATACAAAATCAGATAAGACTTTATCATTCATTACTTTTTCTAATTCTTCCAAATATACATCTTTATTAAACATAATAATTCCCCCTTAAGGTATGCATATTATATCAAAGATGAATTATTTATTCAATATTTTATCCTTGTTTTCTTTTTTATAAGTAATAATTGCCGGCTTATAATAATCATTTGTTTCTTTAATAGCATTTTCAAAAGATATATCAGTTAGATTAAGTATTTCAAAGGCTTTACTAATTGATGTTTCCTTATCATACATTAAACAATCATTTAATAATAAAACATCAGCTAAGCCATAATCACTATTTAGTAAATGACTACTATAAACAGTACCTAAAAAGTATCTATAATTTACATCAGGTTTAAAACTATTAATATTATTTTTCATTTTTCTTAATGAGGCTATATACTCTTTTCTAGAAATATCAGGAAAACTAAGTTGCTCTTTATACTTAGTTATAAATTCATAACTATTCTCGTCTATATACCCTATTTTATCTTTTATATTTAATAAAATACTATCATCATATAATTTATTACATGAGTAGTTAAAAGAGAGATATCTAAACAATCTATTAATAGCAATATCATTTTTAGAATATCCTTTTCCATAAATAAAATCTAAGTATTTATTTTCCATATAAATAGAGATAAGTTCTGAAAAAACAGGTGATGCTAAATAAGCATCTAAATTTAAATAGTGAAAAAATTCATGAATAAGAGTTTTACCATCAGTTACAGTACCATTAAAGCTAACATTATATAATTTTTTCTTATTACTAATATAAGCGTTATTACTAAAATCGCCATCTTCATTAATAGAGTCACAAAAAGCAAAATTTCCATCTCTTAAACTTTTTTCAAAGTAATAAACATAACATCTATCAATATTATTTAAAAATTCAGTTACCAAATCAAGAGTTTCAATACCCCCAACAAACTGATTACACTCTAAGCATATTTTATTACTACCTACAATTTTAAAAGGATCAAGTCTTTTTTTAGATTCTTCAAAAAATTCAATATTGGTTTCTAACATATATAAATAAAATGAATATTTATGGTTCTTTAAGTATTCATCTAATTCTTGATTAAATTTAAAATAATCCATTGTTTCTACTCCCCTGACAAGTTTAAAAAAATTCTACTAAGTTTAGGATAAAAGCTACAAAAAGCCATAGTAAATATGGTATAAGTAAATAACTTGATAATTTATTTTTCTTATAGAACTTTCTAATCATATATATAACCACAAATATTAAAATAGTCAAGTTTATAAAGACTAATAATTTAAGTTTTAATAAAAAGAAGATAATTGGTCAAATTAACAAAATAAGTCTTAAGTAATTCTTTAGCATTTCTTACTAAATAACTAGCTATTCCCATTAGGATATAAAGTACAGTCCAAACTATTGGAAAAATATAACCAGGAATAAAACCATTATAACTTTCAGTAGCACTCTTAATAAGTAACCATACTAATCAACCTAATATCAATGGAATAGCTATAGAAATAATCAATCGTTTATAATTTATTTTTTTCTATCAATCACATCATTATTATATGTGTATTTAATAACTTTATTAAAGATTTATTCTAGCACTTTTCCTCTCTTCATTTATCCTGTCTAGCCCTTTTTCATTACCAATTATCTTTTTATCAATTTCCCCCAGCTTATTATTAATTTGTTTCAAAACAACACTATTTAATATGTCATATTTGTCTTTTACCTCTTTACTCTTTTCAATCATTATATCTATTTTATCTATACTATCACATTTAAAATATTGATTAATCTTACTTATAATCATTTGTTTTTCTTTATTAAGTTCATCTTTCCTAATCTTCACTACTTCTATTTTATCTTTATTTAAATTTATTTTTGTTTCTATAGTATTAATACTGCTATCAACACAATTTATCTTTTCTTTTTGTTTTTTCTTATAATTTTGTTCTTCATTTGTTCTTTCTTCAGTTAGCCTTCTAATTTGCTGGTTTATCTTACCAATCTTTCCAAAATTTAATATCGGATGAGTTGATAACAATTCTAATTCTTTTGTAATATTAGCAAGTGTTGAAGTAATTTTTGGATTATGATAACTAGTTGTTTTTTCTTGCTCTTTTAAAGCTACTAAATTATTTAATTGCTTTTCTAATTCACTTTGTTTAGCTAATAACATGTTAAGTTCATTATCATTATTAGTAATAGCATCTACTACTCTTTTATAATCTTCCTTGATTGGTTTTGAAAAGCTTTCAAATATTTTTATACCACTATAAAATAAATACTCTTTTTCCATTTCTTCACGACAAAGTTTTTCTTTAAGAAGTTCTTCTTTTGCTATTCTAGCTTTTTGTAATTCAAATTTTTTTCTTTCTTCTCTATCGTTTAAAATAGTAATATATTTTCTAGTCAAATATTTAGAAATAGTATAAAGATTAGTTAATCCATCATTCTTTATTTCTTTTATCATAGAAGAGGTTACCTCAACTTTTGATACTATTTCAACAAGTTCAGCTAAACCATCATAATAGTCATTTAATTTATCTTTATATGGTAAAAGACTATCTAATTTATTTATAGCAAATGGAGTTATGTTTCCTTTAAGAATAAAATCTATATTATAGTTATAATTTTTTCCCAAAATATATTTTATTTCATCAAAAGAATAGTCACCATTAAACAACTTATCAGTAGAATTTTCTAAAGGTGAAAGCATATCCAAATTCTTTCTAAAAATAATTTCTATATCATTTTCTGTATAATTTCCTTTTTTCTTAAGCTTATCAAACTCCTCAAAAAAATAATCATATCTAAACAAATCATTAGAATCACAACTATCACCATAACTAACTATTTTTTCTAATAAAGAATCAACAAGTTCTAATTTAAAACTTTCTAATTCTCTCCCCTTCTTACACTTCATCACATCAAAAATATAAACCTTTAAGCTTGGAAAGCTCTTTTGTAATTCGTATGCACTTCTATAATTATAATCATAACTCTTAGCCCCATTAGTAAAACCAAAAATTGCAATAGGAGAAAAACCGTCTTGTATTACTTCACTATAAACAGGAGTTATTTTATCATTAGCAATATTTTCATTTTTTAGGATCAGACATTCATCAATTAGTCTTTGAGGATGATCAATTTTTCTAATAGAACTATAATTAAGTAAATCACCAGCATCTATTGCTTCATTATCAGCATACATATCGCTACTACTCGCACCTACTATATTGCTAGGAGCCATAATGAAACCAAAATCATTATTAAAAGCATCATTTACATCTTGATTATATAATGAACAAGAAACATATCTAGTTTTGAATTTGTTATTATATTCTATAGTTTTACTACTATGACCAAGAAAGCAAAAATTATCATCAGTCATAGTATCTAGATTTCCAAAGTAATTAGCCCATTCAACCAGAATTTTTTCTTGAACATTTTCTAATATTTTTTTCATTGTAACAGTATCTTTATTTAAACTAGCAACAGTATATGCCCTATCAAATAAAGAAATATCTTCTTCACTCATAAAATATTTCATATTAATTATAGTATCATCTTTAGCTGTTATTAGATCTCTAGTCAAAAAATATTTTTCAATACTTTTATCAATCTGATAAATATTATCTATAACTTTTACTAAATCAGGTATCTTTTTATTATTTAAATAATAAGAAACCATATTATATTCATTATTTTTAGGTAACAGTTCTTTATATTCTTCAATTAAGTTTTCATTAAATTCAATATCTTCATATACTTTAAGTCCCATATTACAATCATGAACAAAATCAGTTACTATCTCGTTAAAAGTAGAATAAGGTATATCAGTCGAAACATCATTGTAATACCCACGTAAAATAACATTTCTCTTTACTATATATTTAATTTTTTCTACTAATTCATCAGTAATATTTACCTTTTTATAATCACTTGATATTATTATTTCAGCCATAGTTTTTTCTCCTACTCTCATACTTATCATAGCATAATAGCCAGTTTTGTCAAACAAAAAAGCCATAATTAAATATCAGGCTTTAATTTATTTTTTTCTATAAATTTTTCTGATTGAGTTTTCCCATCTTTCATTATTTTCTTCCAACGTTTCTCCTACTATATAATAGCCATTTGTTGTTAAAATTTTATTTCCTTTACTAGTTTTAATAAATAAAGGGTCATCTCCTCCGCCAATCATAACAGTAGTAATTTTACTTTTGTTTGGATGCCTCTTATGATATTCAGCTATTATTTTTTGTTGTTCATCAAAGTCAAGCTGTTCATATTCATCATAAGACATACCAATTGTATTTAGTAAAACTTCATTAACACTATCCCTTATTGTATTTTCTGATTTCATTATTTTCACCTTTTACAATAATAATTTATTACTAAACTATAAATTCTAGTTTCTATTAACATGGTGTCCCCGATTGGAATCGAACCAACGACCTATTGCTTAGGAGGCAATCGCTCTATCCTACTGAGCTACGAGGACATATATTCATTTTAGCATATTTTTTACTAAAATGAATTATTTTTTATCTTTTTTTCTTAGTATAGACTTTTTTATAATAGCAAGCTCCACACAAAGGAACATATTCTATTTTTTTGTTAGCACCATCTATTTCTATTTCTTCTCCATTAAAAGTGAACTCTCCATCTACTTTTCTAGCATTAAACTTAGCTTTTTCGCCACATGGACATAAGGAATTAGTTTCTAATTCTACAATATTATCAGCAAGAGCCATTAGTCTTGCACTACCATCAAATAACTCTCCTTTGAAGTTAGTTCTTAATCCATAACAAGAAACTTTAATATTAGCTTTTTTATTAATCATCCATAACTCTTCTATTTGTTTTTTAGTTAAAAACTGTACCTCATCAACAATTATATGATTACAAAATAATATATTTTCTATATTACTAGTAGTTAATATTCTATCTTCTTTATCAAGTAAAATATCAACCTTTCTAGTTTCTCCTTTTCTATTGATAATATAATCATTACCCTTAGTATCAATCATAGGTTTAATTAGCAAAACAGTTTGACCATTTTCTTCTAAATCATGAATCTTTTGAAAGATTCTTGTTGTTTTACCACCTTTCATCGCACTATAGTAAAATGATAAATCTTCTTGCATTTTTAATCCTTCTTTCTAAAATGATGATAACAATGTATCCATTTCTTCTTTTTCTTTGCTATCCATTGAATTAGTTTTTAAATCTTCATTAAACCAATCAGGAAGTATTTCTTTTTGTTTACTAGCTACTACTTTATTGTTCTTATTAGTATTAGTAGACATAGCTATCTTCTTCATCTTTTTATATTCTTTTTCAGTAAGACGCATTGCTTCTTCTACTGTTTCAATATTAAGTCTTTTCCACTGACCAGCAATAGTTTCTAAATAACTTCTATTTAGTTTTTGATTATTAAGTTTTAAAGCATATGATATTAAAACATTAACTACTCCTGATGATAATTTTTGTTCTATCATCAAGTCTTCAATAAGTTTTAAATCACGTTTAGTAGGTTCTGCTCCTTTTTGTTTACTCTTTAAGTAGTCATAGGGAGAAGTATTTTCAAAGGTATAAGCCATCTTAGCCCATTTAGAATTATCTCCTTCTGGTTTCTTTAAAAACTCTGGTTGTCGTTGATAGATTAATGTTGGAAGACTACCAGCATGATCAAACTGATAGTAGTTTCTACAACTCTTTCTAAGTAAAGTTCTATCAACCAGTCCCTTCTCATTAATAGATGACTGTACCAGTCCTGCCATATTAGTAGTATCAAAATTATAAACTAAGGCTAGTGAGTTAATTAACTCTTTTACATCCTCTGTAAAACATCTACTAGATACAATAGATCCTGGAATAGAACTTATTAGTAGATTGAAATCAATAACTCTTTTAGATATAATCTTAGCTTCTTTTCTCTCTTCGATAATGTCTAACACTTCAAATGGTTTTAAATTACTACTTTCAAATACTTCATCAAAAGAAGAACTAACATCTTCATAATCCTTTAAACTAATCTTTGGAACTTGAAATATTTCCTGTCTTTTAGCATATTCTTTTTTACCTATGTTATTATATAGGACAATATTTAGTATGGGGTGATGAAAAAACTCACTAGCAGAAATAGGAGAAAACAAAAGATAAACATAATGATTAACATTTCCTTTTTTAATATAAGTCTTAATAAGACCAACCGCTTCTAGTTTTTCTCTAGCAATCATTATATCTTCAAGTTTTAATTGCATAGTAGCCATCAAATGATGATGATTTAAGTCCTCACTCATTTGGTTTAGAGAATCAAGATCATCTACTAAGGCAAAGTATAAACTAACAGCAGTATAACCAATAATCGGTTGATAAAGCATTGTTAAAAGTTTACGGTCTTCACTATGAAGAACTGTTTTATTAATGACAATATATTGATCAGCAGGTAAGATAGTTAAATTCTTCATAATAAGACCTCCCTTAAAAAGTATAAACTAAAAAAAGAACTTATTCAAGTTCTAAATTAAACTAATATGGATAGTCAGTTCCAAGGTATATACCTGTAATTACATTATATAAACCTACACACTTACCATCTTTAAAAGTAAATTTAAAGGAATAATAAAAAGGTGGATTAGTAGTATCAGGAATAGTAGTAGGTGATTTAAAATTTTTAAAAACGTCATCGGCAGTTTTATAACGACTAGAAGTATCATAACCAATAGTAACAGGCGTATTAGAAGAAACAACAATTTCTTTATGTATGTTTGTCTTTTTCCACACATTATCTACTTGTGCCTGTGATTCCATATAATAATAACTACCAACTTTAACTATTTTATACATTTGATAATTGTCTTTTTCCTCATATAATCCATAACTATTATCTTTCTTATTATATTTAACAGTAAAAGTTTTATTATTAACAGTATAAGTACCGTTTTTCACCATATCATTTACTTCCTGATCAGTTAAAGTATAAGCTGTGTAAATAACACCTTTTAAAGTATAATAATTATCTTTCTTAATAGCATCAGTTACATAAAGTACATCCATACCACTTAGCTCCTCAGTAATTAATTGTCCCTTATCATTATTTACAGTAACATTACACGTGCTATTACAAGTACTACATTTTTCATTATCATTAACCGGTTTTTCTAAATCGCTAGCTTTTTGTTTCAAATTGCTAGCTTCCTTTTCTAAATCACTTACCGTATTTTTTAATTTTTTTACTTGTTTATTTAAATTAGCAGTTTTTTTAGCTGTTGATGACTTATAACTATGAAAACTATAAATGATACCACCAAATATTAGTAAAACTATTAAAATAATTATTAAATTTATTTTCTTTTTCATATAAATCTTTCCTTCTGTAATATGCCTTTAACTAATACATCTTTTAAATATCAATAAAATCTATTCTCAATCTAATTTTTTTTGTAATTCTTTAAGTTTTGATAGGAATTCATTAGTCTTTCTAATTTCAGCATCAAGTTTATCATAGTTAGCTGTATTTTCTAGTTTAAGAGAGTTATCACTAGATAGTTTATCTTCTTCTATTCCAAAGATAGGACTAATAACCGGTGTTGGTTTATAAGGAGTTTTAGACTTAGAGAATAACTCATCCATAGTTGGTATCTTTACCTTAGGAGCTTCTACTTTGATATCTTCATAACTAAATGGTACTTCCTCTTTCTTAGTTTCTAATACTTCTATATCGTCATCCTCATTTTTAAGTGCTACTACTTCCTTATCCTTTTTCCACTTAGCTTCTAACTCTTGTAAAGTAATAGGTGCATCCCCATCATCTTCATGTTTTATTATCTCATCCTGAGTAATAGTCTTACCTTTCTTTAATAATTCATCTAAACTGATAATAGCATTTTGTTCTTGATCTTCTTCAAAATTAGTTAAACTAATATTTTCTTGTTTAACCTCTTCCTTAGTATCAAGCATCTCATCTAATACAGGAATAACTTCATCATTAGTAACTTCCTTAAATGGTTTAACCTCTATTGGTTCAAAGATAGGTCTTTCTTCCTTCTTATCTTGTTCAATTAATTGTCTTTCAAGTCTCTTTAACTCTTCCTTAGCTTCTTCCTTAGTATATACTTCATTCTTATAAGTAATTCCACTAGGGTTAGCATCTAATATTTCAACTTCAGAAAGAGAATTATCATTTAACTTTATCTCTTTAGTAATAACATTATCATCATTTTTAGGCTCAATAACTTCTGTTACAACTGGCTCTATAGCAACAGGAGATGTAAATGTCTCCTTAACTACTATCTTAGGAGGTTCTTTCTTCTCTTCCATTACTAAAGGTTTAATCTCTTCCCTTACCTTTTCTTGCTCAATTCTAAAGACAGGTGGTAAAGCTGCTTCTTGTTGTTCTTTTTCTAAAATCTTTACTTTTTCTGCTAATTTTGTCAATTCTTGAGTGTTTGTTTTTAACTTTTTTTTCTCATCTTTCTTCTTTATGAAAGATATAACCCATAGAATTATATATAGTAAAATAGCTGCTAATAAAATAATAAACAGTATAAATACTTCCTTCTTAGCTAAAAAATCAATTATCTCTTGCACTATCATTCACCTCTTACACTTCTATACTAACTATATCATAATTCTTAGAAAGAAGAAAAGTAAATTATTAGTTTTAAATATTTTTTACATCTTATTTACAAGGAGGCTTCATGAAAAAAGAAACGTTTATTAAGTCTACTATTATCTTAATGATAGGTGGTTTTCTAACTAAAATACTAGGTATGATTATAAAAATAGTTATGAGTAGATTAATGGGGAGTGAAGGTATTGGTCTATATATGCTTGTTTTACCAACCTTCTCTTTGTTTATTGGTCTTGGTCAGTTTGGTCTACCTATCGCTTTATCTAAGATGGTAGCAGAAGATAAAAAAAATAATAGAAATTTAATGTCATCTTTAATAGCTACTTCTATAGTTATTAACTTTTTCTTGATTATCTTTTTAATTATCTTTGCCCCTTTTCTTGCTAATAAATTATTACAAGAAGAAAGATCATACTTACCAGTCCTTGCTATAGCAGTAGTAATACCCTTGACATCCACATCATCCATTGTAAGGAGCTATTTCTTTGGTAAACAGCAAATGTTTCCCCATGTCTTTTCTAACTGTTTAGAAGATATAGTTAGGCTCTTTCTAATGTTTACCTTAATCCCTTTTTTTCTTCCTAAAGGTCTAGAGATAACAGTTACTGTAGTAATACTATCTAATGTTATTAGTGAACTAGTATCTATCATTGTCTTATTCTTCTTTCTTCCTAAAAATATTACTTATAAAAAAGAAGACTTTCATATTAAAAAATCTTATATTAAAGATGCTCTAGATATTAGTATTCCTACTACTATATCTAGATTAATCGGTAGTATTGGCTATTTTCTAGAACCGATTATTTTAACTACTACTCTAAAGTATAGTGGTTATACTTCTAGTTTTATTATTAATCAGTATGGAATCATCCAAGGTTATGTAATGCCACTAGTCCTTCTTCCATCTTTCTTTACCCTTGCTATCTCCCAAGCCCTTCTACCAGTCATTGCTAAAGCGATTAGTGATAAAAAATTAGACTATACTAAGAAAAAAATTAAACAAGCGATATTTTTCTCTTTATTAATAGGAATACCTGCTACTATCTTATTTATCATTATGCCAAAGTTCTTCTTAGGGATAATGTATCATACTAATCAAGGTAGTACTTATCTAAAGATATTAGCACCTATTTGTCTATTTCAGTATATCCAAGCACCCCTTGCTTTCTCACTTGACGCCATGGGAAGAAGTAAAGATAATTTAAAAGCTACTATGTTAGGTACTATTATTAGAACTATTACCCTATTCCTTTTCTCCCTATTAAGAATTGGTTTATATGGTTATATTATTTCTACTAGTATTCATGTCATTTTTGTAACCACTTATAATTACTATCAAGTAAAGAAATACTTAGCAAATTTCACCACATTTTCACAGAAATAAAGTATACTATAGATGAGGTGGTTTAATTGATTAAAATATTAGTTGTAGATGATGAAGAATATATAAGAGATGTAATAGTAACCTATCTAAATAATGAAGGATACCAAACTTATCAAGCAGAAGATGGCTATGAAGCTTTAAATATGCTTGAAAAAGATAAATATGACTTAATGGTACTAGATATAATGATGCCAGAGATGGATGGCTTTACCCTTCTTGAAAAGTTAGATGCTAACAAGAAAGTACCTACTATTATTTTATCAGCCCGAGGGGAAGAAGTAGATAAGCTAACTGGTTTTGATAAAGGAATAGATGACTATCTTTGTAAGCCTTTCTCTCCTAAAGAATTAGTAGCAAGATGTAAAGCAATACTAAATAGAGTATCTACCAAGATGGATAATTATCGTTATAAAGATTTATTTATAAACTTTCTAGAACACAGTATTACTATTGATGATGAAGAAGTTAATCTAACTCCTAAAGAATTTGAAATACTAGAATATTTTATTAGAAATAAGAAAGTTGCTATTAAAAGAGAAAGTCTATTAAAGTATATTTGGGGTTATGACTTTTATGGAGATGATCGAACAGTAGATACTCATATCAAAATGCTTAGAAATCATCTAGGAGAGTACCGTGACTTAATTGAAACTGTTAGAGGAATAGGTTATCGTTTTAATGATGAAAAATAGTTTGAAAAGAAAGATATGGCAGTATTTAATAATATTTTCTTTAGTAATTATTTTATTTCTTTGGTTATTCCAAGTAATATTTATTAATAAGTATTATGAATATACTAAAACTAAAGATATAAAACATATTGCTAATAAGTTGTTAACTGCATACAATAGTGAAAATATCTATAATACTTTAGATGAAATATCTTATCAAGAAAATCTTTGTATTGAAATAACTTCTAGTAATTCCACTTTATATCGGTCTAGTACTACTTCTAACTGTTTATTTAGTAAAGGAGTATTAAAAGAAAGTTTTATTAATAGTGGTAATAAGGAAGAAACTTATAATTTACAAAATCCCCAATTTGCTAATAAAACTATTTTAGAAGCGATTAAGCTAGATGATAATTTATATGCTTTTTTATCAACTTCTCTTGAACCACTTGATTCTACTGCTAAGATTCTAAAGGAACAATTACTAATTATAAGTATCTTAATTTTATCTCTATCCCTGCTTATCGGCTATTTTATTTCAAAAATATTATCAAAACCAATAGTAGATATATCTCAGAAAGCTAATCTAATTGCTAAGGGAAAGATAAAGAAAGAGTTTACTAGCGATAGTGACATTCTAGAGATAGAAGATTTAAATAATTCTTTAAATGAAATGATGATCGAGTTAGGAAAGACAGAAGAGTTAGAAAAAGATTTACTAGCTAATGTCTCTCATGATTTAAAAACTCCACTTACTATGATAAAAGCATATGCTGAGATGGTTAGAGATCTAACTTATAATGATAAAGAAAAAAGAGATAGTAATTTAAATATCATTATTGAAGAGACTGATAGACTAGCCTTACTAGTCAATGATATATTAACACTATCTAAATTACAACAATCGATGGATAATCTAACATTAAGTGAATTTGATTTAATTCTTATTATAAAAAACATTCTAAAGAGATTTACTATTTATGAAGAAAAGTATGGTTACAATATTATTTTTAAACATACTAATATTAGAAAGCTAATGATAAAAGCTGATCAAAAGAAGATTGAACAAGTTCTATATAATTTAATTATCAATGCTATTAATTATACTGGAGATGATATGACAGTAGTTATTAATATCAGTAAGGTCAATAATCTTTATAAGATTGAAGTTATTGATAGTGGTAAAGGAATAGATTCTAAAGATTTAGACAGCATCTTCGATAAGTATTATAAATCTGAGAAAAAACACAAAAGAAATTTATATGGTACCGGTCTTGGTCTATCTATTGTCAAAAGTATTTTTATTCTTCATGATTATAAATATGGTGTAGATACAAAAAAAGGAAGAGGTTCTAGTTTCTACTTTTACATTTCTAAAGTAGAAGACTAACTCTTCCTTTTATTTAATTAAAAAAGTCATCACGATGTTGCCTCAGCTTGTTAAACTATGGGCGATGTAAAACAAGGTGGTAAAGAGACGCTGCGATGACTAGAAGCTGTAAACAACTTCCATTAATAATATATAACATATTTAGAAAATTTACAAGTACGAGTTTTCGTAAATTTTCATCTTTAGTTAAATATCATTATTTAAGGGCTATCGTAAAAGGTTCTTCCCTCGTGCCTTTTCTGCCTGTTATTACTACTCTTTTCAAATTGACCTGCCATTAATTCTCTTAATCTCAATAATCCCACTTTTGATGTAGTTGTAACTGGTGTTAGACTACTACTTGTTGTATCTTGATATTTTGACAGCTTATAATTAACTCCATCTCCTACAGTTCCCAAATGCCACGTTGTATCATCTTCTATCATATTTACTTAATCACTAGTTAAATAGACACTGACTACCAAATAATCACCATTAAAAAATGTTCCTATTGTATTATCTTTAGAATAAATTTCAGTACTTCCAAAAGCAAGTTTTTTAGAATAACCACTATGTTTTAAAGGAATAGCACTTACTACTTTTGTACCAGTTCCATACCAGCATCATCTAGACTTGTTAAATATAATTTGATATATTTAACATCTGTCTTTTTAGATAATGCTGTTACATCTTCTGTTGCTATTTCCTAGTTGATATTTTCTATCCCTTGAATTGTACCTTCTAAGGTAAAATCAAAGTATTCTCCTTCAGCTAGTCTAACTTTTCCAGTAGTATCTGTAGTTGGTAAAGCTCCAGACATATTAATAACATTACTTGACTATGTATACTTCATAGTAATAGCACCTAGTGTAATAGAGTTTTTCTTCTTACCTGCTCCTGTAAATTTAAAAGTTGCATAACTGATTCCTACTATCATTAGAACTAGTACTAGTACTAGTTCTAATCCGATAGATAATAGTAGTTTCTTCTTATTATTCATTTTTTCTTACTACTTTTTCTTTATTTTAAACTATACTAAGCTACTAAAGACTGAACTGGTTGTTGTACTTGCTTTTCTAACGGTTCTTTAGCAAGAGACTTAATATCCGTTAAAGCCTGCTTTATTCTAATGGCAGAAGAATTATTATTATTTAACCCAATTTCTATAGCCTGTTCAAATAACTTAGAGTTTTCACTAGTTGGATCTAAATAATCATAATCAAAATTTTTAACTACTATAGCAAGTAAATTATCATTATTAAGTAATTTTTCTTTCATCTCCCTAGCCGAAAATGTTTCCTTTGATAGTTCATCTTTTACAAAAGACAATACTTGTTGCATTCTATCTAGATAAGTAGTATCCTCAGTTGCTTTCTTACCACTACCTGCAAACTCTTTAATCATATTTTCCATTAATAGTGATGCATAATTATTAGGATTAACACTACTTGCTAAACTTCTAGCATTAGCTGAAGAAGTAAATCTATTAGCTTCACCAGTTTTTAAGTATTCACTAATTGCATATACTCCCTGACCAGCACTATACTGATTATCAGATATAGCTGCTGCTAAGTTTAAATCAAAAACAGTATTTACATTCTGATAAATGGCACTATTATCCTTTGTAATAGTAGTATTATTGTCACCGTTAGTAATCTTATCTAATTGATTTTTTCTAGTCTTAATATAATCACTTATTTTTTGATAATTAGTAGTTATTGAATTAGTATTAATAGCTGGTTTATCAACACTCTCACTAATAACTGGTTTTTCTATTTCTTCTTCAATTGGAACCATAAATTCACTAGTCAAATCATTCACAACCTTAGGACCATATATAACAGTCAAGGCCTCTTTAGAAGTTATATTATTAGAAACAGAATCATCTGCTAATTTAACCATTAACTTATTTTGTTCCTTCTTAGCTTCATCTATTAAACTATTATCTAACTCATTAGGATAAAAATCTTTAACTAAAGTATCATTATAAACTATATTAGGATATTTCTCACTAGGTTTCCTATTTAAAATTGGTGCTATATCATCCATAAATGTCAATTGACTCTTCAAAACATTTTCCATAGTAGTAAGTCTTGTTTTATATTGACCAATAGCTTCATCTACTTCTTTTGTCATTTGCTTTTTATAAAGAGCTTCAACATATCTTGTATATTCATTGATATTATAATATATCATAATATTTTTAATAATTATTTTAAGGTTTTCTTCCACCTTTGCTCTATTCATTTCAAAACTAGCAAAAGTTTTAAACTCTTTATCCTCTTTTAGTACCTCATTACCGTCAGGTATAATAGCATAATAATTACTACCATCTTCTAATTTATATCTAGCATATACTAAATTATTTACTTTCTTAAATTCTTTATCTATTATTTGATCATTAATTTTATCAAAAAGATTAAAATTCTTTTCTTTAGTAGTAGCTACTTCCATAGTCTTATTTTCTTTATCTCTAGCAAGTAATCTCTTTTCTTCATCTAATAGTAAAGTTAATGTTGCTAATTGTTCTTTACCAGTAAGAGATAATGCTTTTTTATATAAGTCTACAATTGGTAATAGTTTATCGTCTATATTTAAATCAGTTTCAGTATAGGCCTTATCTATTTTAGTTAGCAAATCATTTACAGATGATATAAGTTGTGCTTGTTCTTTCTTCTCATTATTGCTATTAATTGCCTTTATTATACTGTTATTAGCTTCGCTATATAATGATAAGTACTCCTTAATCACACTTTCTAGATTTTCTTTAGTTTTATCATTTTTCTTTTCTTCTAATGTTTTTACTTGTTCTTTATATTTGTTTTGTTCATCTTGATTAGCTAGACCTTCACCTCTAACCATTAACTGTGTAAAATATCCACTCATTTGTCCCAAATAATTATATAACATATCAACATAAGTAGATTCTACTGATTTTTTATTTTCATCCAAGAAATTATTTATTTCTTTAATTTTATCTTCTGTTAGATATACTGGCACTGTCAATCTTTCTTTATTTTCTTTATCTAATAATAATGCTAGCCTACCCATTCGTTATCACCTATCCTATCCTAACAAGATTATAACATATTTTTTCATCTAAAAAAACCACTTATCAAAAAAAAGTTTTCTATTTTCTAGAAAACTTTCTTTAGCATTTTAGTTAGATATTATATTGCATTGGTTGTACTTCTTTAGTAGTAGTATCTACTACTTCTACATGCCAACTATTATTAGTAGCATTAAACACTGGAATAGCATTTATACCATTTGCATTATAACTTATAACTTGATCAATAACTTGATCTTGAGTAAGATTTGAAACATTTGCCTGTGCTTCTATTACTGGTTCTTCTGTTTCATAAGTAGTAACTTCTTCTGAATAAACTGGATTACTTTCCGTTGTATCAGTAGAATATGATGTATCATCATAAACTGGAGTTTCCTCAGTTATTACACTTTCTTCACTAGCTGAAGAGTCATAAGTAGATTCAGTAGCTGGGGCAGAATAATCTTCTTCTGATTCTATAATGCCATACTCATTAGAAATAGATGTATCATCACTTGTTGTAGAAATTTCTTCAGTAGCAGTAGATGTATCTTCAGTTGTTGTAGGTACTTCTTCAGTAGCAGTAGATGTATCTTCAGTTGTTGTAGGTACTTCTTCAGTAGCTGAAGAATCTTCAATAGTAATATTGCTAACACTTCCATCTATAGTATTTGTTCCATCTTGCTTATAATCATCATCAATTTGCCATCCATCCGGTGTCTCAGCATAACCACCATTATTAATAGCATCATTCATAGAGTTAGCAATATCTTCTTCTGATTCAATAATTTGATTATCATCAATAACAGTATCAGTTGAATTAGAATTATCATTAGTAATTTCATCAGTAGTACCCTCATCACTCTCAATTATCTGATCAGTTATTGACGGTTCAGTTGTTGTATCAGTTTGAGTATCTTCTGAAGAGTCAACAGTATCAGTTGATGTATCAGTATTACTACTTGTAGTATCAGTATTACTACTAGTATCAGTATCTTCTTGATATACATAATTATCATCATCAGTATCATAATTTGGAACATCGACTTCAGCGACCCCTGTATTCTCAATAGTTTCTACATCAACATTGTTATTAGTTACTGGAGTTGGTGTAGGTGTTACTTCAACTACTCTTGATGGTAAAGTTTTATTTTGTTGATATAGTGCTGTATCTTTAATACTTCTTTCATCATCTATTACATACAAATCAACGCTATCCAATATTCTTGCTATCTCTTCCATATACATTTCATAACTTGGAGTAACTGATTCTTTAACATCAATAGAATCTAGAGCATGTAATATATTATTACTTACTACTTTTCTATATGATAAACTTAATTGTTTCATCTTATCAGCAGCTGGAATATTTTCATAGTTTCCATTCTTAGCTCTATCATAAACACTTCTTACCATTGGCATAACGGCAACGTATTTAGAATTGCTTTTAAGTAACTCTAAAGGATTATAGTTATCACTATCCATATTAAAATCTGCTTTTATTTGACTTAAAATATTTTCAGTTTTATCAATTTTTTCATTTTCATCTGATGTTTTATTTAAATCAATGATCAAATTTTCATATTTTTTATAAAAATCTTGGCGTTCTTTTCCTTTTAACGCATTAGCAAAACCAGAAGGTTGTTTTTGAACAGTAGCTAATTGTTTTAATTGATCGTTTGTCTTTACATAATTTTTATACAAATCATCATGATACCAATAAGTTGATACATTATCAGCATAACTTCCAAATCCACTGCCTAACATAGCCATTTGAAAAGCGGTATAATTATCTGTATCAAGTCCTAGTCTACTATTTTTAGAAACATCTATATAGTTTCTTGCAACGCTATTAAAAGCAGCAAGTTGTTCTTTAAACTCATTCATATAATTCTTAGTAGTTTCACAGCTTTGACGTAAATAAATTTGAAAATTAGATTCATTACTTAAATCACTAAAATCTTGTGCATCATAATTTACTGAGCTATCAGTACTATTTTGATTATTGGCATTGGCTTTTTCTTCACTTTCGGCTTCCACCATTTGTGGATCTACAGCATAACTTTCAGTATTAAGATCTTTTGTAGTACCCTTTTTACTACAACCTTTTATACCAGCAATTCCCAAAGCAACTACAGAAACAGCAATTCCAACTTTAACAGCAAAATTCTTAACACCTTTGAACTTTAATTTTTTGATTTTTTCTATTACTTTATTCTTGTTTACAGGCTTATTATTTAAAACATCTCTATAATCAATTGTTTCTTCAACTTCTTCAACATGGCCTATTTTATCATTAAAATTTTCTATATCACTAGTATCATAATCATACTTATTACGTAATAGTTCCCTAAAAGTTTTATTATCTTCTTGTAAATGAAGCTTACTACTTTTTCTCAACTCATCAGTAGTATGCAAATCATTATCATAAGCAAATTCTCTTAATTCATTCAATGCCTCTTCATAATCTTTAATAAACTGAAAACTAATTTTTCCATTATTTTCTTTAACAACACAATATAGACATACTACATCACCATTTTCATCTATTTCATGGAATTGATAATATTCTAAATACTTATACATAAATACTTCCCTCCTAATTTAATTCCTTTTTATTTCCTGTCATTTTATATCCGTTATTTAAAAGCGTATCATCGTTTTCACTACTCCACTTTGTATCAGTAACACCTGGAGTATAGGTTCTTGTTCTTGTTTGATAATAACTAACAGTAGCAACAATATTTTTCCCTAAAGTCGTCTTACCAATAATTTCTTGTCTAGTACTAACCTTTATTTCCTTTAAGCAATTGCTATCATTTACATCACAAGTCACTTCTTTATATCTCTCACTATTTTTAGTCTTGCCACTCCAACTAGACCACTCTGAAAAAATGCCTGCCGTTGTTTTTTGATATTCATAAGTATATTTTATTGTATTTGTTGTGTTTTCTTCATCTTTTTCACTTTCATCATCGCTAGTATCAGGTGTTTCAATATCATCAGTTTGCATATCATTAGCGGTATTAGTAATATTATCTTTTGTTTGTGAAGAATTGTTTGTCTTAGTATCAGTTTTACTTAAATCTTTTTCACAAATTTCACTAGTACAATAAGAATAACTACCAATCTTAGTCAAAACATAATCTTCCTCATCACTACATTTTAATTTTACCTTTAAAACATACTCTCCATTATCAGAAGTTATTTCAGAATAACTCTTATCAACATTACAAGCCTTACCATTTTTATCAGTAAAAGCGGTAATCATTTTCTTACTAATCATTTGACGCAGAGTAATAACTTCTTTATTATTATCCGTTGGTAAATTTTCTTTTTTACTATAGTAATTAACACTAGCAGTCTTCATGGCTTTCAAGTTCTTTTCAAAAACCTTTGAAGATGTTGCCTCATTGCCACTTGCTTTTGGACTAATAAATTTAGGTATTAACCAAATAAGTAATAAAGCAAAAATAACAATTATAATAAACTTTAATAAAAAATCTCTAAATGGAAATGGTCTTTTATCATATTCTTCAGTATACATAAGGATCTCCTTCCTTTCTATCGGGTCATATTATACCTCTTTTTCACCATTTTGTCAACCTATCTTCCAAGGTTATTACAGTACACCCATGGTTCATAAAATCAAGTTTATATTCCTTTACTCTTTTATCATGTTTTAGATACATTGCCACTTCTTTACGTAATATTCCACTTCCAACACCATGAATAATAACTCCTTTTGTTTCTTTTAATCTTATTAAATCAGTTATAAACTCATCTACTGTTATTCTAGCAGTAATTCTATCCATTCCATGTAAATCAACACTTCTAATACTTGAAAGATACATTGCACTACTTCCTTTCACTTATATTATAACTAAATACTAAGAAAAATAATAGTATTTTAAGAAAATATGCTATAATATCTACAGGGTGAAGATAATGAAGAAGAAAAAAACTAAAAAAAGTCTTAATAAAAAGGATAAAATAATTATAATATTATTAGCTATTATCCTAGGTTTTTGTTCTTATCTGTTAGGTACTAATATGACTAAGAAGTATTTAGATAAGCAAAAAAAAGAAAATGAGAAAATCGATTTCTCAGAAATGAGCAAATTAGAAACAATAAAGAATATCAGTTTAACTAAACTCTTAGAAAACTACAATAATATTATAAAAGAGAAAGACTTAGAAAGTTATCAAGTTAATTCTAAGAATCTTGAAAAGAAAGATAATTTATATGAATATACAACTAATGGTATAACTTTTGTTTTTCAAACAGATAATAAGAATGTTTCTGTTATGTCTATTTACTATAAAGAAGAAAGTGATACAACAAAAGAAATTATTAAAGCCTTTCTAAAAGCTAATAATAATTCTTTAGAAGATGAAGATATTACAATGATTTATGATAGTGTTATTAAAACAAGAGATAATGAAGAAAAAGACAATTCTAAAACATCAGAATATTTTCAGTATAAAGGAATCGAAGCTAATTTAAAAGAAACAATAAATGGTGATAAAAGTATTTACCAGTTTAGAATAGGAAGAATTACAGAATAGTTAATTATAATTATTCTTTTTTTTATGTTTTCATACATTATATAGAAAGGAAGTATACTTATGTCTAAGAAATGCTTTAAGAATTGTTATATTCTAGGGCCTACTGGACCTAGAGGTTTATCAGAAACTATTAATGTTCGTTCAACATTTACTACTGATGAAGGTAATGCTAAAGTAATTGATATAACCGGAGGACCTAATCACCTTTTAGACTTTTATATTCCAAAGGGTAAGGACGGAACTGGTATTACCTTTAAAGGTACTTATGCTACACTTGATGAGTTATTAAGAAATCATCCCACTGGTAATGTTGGCGATAGCTATTTAGTAAATGGAAATTTATTCATTTGGAGTGATAATGATAAGAAATGGATTGATGCTGGAAAAATAGAAGGACCAAGAGGACCCCAAGGTGAGCAAGGTGCAACTGGACCAACCGGTCCAAATGGTAGAGAACAACTTGGTATAGTTTATTTAGCCACTTTTGAAAATGGCACAAGTGAAGGAATTTCTGTTTTAGAAAATGAAAGAATACCCATATCAAGAAAAGAACTAGATAATCAAAATATTTTAACATTAGATGAAAGAGAAAACTTAATTTATTTTACAAGAATAGGTGCTTATAAAGTATCAATTGTTCTTTATGGTTATTGTAAATTAAGTAGTCAATCTTTTGATGAGAATAAAGATTTTATCTCTATTGGACTAAGACAATTAAACACTGATAATATTTATGTAGGAGCTAGTCAGTGGATTTATAATGAGAAAACTCTTCCCGTAATAGCTCAAGGAATTATTACAGTAAATGATAATAAAACACCTTATGAACTAGTTAATCTTTCTAAAAAGACTATCTACTTAAAAACACCAGATATAGCAAACATAAATACTAATTCTTATTTTGCTAATGCTCCTGTTACTATTATTATTGATGAAATTAACTCTAAGAAAAGCTAAAAGAGCATTACTGCTCTTTTCAGACTGTTGACAAATAGGTAGAAATTTTACTTATTTGTCTTTTTATTTTGTAAAAATAATAAAAATTTCCAA
>CAKPPI010000008.1 GCA_934177545.1 uncultured Bacilli bacterium
GAATATGGGAAACATGATGTTACCTGAAATAACTAAAAAATTAAATGTTCCATTTAAGAGGGTAGGACATTTAACTATAGCTGATAATGATGAAACAGTTAGAATAATTGAAGAGAACTATAAGAGAGCTAAATCAAGAGGAATAAATAATATTTATTTAATTGATGAAAAAAGAGCAAGAGAAATAGAACCTAATTATAAAGGTGAAATAAAGAAAGCTATGTATTCAGAAAATATAGCTGTTACAAGTCCATATGATTTAGCCATAGGATTTGCTGAAATAGCTTATGATAATGGAGTAAGCTTTAGACTAGAAGAAGTAGTTTTAGATATTCAAAGCATAGCTAAAGGCTTTAAAGTAACTACAAATAAAAATAAATTCATTAGTGAATTAACTAATAAATTATTAAAAAATAGTAAGTCTATTGATGAATCTAGAAAACTATTAAAAGCTAATCAAAATAGCTTTTCAACTAATGTTAGAAACACTTTATTAACAAATAAGAGTAATGATATTTATAACATTAATTATGGGTTAAACTACTTTCCTAAAAAAGAATATAAAGGTATCACCTATAAAGAAGGATATTATGAATCTTTAGTGGTTACCATTGGAGATGGACAAGGTGATAACTGGTGGTGTGTGTTATTTCCCCCATTTTGTCTTATAGAAAATGATAAAAAAACAGATGTAGAGTATCGACTATACATTAAAGATATGCTAGAAAAATACTTCTAATAGATATGATATTTACATAAATTCTTAGTAGGTGGTGCTATGAATTTAGGACAATTAATAATAATCTCTATTAGTCTAAGTATGGATGCTTTTTCTCTAGCTATAATTTATGGAACATTAGGTCTTGATAAGAAAATGACTAATTTATTAAGTGCAATGGTAGGATCATTTCATTTTTTTATGCCTATACTTGGTAATTTAATTGGCTTATTTCTTTTAGAATCGTTCTTACCTAATTCTGATTTGTTAGTAGGTATAATTTTTACTATATTAGCTAGTGAGATGCTCTTGAGCTTAAAAGATTTAGATGCAAGAAAAATTAAAATAACTAGTTTTTACCAAGCTTTATTATTTGCATTTAGTGTAAGTATAGATAGTTTTTCAGTAGGTATAGGATTAGGTATACACGAAGAAAATACCGTTTTATGTGGATTGTTATTCTCTATATTTAGTTTTTTATTTACAAAAATAGGATTAGATTGTGGTAAGAGATTAACTATTAGATTTGGTAAGATTGCTAATATCTTTGGAAGTATAATTTTGTTAATACTTGGAATAAAATATTTACTTATTTCATTTTAGAAGTATATTTATAAAAATAATGTTAATAGTAATAAGGGAGGTAAAAATGAAAAATAAAAACAATAATAATAAGCAGAAGGAAAAAAATCAAAATAGAAATTGTCCATCTGCAAAAGAAGTAAATGAAAAAGAAATGTTTAGTAGACAAGAAGATTGTCCTAAAGATGAATTAGAAAATCAAGAAAATGAAAGATTTTAACGAAAATTTAGAATTTTTCGTTTCTTTTTTTTGACAAATTACTTGTTTTTCTTTATTATATTAGTAGAGATACAGTTTTTAGAGTGATTTATTTATTTTTAAGTCTAGTTGGAAACAAATTTTAAAATACTAATATAATATAGCGAAAGAGAGTAAGATATATGAAGTTATTAGAAATTAATGGTGGAAATAAGTTAACTGGTACCATTAGAGTTAGTGGTGCAAAAAATAGTGCTGTGGCTTTAATACCGGCAGCCATATTATCAGATGAAGAAGTAACTATTTGCAATGTACCAGATATTACTGATACAGAAGCATTATGTGAAATATTATCTTTTTTAGGAGCAAAGGTTAAAAGAGCTAGTGAAACTATTGTAATAGATTCAAAAGAGTTAGAAAATAAAGAAATACCAGCTTCTTTAGCAAAGAAACTTAGAGCTTCATATTATTTTATGGGAGCATTACTAGGTAAATATAAGAAAGTTACTATGTCATTACCAGGAGGGTGTTCTATTGGAGCAAGACCAATTAATTTACATTTAAAAGGTTTTGAAGCTTTAGGAGCTAAAGTAACTAATAAAGATAACTGCTATATAGTAGAAGCTGAGGAGTTAATAGGTAATAATATTTATCTAGATTTTGCTAGTGTAGGAGCTACTATTAATATAATGTTGGCAGCTGTAAAAGCTAAAGGCAAAACAATTATTGATAATGCCGCTAAAGAACCAGAAATAGTAAATGTTGCTACCTTATTAAATAATATGGGAGCTAAAATAAGAGGAGCAGGTACTTCAAGTATTGAAATAGAAGGTGTTTCTTATCTTGGTAAATGTTTTCATGAAGTAATTCCTGATAGAATAGAAGCTGGAACTTATGTGATACTAGGAGCTGCTGTAGGAGAAAACTTGAAAGTTGATAATATTATTCCTGAACATATTGAATCGTTAACTAGTAAATTAGAAGAGATGGGCGTTTTTCTTGATATTGGAGCAGATTATATAATTGTTAGTAAACAAGATAATTATAAAGCAATTCATGTTAAGACACAGACATATCCTGGATTTCCAACTGATTTGCAACAACCGCTTACGCCATTACTTACCGCTTGTAAAGGACAAAGTAAAATAGAAGAAACTATTTATGAAAATAGATTTATGCACATACCATATTTAAATTCAATGGGAGCAGATATACGAGTAAAAAATCAAACATCTACGGTTATTGGTCCTACAAAGCTAGTAGGTTGTGACGTGGTAGCAACTGATTTAAGAGCAGGTGCATCTTTAGTAATAGCTGGTTTGATGGCTGAAGGTACAACTAAGATAACTAATGTAGAACATATCTTAAGAGGATATGAAAATATTGTAGAAAAATTAACCAATGTTGGTGCTAAAGTAGAAATTAGAGAAATATAATATTATGACTCTAATTTTTTTTAGGTGATAAAATGAAACATAAAAAACTTATTATCTTTTGTTTTCTACTTTTAATAATTTATTTAATTTATATGACATTTCATAATGATAAAATTAATTATTTAGCTATAGGGGATTCTCTATCCTTAGGAGTAAATGCTTATAATGAAGAAGGTTATGGTTACAGTGACTATTTAGCTAGTTATCTTAAAGAGAACAATAAACTTAATAATTATAGTAAAGACTTTGCTTTTGCTGGTTTTAGAATAGCAGATTTACAACACCAACTAGACATGAATCAAATACTAACAAGACAAAATAAGACTTTATCTTTTAAAAAATGTTTAAGAGAAGCAGATTTAGTAACTATATCAATTGGTGGTAATGACTTGTTGACTGAGATAAATATGTCAACAAGTGATATATCTATAATTGATGAGAAAAAATTGTTAGATATATTTTCTAAAAAAATGAAAGAATTAGATAATTTACTTAAGAGTATTAGAAAATATAATAATAGAAAAATAATTTTGCTTGGTTATTATAATCCTTATGAGTATACAGATATAGTACCAGATAGAGTATTTGCCTATTTTGATGAAGAGATGAAGAAAGTGACTACTAAATATGGTATAGAATTTGTATCAATTTATCGAGTTTTTAAAAATAATAATGATTATTTACCAAATCCAACTAATATTCATCCTTCAAATGAAGGGTATAAAGCTATATATCTAGAGATAATGAAGCAACTTAAAAAGTAAAAAAGTCTTGCCTTTCGTAAAAAAGTTTGATATATTATTAGCGGTTAGTCATTACTATGATATGAATTTATCATGGCGGAAGGAGAGATATACATGAAAAAGGGAATTCATCCAGAATATAAAACTTGTAAAGTTACTTGTGCATGTGGAGAAACATTTGAAGTTAAATCAAATAAAGATGAATTAACAGTTGAAGTTTGTTCAAAATGTCATCCATTCTATACAGGTAAGCAATCTCGTGCTTCACGTACAGGTCGTGTTGACAAGTTTAATAAAAAATATGGTTATACCCAAGATGCAGAAGCTTAATTGCTTCTTTTTTCTTGCACTCTAAATAAAAAAATGATATTCTCAATATGGTGAGTAGTATGGACAATATGTTTGATTTTGACTTGTGGGAAGAGTGCTTAATAGAAGAGAATAAACATAAAGATGAAGTTAAAAAAGGTTTAGAATTATTTAATGTGAGTCAAACTTATTTTCCAAATGATGTAGTATATTTTTATAATGAATCTAGAGAAATGAAAGCTAGTAGTCCAATTACTTGTGATATAAATGGTTCTATTATAAGAAAGGGTACATTATATTGTTATTATAATCCATTAATTCAAAATAAAAGGACTGGTATTCGGTATAAATTAACAAGACCTATAAAAATAGAAACCAGTTATGAAGAATATTTGCCAAGAGACATGTTTTCGTTTGAAGAACTAGATGAAATCTTAAGTAGAGACAATTTAGAGTGTATTTATCATGGAATAGATGTATCCCATTTGGCAGTAGTAATGGGTGGAAGACTTGACTTAAAAAATGCTAAAACTAAAAATTATCTACAAGGCTGTGGAAAAAATTTAATAAAAAAAACAAATAATTAGTTGTGGATAAAAAATTTTGTAGAATAATACACAATGCCTGTGGAAAAAATAATAAATGTTCAAAAATTATTCACAGATATTGTGGAAAAAGAGTAAAAGAATATATGTTATTAACAATTAATTGTGGAAAGAAGGAAATAATATGAAATTAGGAATTACATCAGATCATAGAGGATTTAAATTAAAAACAAACTTGTTTAAAAAACTAGAAGAGGAATATCAGATAATTGACTTTGGTACTTTTAGTGAAGAAAGTGTTGATTATCCTGATTATGCTTTTAAATTAAGTGAAGAAGTAGCTAATAAAAATTTAGATTATGGAATAGCTATTTGTGGCAGTGGAATTGGCATAAGTATTGCTTGTAATAAAGTTAAGGGAATAAGAGCAGCAAGAGTAGTATCATTAGAAGATGTTTTAGAAACTAGAACTGATAATGATGCTAATATAATATGTTTTAGTGAAAAATTATCAACAGATGAAGCCTACAGTCTAGTTAAAAAATTTATTGAAACACCATTTTCAACTGAAGAGAGACATCATAGAAGAATTGAAAAAATAGCTAAATATGAGGATAGTCATGAGTGCTAAATATTTTATTTATATTCTAGTTGGAATCTTAGTTATTTGGTCTTTTGATTCTTTAAATATAAATTCTTTATTTAAAAAAAATAGAGTACTACAAGCTAGAGTTTTATACTTTATGTTAGCACTTTCAATGACATATTTAGTAACTAATTTTATTTGGGACTTTTTCACAGTATCAAAAATTTTTTAAAAAATTGTATAATTTTCGCCTTTTAGGTAAAACTTTAAATGAGGTGAAAATATGAAAAGATTAAAACTAAGAAAAGGTGCAATAGTAGGAATTTATACTGCTATCTTTGTCTTTACTGGAGTAGGAGCTTATCTAGTTAGTCAAAACATGAAAAAAGATTTAAAACCTATCGAACAAGTTGAACATGTTAATAGTTCTATTCTAGATAAAGATGAAGATGTAGAAGTTATAAATGAAACTACTAAAATGATAAAACCTTTTAAAGATCAATCTGTGGCAACTACTAAATATTTTTATAACTACCAAGCTGATAATGCAACACAAGAAAAATCAATTTTGTATCATGAAGATACATATATTCAAAATTCAGGAATGGATTTTACTAAGAATGAAACTTTTGAGGTAATAGCAGTTTTAGATGGAACTGTTATTAATATAAAAGATGATGAGTTGTTAGGTAAAATAGTAGAAGTACAACATGAAAATAATCTTGTAAGTAGTTATCAAAGCTTAGGAGAAGTATCTGTTAAGAAAAATGATACAGTAAAACAAGGACAAGTGATTGGTAAGAGTGGAACTAACAGTATTGATAAAGAATTAGGAAATCATTTGCACTTTGAACTTTATTTAAATAGTCAAGTAGTAAATCCTGAGGATTATTTTGATAAAGAAATAAAAGCAGAGACTAACACTAATGAATCTAAGAATAATACTACTGAAACAAAGAAAGCAGAATAATGTTAACTAGAGATGATTAAAAAACAATCATCTTTTTGTATGTAAAATAAAGTAATAAATATAATTATAATGTATATATTTAAAATAGTAGGAAAAACTAATTTTGATGGGAAATTAATTTACAAGTAAAAGAAATTTTGTTAAAATATTAACAGTAAAAGGACGTGATAGGATGTTAGCAAAAGATATTGGAATAGATTTAGGAACAGCAAATGTATTAATATATATAAAGGGTGAGGGAATAGTTTTAAATGAACCTAGTGTAGTAGCTATTGATACAGATAATAAGAAAGTTGTAGCAGTAGGACGTGAAGCTAGTGAAATGTTGGGAAGAACTCCTGGAAAGGTGAAAGCTATTAAACCGATGAAAGATGGAGTTATTGCTGATTTTGAAATAACTGAGATTATGCTTGACTATTTTATTAGAAAGATTCATGCTCGTAATTTCTTTTCAAGACCTAGAATCTTGATTTGTTGTCCATCTAATATTACTCCAGTTGAGAAAAATGCCATTAAGGAAGCAGCTGAAAGAACTGGAGCAAGAAGAGTATTCTTAGAGGAAGAGCCTAAAGTAGCTGCTATTGGAGCAGGAATGGATATTTCTAAACCTAGTGGTAATATGGTTATAGATATTGGTGGTGGTACTACTGATATAGCTGTTCTTTCTTTAAAAGATATAGTTACTAGTGCTTCTATTAGAGTGGCTGGTAATGTATTTGATCAAGATATTATCAAGTTTATTAAAGAAAAGTATAAATTATTAATAGGTGATAAAACAGCCGAAGAAATAAAAATAGAGTTTGCTAATGTTTATAATCCTGATAAGAAGAAAAAGATGGAAGTAAGAGGAAGAGACTTGATTACAGGATTACCTAGTACAATAGAAATCTATGAGAATGAAACAGAAGAAGCTTTATCTGAATCACTTCAAAAGATAATTAAAGCTGCTACTAATGTTTTAGAACAAACCCCCCCAGAATTATCAGCTGATATTGTAGAAAAAGGAGTAATCTTAACTGGAGGTGGAAGTATGTTGACAGGTTTAGTTCCATTATTAAAAGATAAACTGAAAATTCCTGTTTTTATAGCTGATACCCCATTAACCTGTGTAGCAGAAGGGACAGGAGTTTTACTTGATGATGTGAGAAGTCTAGAAGAGAACTAGACTTTTTTCTTTTTCTAAAATAATTGTACAATAGAATATAAACTGATATAATTGAATAAGAAAAGAGGAAGTAAAATGAATCAAGAAATATTAAGTGCTTTAAAGATAGTGGCAGTAACCTTTCTTTGCTCAGCACTAATAATGCCTGGAATGAAAAAAATAGCCTTTCATATAGGTGCTTTAGATGTTCCAAGAAGTGATGAAGGTAATAGACATATTCATAAAAAAGTAATGCCTAAACTTGGAGGAGTTGGAATATTTTTAGCTTTCTTAGTTGGCTATATGTTATTTGGAATAGAAAGTATTCAAATGAATTCAATTTTGATAGGGAGTTTTATAATTATTCTAACTGGTATTATTGATGATATAAAATCTATTAGGGCAAGTAGAAAGTTACTGGGACAATTAATTGCTGCTTGTATCATAGTCTTTTATGGAGGAATACTTTTAAATAATATTACGGCTTTTGGTTATACAATTGATTTTGGAATTTGGTCTTATCCACTGACAATTTTCTTTATAGTAGCTTGTACAAATATTATTAATTTAATAGATGGCTTGGATGGTTTATGTGGTGGTATATGCAGTATTTTCTTTTTAACTATTGGTATAATTGGCTTCTTTCAAGGTAGAAGTGGTAGTCTTGTTATGGTTTTAACATTTATTATGTTAGGTGCTACTTTAGGATTCTTACTTCATAACTTTTATCCAGCTAAGATATTTTGTGGTGATTGTGCTATGTTTTTAGGGTTTATAATAGCAGTAATAACACTTTTAGAATTTAAAGGGCCTGCTTTAACCAGTTTATTTGTTCCTATAATGATCTTAGGTATACCTATTCTTGATACATTGTTTGCTATTATTAGAAGACTTCTTAAGCACCAGCCACCATTTGCTCCAGATAAGGACCATATACATCATCAATTATTAGGAATGAACTTTTCTCACAGAACAACAGTATTAATTATTTATGGAATTGATTTCTTATTTGCAACCGCTTCAATCTTCTATATACTTAAAGATCCTGTTTTAGGTAAAGTATTTTATATTTTGATATTTATAGTAGTAGTATGGTTTGTTTTAAGAACTAGTATTATCTCTCCTAAAAATAAAGAAGTGACTGATAGTATAATTGATAAAGTGGAAGGAACAATAAAAAAAGATAAGAAGAAAAACTGTAAAAGTGTTAAATAACCAGTGGTTAAACAACTACTGGTTTTTTGCTAAAAAATATCCCATTTTATGGAAAATTATGGTAAAATAATGAAATCGGAGGTATGCTAGATGATAAATTTTATTATATGTGATGATGAAGAAATATTTAGAAATTCTATTAAAGAAAAAATAGATTGTTATATGATGAAAAGTACAATTGAATATAAAATACTCTTTTTTAGTTGTTATGATGAAAACTTTTTTACTTTTGTTAGTAATCCTCGTGGTTTTAACGTTTATTTTTTGGATATTCAAATGCCCAAAGTTGATGGTACTGATGTTGCAAGATATATTAGATATAAGTTAGGTGATTGGATTTCTTTAATTATCTTTGTTACTAATTATAGTAAATATAAAAACAAAGTATTAACAGGTCGTTTAGATGTTTTAGATTATATTAAAAAATCTAAGAAGGGATATGAACGTTTAGAAGTGGCTATGGCTATAATACTTTCTAAGTATAAAAGTGCATTTCATTGTTTGGCTTTTGAAAAAGATCACTCAGTTTTTAAAATTAAATATAAAGATATTATTTTTATTGAACGAGAATTAAATAGTAAGAGTTGTATTTTATATACTTCTATTGGTGAATATAGAATATCTAAATCTTTGTCAGAAATTGAGAATTTATTAGATAATAGATTTTTAAGAACTCATCGTAGTGCTATTATAAATGTAGATAAGGTAATTGAATATAATTCTAAGACAAATACAGTTATTTTCTCAACAGGTGAAACAACTGACTTAGTGTCTAGGAACAAAAGAAAGGAGTTGAAGGCTCGTGTCCTTAGTTATAGTGAAATGTGTAAATAATTTAATAATGAATATTTTTCTCTTTTTGAATGTTAGATATAATACAAATTCAAAAATAAAACTTAATTCTTTTCATACACTCATTTGGCTATTTTTTAGTATTATTCCATGTTTGTTTCTTTATAAAATAGGTTATAATTTTATATTTAATATTTTATCGTTTATAGTAACCACTATTTTTTTAGAAAAAGTATTTAAATTCTCTTTTTCAGTTGGAATGGTGTTTACCTTATACTTTATGTTAATTTCTATTTTACCTGATTTAATATCTAGTGCTATTGCCGTAAATTTCTTTAAATACAAGTTAATTAATCCTTTATTTACTATTTTTACTAATTTAGTTATATCAATATTAACTTATTATTTGTCTAAAATTAAACTTATTAGTGAGTTCACTAAAAGTACTGTAAAACATGTTGGAGATGATCAATATAGAAACATCATTGTATATGTTTTATTAGCTGCCTTAGCAATAGGTTTATCTTATTATGTTGTGATAGGAATATATGTACCTTCTAAATTTTATTTTGCTACAAATATAATTATACTTATATTCGTAATTTTAACTTTTATTTATATAAATAAGATTATAAAGTATAGTCAATTGAAAACAAAGAATTCCATGTTATATGATTGTATGAGTAATATTGAAAACTATCAGGAAGAACAGGACTTAAAAATTCATGAATACAAAAATCAATTATCTAAAATAACTTCCATAACAACTGATAAAGAAGTAATAAGAAGAATTGAAGAAATTTTAGATGTTGATTTAAATGCTGATACATATTTGCTAGGTAAAATAAAAAATATACCTAAGGGTGAATTAAAAAGTTTAATTTATTACAAGTTATTAATAGCTAGTAGAGAAAACTTAAAGCTTTTTATAAATATAAGTAGTGAAATAACTAAGAAAAATTATAATTTTAGTAAAAAGCAGTATAAAAGTTTAAGTCATTTAATTGGTATTTTTTTTGATAATGCTATAGATGCTTCTAAAGAGTCAAAAGAAAAAGAATTGTTTTTTGAGATATATGATTCTAATGTTGGTCTTACTTTTTTGATTTCTAACACATATAGGAATAATGTTGATTTGGAAAGTATTGGGGTTAAAGGATATACAACTAAAGGAAAAAATCATGGTAAGGGGTTACATTTAGCTGGAAAGATAGTTAATAATTCTACTGACTTATATACTAGAACTATTGTTGATAGTAATCATTTTACGCAAAAAATAATAATTAAAAAGGAATGAATTTAGTCCATTCCTTTTAATGCTTTAGGTTCATCTAATGACCACCAAATGCATCCAACACTAGCAGATGCAGTAGCAAGCATTCCTAAAGCTACTAGTAGTTTTGCAACTCTTTTTTTCATACTTGACTCCTCTTCTATTTTAAATGTTAAATAAATAACATTTAAACCATTAAATAGTTTTTATATGGCATGCCATATATTTTATAAGTGATAGGTAAAATTAGAATTGTTTCTATTACCATACCTGATAATAAGTATATAGAAATCTCATTATTGTTAAATATTACTATAATTATTGAGTAGATAATTGCTATTATACAAGTTGCTATTTTTCTCAAGACTCTTTTCTTTTTATTAGTTAAAGGTCTTTTAACTGTATCAGCTGGTGCATATAACATAAAGCAAATAAATGTAATTATACATATTATTATTTTTGCTGATAATGTGATAGTAACTCTTGACATTAATAATGGTATACCTACTAAAATAAATAATGATGAAAATAGGCAAGTAGAAGACTTGTTAGCATGAATTCCAAATGCTGGATATCTAATAATGTTAAAAAATATTAATGTTAATATGAATTCTTTAAATATTCCCAGTAATAATGCTAGTGGAAAAATTATTAAAAATTTTATAACATTTAGATATATTCCTTCCAATCCATACCTAAGTTTTTCTTCCTGTATTTCTATATTGTTACTTTTAACAAAAGAAATACAATTATTCAAAAATTTTTCTTTCATTTTATACCTCTCTTGTTATTTCTGATATTACTACTGGAATAAGTTATTTATATGAAAATTCTTTTTTATAAATATTAGTATGTTAATAAGGTAATAGTTGTCGTAATTAATGATAATAATTACCGTTTAGAGTATTTAAAAAACAGTTTACGGCAAAAGTGAAAAAAATTAAAGAAAGTGTGTTAAGCTACAATTACATCGTTTTAAGAAGTTCACAAACCAGGACGTACTTAGTAGATGTAATAATTTGTGGAGGTGAGCCAAATGATAGGCAAAGTAAAATGGTTTAATAATGATAAAGGATATGGATTCATTGAATACAAAGAAAATGAAGATATTTTCGTTCATTATTCAACTATTAACATCATCGGTTACAAGACTTTATCGGAGGGTCAATATGTGGAATTTACTTTACTAGAAACAAGTAAAGGATATCAAGCCGTTGATGTAACGCCTATAAAAGAACCAGCTACTGTAAAATAGCTAGTTCTTTTTCATTGTTTTCCATGAATTTTACATAATTTTTGATAAGAAATTATCTTCTTTTTTTTTAAGTATTATGCTATACTACAGGTATAAGGAGAGTGATAATATGGAAATAATTATCCGTGGTGACAAAATTGAAGTTACTAAAGCAATGAAAGACTATATTAAGGAGAAACTAAAAAGACTAGATAAATATCTAGAAAATAGTGATGCTGTTAGAGCAAGTGTAGTAGTAAGAGTATCTTCACATCGTCAAACAGTGGAGATAACTATTCCACTTCACAATTTTATTATTCGTTCTGAAGAAACACAGGAAGATTTTTATGCGGCTGTAGATAAAGCAATAGATGTAATGGAACGTCAAATTAGAAAGAATAAAACAAGATTAAAATCTAGAGAAGATAAGACAAGAATAGATTTTAAAATGATTGATTTAACTGATATTGAATATGAAGAAAAGGAAGATAAAATAATTAAAAGAAAACAAGTAGAAGTAAAACCAATGGATGAAGAAGAAGCAATTTTACAAATGGAACTTTTAGGACATCAGTTTTATCTATTTAAAAATATAGATACATCGAAGGAAGCAGTCGTTTATAAAAGAAAAAATGGTGGCTATGGTTTAATTGAATCTGAATAAATAAGAGCAGTTAATAATTAACTGCTTTTTCTAAGCCTTGAAAAATATGACCTTTTATGATAATTTAGATAAAAGAAAAGAGGAGAAAGTATGAAATTATACAATACTAGAACAAGACAAATTGAAGAATTAAAACCTAAGAATGGTAATATTATAAAAATGTATACTTGTGGACCGACAGTTTATCATTTTGCTCATATTGGTAACTTAAGAACTTATATATCAGAAGATATTTTAGAGAAAGGATTAAAGTATCTAGGATATGATGTTCAAAGAGTAATGAATATTACAGATGTTGGTCATTTAGTGGGTGATGGTGATACTGGTGAAGATAAAATGCTTGTAGCTGCTAAAAGAGAACATAAAACTTCAATGGAAATAGCTAAGTATTATACAGATTGTTTCTTTACAGATTGTAAAAAACTAGGTATTAGAAAACCAGATGTAGTAACTCCTGCTACTGATCATATACCTATGTATATAAAGATGATAGAAAAATTATTAAAAGATGGTTATGCTTATATTGCTAATGGTAATGTTTATTATGATACTTCAAAGTTTTCTAAATATTATGAATTATCAGGTAGAAATAAAGATGATTTATTAGTAGCAGTTAGAAATGATATAGAGGAAGATAATTCTAAACGTAATCCTTTTGACTTTGGACTATGGTTTACTAATTCTAAGTTTAATAATCAAGAGCTTAAATGGGATTCACCTTGGGGAGTAGGATATCCTGGTTGGCACATAGAGTGTTCTGGTATTTCAATTGAGAAACTAGGAGATTATTTAGATATTCATTGTGGAGCAGAAGATGCTGTTTTTCCTCATCATACTAATGAAATTGCTCAGAGTGAAGCTTACCTTGGTCATAATTGGTGTGACTTTTGGGTACATATGGGATTTTTGAATGATAAAGGCGGAAAGATGAGTAAATCAAGAGGGGAATTTCTTACAGTATCTTTATTAGAAGAGAAAGGCTATAATCCGTTAAGTTATCGTTATTTATGTTTAAATTCTTATTATCATAATCAGTTGACTTTTAGTTATGAAATACTAGATGGAGCAGAAAATGCATATCTAAAGTTAAAAAGAAAAATAGCTAGTATTAAAGATGATGGTGAATTAAATAAAGATAAAATAACTAGTTATATTAATAAATTTAAAGAAGCAATTAGTAATGATTTAAATTCTTCTAATATGATAACTTTATTATATGATGTTTTAAAAGATGAAGAGCTATCAGGTAAGAGTAAATTGTATTTGGTAGAAGATTTTGATAAAGTGTTATCATTGGATTTAATAAGTAATGATGAGGAAAATAGTCAAGATGATTCTTGGATAATTGCTAAAATAGAAGAAAGAAGAAAAGCAAAGGAAGAAAAAGACTATAAAAAGGCTGATGCAATACGTGATGAGTTGTTAGAACAAGGAATAATTTTAAAAGACGGTCGTGATGGTACAACTTTTGAAAGAAAGTAGGTTTTGAATGGAAGTATATCAAATAATTAGTTTAATAGTTTTAATTGTTATAATTATTTATTCAGCAGTATTATCAGTAATATACTATGTAAGAAGTTATAAGAGTAAAAAAATAGATGCTAGTAATAAGAGTGGTAAAGAAATAGTTTCATCTATTTTGGATAAGTATAATTTAAAAAATATAAATGTAGAAAAAATAGATGGTAGTGATAGATACTTCTATACTGAAGATATCATTTTCTTATCTAAAGATATCTATGAAGGTAAAAGTATTTATGATGTAGCAGTTAGTGGTTATATTGTCTCATCTTTTATTAAGAATAATGAGTCTAAACATTTAATTAGAGTTTTATCAAATTTATATTCATTTTTAGATTTTACTATATTATTTAGTTATGCTATTGTCATTCTAGGACTAAGTTTTGAAATAAGTAATCTTGTTTGGATAGGTGTTTATCTTCTTATTTTTGCCTTCATAAGTAACTTAGGTTTATATATTAAAGAAAGAAAATTAATAAGTGATACTGTTAATATGTTAAGACATGAAGAGATTATTAATACTACTTTAAAAGAAAAAACTACTAAAATGTTATTTTCTATAGTAAGTTTATCAGTAGCTTCACTAGTTTTTAAAGTGACTTCTTTCTTTCAAAAAGCAATGCATATAATAATAAATGATGAGGAGTAGAATTATGAATTTAAAAGAAATTAATCCTTTAGTTTTAGCTTATCTAGGTGATAGTGTTTATGAAACTTATATAAGGCTTTTTCTAGTTAAGAAAAAGATACCTAATATTGGTAGTCTACAAAAAGAATCTCTTTCTTATGTGACTGCTAAAAGTCAAGCTTCTATACTAACTAAACTAATAAATGATAACTTTTTTGATGAAGAAGAACTTACTATAATACGAAGAGCTAGAAATACAAATGGACATAAGCCACCTAAAGGTTGTGATTTAGCAACTTATCATTTTGCTACGGCTTTTGAAGCTGTAATTGGTTATTTATATTTAAAGGGTGACAATGAAAAAATTATGAATCTAATGGAAAAAATAGAAATGGAGTAGTTATGATAGTATATGGTTACAATGTAGCAGAAGCTATATTAAAAAAAGAAAAAAACTGCAAAAAAATCCGAAAAATCGTAATTCAGGATAGTATGATGGGTAAATTTGCTAAATTGCTACCTGAAAACGTTAAATCTAGGACCTTTTATGCCTCAAAAAGCGAAATTGACTTTTTGTCAAAAGGATTACATCAAGGTATAATGATAGACATGGACTACTCATACAGTTCACTAAATGAACTTTTGCAGAAAAATCCAGAAAATATTATTATTCTTGATCATTTAGAAGATCCACATAATTTAGGGGCAATTATTAGAACAGCTGTAGCTTCTTCCTTTGATGGAGTTATTATTCCTAAGGATAGAGAAGTTGGCGTTACTAGTACAGTAGTAAAAGCTAGTGTTGGTACTATTTTTGATATGGATGTTGTCCAAGTTACAAATATAAAAAACACAATCGAAGAATTAAAAAAAGAAGGCTTTTGGATAGTAGGTACTAGTATGAATGGGAGTGACTATCGTCAGATAGATTATAGTGGGAAAATAGCTCTTGTTATTGGTAACGAGGGGAAAGGAATGAGTAAGTTAGTAACAGATTCATGTGATTTTCTAGCTAGTATTCCTATTGCTTCAAATGTAGAAAGCTTAAATGCTTCTGTGGCAGCAGGTATTATGATGTATGAGGTAGTTCGAAATAGAAAGTAGGTACTATGAAATACTATAATGATTACGAACTTCTTTATCTCATTAATGAAAATGATGAAATAGCTAAAGATATATTAAAGAGAAAATATGCTCCTTTAATTTATGAAAAGTCTAAGGAATATTATCAAAGAAATCATTATGATATTCCTTCTTTTTCGTTTGATGAATTAATAAATTTAGGAAATAGTGTGTTGTTAAGAGCAACTAAAACTTATAATGAAAAGGAAAATGCTTTATTTTATACTTATTTTATTACTTGTTTAGCAAGAGAGTTCTCTCTTTATAAAAGAGGATTACTTGCTAAGAAAAATCAAATACTTTATAGTTTTCCACATGATGTTAATTCCTATGAGATTAATGATTATGTTAAAGAAGAGGTTAAGTGGGATAATGATCCGTGTAAAGTTTGTGAAGAAAATGAACTGTTTGAGTTTATTAAACAATATATGTATAAGCTTGAAGGATATGATAGAAAGGTATTTGAGTTAAGATATAATGGATTTAAGTATAGAGAGATTGCAGAACTTTTAGAATTATCTACTACTACAGTAGGTAAAATAGTAGAAAAACTCAAAAAAAGTTTACAACAGGAATTGAAAAAAGAATGGTAATAGAGTAAAATTAAGATAGGGTGAGTGTATATGATGAGAGTATCATTAAAAGATTATATGAATTCCTATCATGATGTTAAAGAGTATCAAGAGACATTTTATGCAATGGATCAAACTCTTAAATATATACATGAAAATAATTATCAGGTATATTCCTTTAATCCTGAAACGATTACTCTTTTTAAAGATGATGATAATAAGACTGCTTCAGTAGTTTATCAAAATGTTACTGGATTGGGTGATAAACCTTTAGATGAAGTTCATCAAAATATGTTTAATTTAGCACTATTAGAAGTAGCTATTTATACTTCAACCTATCCTTATTTGAAACAAGACTTTTTAAGAGAAAATTTTAAAGAAATATCTATGTTACTACCTAATGAAGATATTGCTTACTATAGAAGAAATTTATTAGAAAAAAATTATTTTTATTATAGTGATTATTGTAATGCTAGAAATAAAAATGAGATAGAAAAAATAAATAAGAGTTTAGAGTCTGATGGAGGTAAAGGTAGAAAGATGGTTAAGTCTACTCCATATGGTGCTATGTATCAGGATTTAGGAGAAGATAATAATAAAGCTGCCTTTGTAACAAGATTTATTCTTCCATTTATTATTATTTCTCTTAGTTTATTAATACCTCTATTATCAATTATATTAGCAAATAAATAAAGTTCCCATTCTGGAACTTTATTTGTTTTAATTGAGAAATTATTTGATAACAAAAAAACCTTACCATTGGTAAGGAATTTTACTTTACTATTTATTAACAGCATCTTTTAAAGCAGTTCCAGCTTTAAATCCAACACTTTTGCTAGCTGCGATTTGGATTGTAGCACCTGTTTGAGGGTTACGTCCTTCACGAGCTGCACGTTCAGAGATTTTGAATACACCAAATCCAGCTACAGATACTTTATTTCCGTTTACAAGTTCATCTTTGAATAAATCAAATGTTGCAGTGAAAACTTTTTCAACATCAGATTTACTTAAACCTGTAGTACTAGCGATAGCTTCTATCATTTCAGACTTTTTCATTGTTTCACCTCCTGTACTGTCTAATTCATTATAGCATATATTTTTTAGAAAAGTATATGATTAATAGGTAAAATTTACACTTTTCTTTATTATTTAAAAGAAAATAGACTATATATAGAAAATATGTTTGATTATATTGCTTAAATATGTTATAGTATGAATATATTAATTCCTGTTATGAGTAAAATCAGAGGGGTTTTTAACAAATTAATAAAATTCTTTTATTTTTTCAAAAAAGTGTTATACTAACAACGAAATGAGGTGTTACTATGGACAAAATAATAGTAAAGGGTGCAAGGGAGAATAATTTAAAAAATGTAAATATTGAACTTCCTAAAAATAAATTGATTGTTATGACTGGACTTTCTGGTAGTGGAAAAAGTTCATTAGCATTTGATACAATTTATGCGGAAGGACAAAGAAGGTATGTAGAGAGTTTGTCAGCTTATGCTAGACAGTTTTTAGGTGGGAGTGAAAAGCCAGATGTTGATTCTATTGAGGGCTTATCACCTGCTATTAGTATTGATCAGAAGACAACAAATAAAAACCCTCGTAGTACGGTTGGTACAGTAACTGAAATATATGACTATTTAAGATTATTATTTGCAAGAGTAGGTACACCATATTGTCCGACACATCATATGCCAATAAAAAGTCAAAGTGTAGAAGAAATTGCTAATAAAATATTAGAATATCCAATTGGTACAAAAATAGTTTTATTAGCACCAGCTGTTTATGGAGAAAAGGGTACGCATAAAGAATTACTTGCAGACTTAATGAGTGAAGGTTATATTAGAGTTCGTATTAATGGTGAGATGTATGATTTGTCTGATAAAATAGAACTAGACAAAAATAAAAAAGATAATATAGAAGTAGTAGTAGATAGATTAGTTTTAAAAGAAGATATACGAAGTCGTTTAAGTGAAGGGTTAGAAAATGCCTTAAAACTAGGACATGGGAAAGTAGTTGTACAATTTAATCTATCAAAGGAATTAGTTTTCTCTGAAGATTTTGCTTGTCCTTATTGTGATTTTTCACTACCAGAACTAGAACCTAGAATCTTTAGTTTCAATGCTCCTTATGGTGCTTGTGAAGAGTGTAAAGGACTAGGAGTAAAATTACAAATGGATCCTGACTTAGTAATACCAAATAAAGATTTAAGTCTAGAAGAGGGAGCTATTGTAACATTAGGTGATGATACTGAGGGAATTTATTATAAGAAGTTAGAGTGTCTTTGTAAACATTATAAGATAAGTACTAAAAAGGCTTTTAAGAAATTAACTGATAGAGAAAAAGAATTAATTTTATATGGTAGTGATGAACCTATTTTATTTGATTATAGGTCAAAAAGTGGTAATCATTTTCATCAAGTAGATTATTATGAGGGTATAATCAATAACTTAGAGAGAAGGTATATGGAAACATCTAGTACTTGGATTAGAGAATGGTTAGAAAAATTTATGATTGAGCATACTTGTGAGACTTGTAAAGGTTCTAGACTAAAAGATAATGTTTTATCAGTATTAGTTGGTGGAAAAAATATTTATGAATTAACTTGTATGAGTATAAAAGATTTGATACCTTTCTTTACAGAACTTAAACTTAGCGAAGAACAATTAAAAATTGCAGATTTGTTATTAAAAGAAATATTATCTAGATTAACCTTCCTAAAAAATGTTGGTCTTGAGTATTTAACACTAGCAAGAAGTGCTGCTACTTTATCTGGTGGAGAAGCTCAAAGAATTAGACTAGCTACTCAGATAGGTTCTAGATTAACTGGAGTATTATATGTACTAGATGAGCCAAGTATCGGTTTACATCAAAGAGATAATGATCGTTTAATTAAATCTTTACTTGATATGCGTGATTTGGGTAATACTTTAATCGTAGTAGAACATGATACTGATACTATGCTTGCTGCTGACTATTTGGTTGATGTTGGACCAAAAGCTGGAGATGAAGGTGGAAGAATAGTAGCAGCTGGAACTCCACAAGAAGTTATGCAAAATGATAAAAGTATAACTGGTAGATACTTAAGTGGAAAAGAGTGTATTGAAGTACCAAAAAATAGAAGAAAAGGTACTGGAAAATATATAACAATTAAAGGAGCAAGGGAAAATAACTTAAAGAACATTACTGCTAAGATACCTCTTGGTACATTTACTTGTATTACAGGAGTAAGTGGTAGTGGGAAGAGTACTTTAATTAATGAAATATTAGTTAAAAGTGCGATGAATTATGTTTATCATAGTAAGAATAAGCCAGGACAACATGATAAAATATTAGGACTTGAAAATATAGATAAAATAGTAGATATATCTCAAACACCAATTGGACGTACGCCTAGAAGTAATCCTGCTACTTATACAGGTGTATTTGATGATATTAGAGATTTGTTTACTACTACTAAAGAAGCTAAGATGCTTGGTTATGAAAAAAATAGATTTTCCTTTAATGTAAAAGGAGGCAGATGTGAAGCTTGTCGTGGTGATGGTGTAAAGAAAATTGAGATGCACTTTTTACCAGATGTTTACGTTCCTTGTGAAGTTTGTCATGGAACTCGTTATAATCAAGAGACTTTAAAAATAAAATATAAAGAGAAGAATATTGCTGATGTTTTAGATATGCGAGTACATGAAGCATTAAAATTTTTTGAAAATCATAGTAAAATAAAAAATAAGCTTCAAGTTTTAGAAGATGTTGGATTAGGTTATGTAAAACTAGGACAAAGTGCTCCTACATTATCAGGAGGGGAAGCAGAAAGAGTTAAGCTTGCTAAGGAATTACAGAAAAAAGCGACTGGAAAAACCCTATTTGTTTTAGATGAACCAACTACTGGTCTTCATACCGATGATATAAAGAGGTTGCTTGCAATTTTACAAAAAATAGTAGATAATAATGATACAGTAATAGTAATAGAACACAACTTAGATGTTATAAAATGTGCTGATTATATTATTGATTTAGGAAAAGAAGGTGGAGATTTAGGTGGTGAGATAATTGCTACTGGTACACCTGAAGATATTAGTAAAGAAAAAAATTCTTATACGGGACAATTCCTAAAAAAGATTTTATAGGAGGATAAAGATGAAAATTGTTATCTTATCAAAAGGAAAAGAAAGACTAAATAGATCTATAGAGTGGTTACTCTACTTTATATCTTATTCTTTAGTCTTCATTATAGTAGGTAGTTTATTTAAATCATTCTATATAGATAGTGCTCATCCATTACTATATAGTATACTAGCTACTTTTATTCTCTATATCTTAAATAAAACTGTTAAACCAATATTGGTTAGTTTAACTATTCCTATAACGGGTGTTACTTTAGGATTATTTTATCCCTTCATAAATTTATTTGTTTTGAAATTAGTAGATTGGATACTTGGCAGTCACTTTGACTTGAAAGATTTCTGGGTAGCACTAGTTATTTCTATTCTTATTTCTGTTATGAATTTTGTAATGGAAGACATAGTTATAAAGCCACTTATTAGGAGATTTAGACATGAGTAGAGTAGTATTAGATTTAGGTTTTATTAAGATTTATTATTATACAATTTTCATCTTATTAGCTATTGTTTCTGCTACATATTTAATAATTAAAGAAGCTAGAAAACAAAATATAGATAAAGATTTCTTAATAAATACTATTTATTATGTAATAATATTTGGTATATTAGGAGCAAGACTATATTATGTAATATTTGAGTGGGATTATTACGTTAAAAATCCTTTAGAAATATTTGCTATTTGGCATGGTGGACTTGCTATTCATGGTGGTATAATAGTAGGACTAATTTTTATTCTATATTATTGTCATAAAAATAAAGTTTCTAATCTGAAGTTTTTAGATATGGTAGTAGTAGGGTTGATTTTAGCACAAGCTATTGGTAGATGGGGTAATTTCTTTAATCAAGAAGCTTATGGTGCTATAACTACTAAACAAGAACTTATTAATATGCATATACCACAATTTATTATAAATGGTATGTATATAGATGGAAACTATTATCAACCTACCTTTTTATATGAATCCATTTTAGACTTATTAGGATTTGTAATATTATTTTTAACACGTTGCTATCCATATCTTAAAATTGGTTTTTTAACTGGCTTATATTTGATTTGGTATGGAGTAACTAGGTTTTTTGTTGAAGGGATGAGATCAGATAGTTTGATGTTAGGTCCTTTGAAAATGGCTCAAGTAGTCTCTATTATGATGATAATTTGTGGTATATATTTCTGTTTTATAAGAAATATAAAATCTAAAAAATTTGAAAACTTATATCAAGAAGGAGGAATTAGACATGAAGTATGAAGTTGGTATAATAGGATGTGGAGTAGCAGGTATGACTGCTGCTATATATTTGAAAAGAAGTGGTATATCTTGTGCTATATTTGAATCATCAATGCCTGGTGGACAAATAGTAGCAAACGATAAGATAGAAAATTATCCCGGGTTTTCCAAGATATCTGGTAGTGATTTAGCTATCTCTATCTTAAATCAAGTTAAAGAATTAGAAATACCAGTTATTTTTGAAAAAGTTGAGAAAATAGATAATAAGGGAGTAGAGAAAGAGATAATTACTGATAAAAATACGTATTCTACTTTAAGAGTTATAATAGCTACAGGCAGAAAATCTAAAAAACTTAATGTATTATTTGAAGATAAGTATTTTAATCATGGACTTAGCTTTTGTGCTGTTTGTGACGGAAATTTATACAAAGATAAAGATGTAGTGGTAGTAGGTGGCGGAGATAGTGCCTTAGAGTCTGCTATTTATCTTAGTCCTATAGTAAAAAGTATAACTATTCTTCATAGACGTGATAAGCTTAGAGCTAAAAAGAGTCTTGTAAATAAAGTTGAAAAATTAGAAAATGTTTCTTTCAGACTTGGTGAAGTATTATCTTTTATTGGAGAAGATAACTTAGAAGGGGTTAAATTAAAAAGTGAAGAGGTAATTAATTGTGAAGCTGTTTTTATCTGTATTGGTCAAACTCCTAATACTGAGTTTTTAAATAATATGAATATTTTATTAAAAGACTCTTACATAGAAGTAGATGATAATTTTGAAACTAAACAGAAAGGTATCTATGCAGTAGGAGATTGTGTATTTAAACCACACTATCAAATTGTTATTGCTATGAGTGAAGCGGCAAGATGTGCCCTAAGAGTAAGGGAGGATATTCATGAATAAAAAAGTTGTAGTGCTTGGTGGTGGAAAAGGAATATCTTATCTTTTAGCAGGACTAAAAGACTTTCCTCTTGATATTACTGCTGTTATTTCAGTAGCAGATAATGGGCAAAGTACAGGAAAACTTCGTGAAGAGTTCCATATTCCAGCCGTTGGTGACATTAGAAAAGTAATTACTAGTTTATCAGAAAGTGATGAAAACATAAAAGAGATGTTAGCGTATCGTTTTCATACCACTAGTGATTTAGATGGCCATGCTCTTGGTAATTTAATACTAACTTCATTACTAGATATTACAGGTAGTTTAAAATCTGCTATTGAAGAGTTATCCATCTTATTAGATGTTAAGAGTAAAATTCTTCCTTTAACAGAAGATGAAAATATAACTTTAATGGGTGAAGCGACAGATGGAGATATAATTGAAGGAGAAGAAATGATTACTAAGTCTCCTAAGAAAATAAAAAAACTATTTTATAAAGAGGAGCCTCATATTCTAAATGAAGTGATTGAAGCTATTAATGAAGCAGATCTTATTCTTTTAAGCATGGGTAGTTTATATACTTCGTTATTTCCTAACCTATTAGCTAAAAAAGTAATAAAAGCTCTTGATAAGACAAAAGCACCTATTATGTATGTTTGTAATATAGTAACGCAACCAGGTGAGACTGATAATTTTACTGTTAGTGACCATGTTAATTTAATAAATCAATACTTAGGTTCTCATAAGTTGGATGTAGTTATTGCTTCAAATTCTCCTATATCTCAAGAAATGGCAGAGAAATATGCAAGTGAAGAAAGAAAAGACCCAGTTAAAATTGATTATGCTGTTTTAAAATCATTAGATGTAGAATTTATTGAAGCAGACTTGTTAACTATAGCTGATAATACTTTAAAGCATCATAGTCAAAAATTAAGTTCACTAATATTTTCTTACTTAATGAGGTGATGCTATGTCTTTTACAACTAAGATAAAAGAAGAGATAGTCTCTAAAGACTTATCAGAAACAGAAAAATATTCTATATTAGCAGGTTTTGTTAGAAATAATGCCACCTGGTATGAAGATAAACTACAGCTTATCAATGAGAATGGTGATATAATTAACTATTTTAAAAATATATTAGATATGTTTAAAGGAATCAAGTATGAAGAATATACTAAGGATAGTAACAATTTTACTAAAAATGATTTACATGTTTTAGAAATAGTAGAAGGTAGTTCTTTTCTACTTGATTTAGTAGCTTATCAAAAAGAAGTGCCACCTGATTATTTTTTCGATGGAAAGTTAGAAACTAAGGCTTATCTAAAAGGGGTATTTTTAAATGGTGGTAGTGTTAATGATCCAAAAACTTCAAGATATCATATGGAAATATTAATTGACTATCCAGAAGAGGCAGTTTTTGTGCAGAAAGTATTAAATTCTTATAACTTAAATATTAAGATGCTTAATAGAGATCGTAGTTATATGCTTTATCTAAAAGAAGCGGAAAAAATAAGTGATTTTTTAAAAATTGTTGATGCAACAAATTCTGTTTTATATTATGAGAATGTTAGAATTTATCGTGATAAGAAAAATCAAACTAATAGACTTAATAATTGTGAACAAGCTAATACTGATAGAATAATTGCTAGTGCTTTAGAACAACTTAATCAAATAGAAGTACTTAAAGAAAATAATGCTTTAGATTTATTAGATGATAAGACAAAAGAAGCTCTTTATTACCGTGAAAAATATAAAGAAGCTTCCCTAAAAGAGCTGAGTGAAATTATAGAAAAAGAAACTGGTCGCTCTATTTCTAAATCTGGATTAAATCATCGATTTAGAAAAATTAAGGAACTAGCTTCTAAATTTATGGAGTAGTAGTTAATATTTTATCAACAAGACCGTAATCTTTAGCATCATTAGCTGTTAAATAGTTGTCTCTATCAGTATCGTTTTCTATTTGCTTAATAGATTTTCCTGTGTTTTTAGCAAGAATTTCATTAAGCTTTTTCTTTGTCTTTAAGATATGTTCGGCAGCAATTTTTATTTCTGTAGCTTGTCCACTAGCTCCACCAAGTGGTTGATGAATCATAACCTCACTATTAGGTAAGGCATACCTTTTGCCTTCTTTACCACTAGATAATAAGAAAGCTGCCATACTTGCTGCCATTCCAAGACAAATAGTAGAAACATCACTTTTAATAAAATTCATTGTATCATAAATAGCAAAACCAGATGTAACATTACCACCAGGAGAATTAATGTAAATAGAAATATCTTCATGACTAAGTGAATCAAGATATAAAAGTTCTGCTACTACAGTATTTGCTAATATATCATCTATTTCACCAGATAAAAGAATAATTCTATTCTTTAATAGTCTTGAAAATATATCGTAGCTTCTTTCTCCACCAATTTCTTTATCAACTATCATAGGAATTAAACTCATTTTGTCACCTTTATCTTTCTAAAATTACTATATCCATATAAATAGTTAAATATACTTAAAATAGTTCATCATATTTTGCATATAATTTACATCTTTGAATATAAATGTTATAATTAAGAAAGAATAAGAGGGTGAACTTATGATAGAAGAAATAAAAGTTAAAGTTAATGGAAAAGAAGAGAAGGTTCCTATTGGAACAACTTTATTACAACTTAGTAAAAATTATAGTAATAAGTATCGTTTTCCTATTATTATTGCTAGAGTTAATAATACATATAGAGAACTTAGTTATAGTATTAATGATACTTGTGAGATAGAATTCTTTGATTTAAATTCAAGAGTAGGAAATAGAACACATATTGCAGGACTTACTTTTCTTCTATTGGTAGCAGTTAAAGAACTTTATGGAGAAAAAGCCAATATAATTGTTCAACATTCACTAGATAAAGGTATTTATATAGAAACAACTTTTCCAATTAGTGATACTTTAGTTAAGTCTATAGCTAAAAAGATGCTATATTTAGTAGAACAAAATCTTGATATAACTAAAGTTAGTGTTGAAAGAATAAGTGCAATTAAGTATTTTGAAGCGATAAAAGATAATGCTAAAGCTAATATTATGAAGTATAATACTAATACTTATATTACCTTGTATAGATTAGGTAGTTATTATAATTATTTTTATCATTATATGCCAACATCAACGGGACTATTAAGAGACTTCAAGTTAACTTATTTAAATGATAATGGCTTTATTTTACAATTCCCAACAGTTTATTCTAAGAATACTATTACAGAATATAAACATCATCCTAATATGTTTAAAGTATTTAAAGAGTGTCATGATTGGGCTAAACTTATGCATGTTTCAAATCTTTCTGAATTAAATAGTATTGTTTCAAAAGGACAAGTGGAAGATTTAATAAGAATAGATGAAACTTTACAAAGTAATAGACTATTGGAAGTGGCAAAAACTATAGTAGCAAATAAAAAAGATAAGAAAATTGTTCTTTTAGCAGGTCCATCATCAAGTGGTAAAACAACAACTACAAGAAAGTTATGTATGTTCTTAAGAAGTTTCGGTTTAAATCCTAAGATGATAAGTATGGATGATTATTTTGTAGAACGTGATGAAACTCCACTTAATGAAAAAGGAGAAAAAGACTACGAATGCTTTGAAGCAGTTGATCATAAATTGCTTACTGAGCAAGTTTCTTCCTTGCTACAGGGAGAGACAGTAAAAACACCTATTTATAGTTTTATTGAAGGTAGTAAAGAATTTGTGAGAGAAATGAAACTAGAGAAAAATGATATTTTATTAATAGAAGGTATTCATGCACTTAATCCTAAAGTTTTAGATAAAATACCAGCTAAGAATAAATATAAAATATATTTATCAGCTTTAACAGAACTTAATATAGATTCTCATAATCGTTTTTCGACAACAGATAATCGCCTTTTAAGAAGAATTATTAGAGATAGTAGAACTAGAGGATATGATGTTGTTGATACGATAGCTATTTGGCCTAATGTTAGGAGTGGTGAAGAAAAATACATCTTTCCTTATCAAGACGAAGCAGATTCGACTATTAATACAGCTTTAATCTATGAATTAGGAGTATTAAAGACTTACGTAGAACCACTACTTTATTCAGTGGATGAAGACTCTATTTATTATGATGAAGCGAAAAGATTATTAAATCTATTTAGATTAATTTTACCAATACCAAGCGAAGCGATACCAGATGATTCTATTTTAAGAGAGTTTATTGGTGGTAGTTGTTTTCATGACTAAAATAAAAATCAAGGAATAGTTAAGTCTAAACCTTGATTTGTTTTGTATATAAATTATTACCACAATACTTCAATATCTTTATCAATATCGTGCCATACGAAGTTTTGTACCTCTTCCATGTCTTCACCATATTCTCTTATATAGTTGTTATGCTTAACAAGTTTATCTTTGCACCATTCATAAAGAGGAGTAGCTCTATTTCCTAGTTTAGGTAAGTACTTTAAAGCATCCATTACTAGATGATATCTGTCAATCTTGTTTTGAACTCGCATATCAAATGGAGTAGTAATGGTACCTTCTTCGATATAACCATGGACATGCATATTTTCATTTTCTCGCTTATAAGTTAATTGATGAATTAAAGAAGGATATCCGTGGAAAGCAAAAATGATAGGTTTGTTTTTAGTGAATAACATATCATAATCTTGATTAGTTAATCCATGAGGATGTTCTAAGTTTGATTGTAACTTCATTAAATCAACAACATTTACACAACGAATTTTTATTTCTGGGAAAAATTTATGAAGAATAGAAATTGCTGCTAGAGTTTCTAGAGTAGGAGTGTCTCCACAACAAGCCATTACTATATCAGGTTCGTATCCTAAATCATTACTAGCCCAGTTAAATATACCAATGCCTTTGCTACAATGATTAATAGCTTCATCCATACTTAACCACTGCATACTGGGGTGTTTAGATGCAACAATTACATTTATATAATTCTTACTCTTGATACAATGATTGCAAGTAGAAAGTAGACAGTTAGCATCAGGTGGAAGATATATTCTTGCTATATCAGCTTTTTTTGTAACAATATGATTTAAGAATCCTGGGTCTTGATGGGTATAACCATTATGGTCTTGTTGCCAAATATGAGATGTTAGTAAGTAATTAAGAGAAGAAATATTTCTTCGCCAATCAAGTTGTTTACAAACTTTTAACCATTTAGCATGTTGACTGGTCATAGAATCAACAATTCTTACAAAAGCTTCATAAGTATCAAATATACCATGTCTTCCAGTTAAAATATATCCTTCAAGCATTCCCTCACAAACATGTTCAGAAAGAAAAGAATCTATAACTTGTCCTTGTTTACTTAAGTATTCATCACTATCTAATATTTTTCCATTGAACTGACGATTAGTAGCATCAAAGACAGCATTTAATCTATTTGACAAAGCCTCATCTGGTCCAAATATTCGGAAATTTTTATTTTGTTTAATAACTTCTTCTAAATAATTACCTAAAATCTTTGTGTCTTGAACTTTAATATCACCATGATTTTTAACTTCAACTTTATAATTACGAAAATCAGGTAGGCAAAGTTCTTTTAATAAAAGTCCACCATTAGCGTAAGGATTAGCTCCCATTCTTCTGTTGCCTTTTGGTGCTAGTTCTCTTAGATCTTCTTTTATAGAACCATCATCATTGAAAATTTTTTCAGGATGATAACTTTTTAACCAGTTTTCTAGTATATCAACGTGTTCCATATGATCTTGGTCTATTGGTACTGGTACTTGGTGTGCCCTAAAAGTTCCTTCGATTTGAGCTCCTTGAAACATTTTTGGACCAGTCCAGCCTTTTGGAGTTTTCAAAATAATCATTGGCCATTTGGGAATAGCAGTTGATTTATCACTCTTAATTTGTTTTATCTTTTTAATAGTTTCATCTAAAGCCTCTGCCATTTTCTCATGAAGAGTCATAGGGTCTTTTCCTTCTAGATAAATTGGATCATAACCATATCCATCAAAAAGATTAAGTAATTCCTTTTTAGGTATTCTATCAAGAATAGTTGGATTTGCTATCTTATAGCCATTTAGATTTAGAATAGGCAACACGACCCCATCAGTTTCTTTATTAATTAGTTTATTACAGTGCCATGAAGTAGCAAGAGGACCAGTTTCAGCTTCCCCATCTCCTACTACTACAGCTGCTATTAAATCAGGGTTATCAAGAACAGCACCATAGGCATGAGCAAGACTATAGCCTAACTCACCACCTTCATTTATGGAACCAGGTGTTTCTGGAGCTACATGTGATGAAATTCCTCCTGGAAAACTAAATTGCTTAAATAATTTTTTTAATCCTTCTTCATTCTCTGATATATTTGGATATACTTCGTGATATGTTCCTTCTAAGTAAACATTAGAAACGATAGCATTACCACCGTGTCCTGGACCTGAGATATAAATCATATTAAGATCATATTTTTTTATAATTCTATTTAAATGGGTATAAATAAAATTTTGGGTAGGAACAGTACCCCAGTGACCAACAACTTTCTTTTTTAAGTCATTTTTTTCGAGTGACCTTTTTAATAATGGATTATCCTTTAAATAGAGTTGCCCTACTGATAAATAATTAGCTGCATTAAAATATCTATTAATTCTTTCTCTTTCCTTTTCTGTAAGTACCATACTAGTCCTCCTTATTCTATTTAGATTATAAGATAAAAACATTTATTTTTCAACAAATAATAGGAAAAGAAATTAAAGTATGATATACTTTCAGTATAGATAAAAGGATGGGTTGGTGAGAAGAGTGAAAATATTTATTTTAGATGATTATAAAGTTAATTCTTATAAATTGCCACAAAAGGTAGAAGATTCATATTTGATAAATTATTATTCTGATAATGAAGAAAAAAATATTAGTGTTCAATCAGTTAATGGTATTTGGAATATTCAAAGTAATGATAGTATTACAATTGTTGATAATGGTAAAACAGTAGACTCATGTCAATTAACAAACTATAAAATAGTGAAGCTTTTCTTTACAGATACTGACAAAAATGCTGTCTTAGTATCAGTACCATCATCAGTTAATTTAAAAAAAGACTATCTATTAACAAACATAAATGAATTAAAAATAGGTTCTCTTTCTACTAATAATATAGTTTTTCCGATATTAGATGAAGAACATGTCATAATAACTAAAGAAAATGGTATGTGGAAATTATTAGTAAAGAGTAATAATATACCAATCTATGTTAATAAGAGAAAAATAATTAGTTGTAATTTGTTATTTGGTGATGAAATATTTATTTTAGGATTAAAGATTATCTGGTTAAATAATTCTGTTCGTATTAATACTATTAAAGATTTAACTACTATAAATGGTCTTACTGAAACAAACCTACCTAAAGAAGATAATAGTATGTATACAAACCTTACGGCCAAAGAAAAAAAGAGTAGTCTATATAAAGAAAATGAATATTTTTTTCATACTCCAAATTTAAAACCAGTTATTGAAAAAGCAGTTATTGAAATTGAAAATCCCCCACTTAAAGAAAGAGATATGCAATTACCCTTATTCCTAAGTATAGGAGCATCAGCTGTATTTTCTATATCATCATTAGCTACTTGTATCTTTTCTTATGTTAGTATTGTCCAAGGAAAGAGTACTTGGAATGATGAAGCGATGAACTTTGTAATAGGTTTTTCCTTATTGATTGGTAGTTTGCTATTCCCAATATTAACACATTACTATGAAAAAAGTATTAATAAGAAAAGAGAAACAAAGAGACAAAAGAAATATAGTCAGTATTTACAAGAAAAAAAAGACTTGATTGATACTACTATTAATAATCAGAAAAACATTTTAAAAGAATTATACTTAAATGCTAGTGAATGTCAAAGGCTTTTTGAAACTAAAAATGCTAGCTTGTGGAGTAGAGAAATAAGTGATAAGGATTTTTTAACTATTAGATTAGGTATTGGTAGGAGAAAAGCAGATATTGTCATAGATGCTCCTAAAAAACAATTTTCTATAGATGATGATAATTTGAAAGATAAAGCTGGTGAGCTAATGGATTCTGACTTATCAATGACAGATGTTCCGATAACAGTTTCTTTAATAGATTATCCAATTTTTCCTATTATCTTAAATACTACTAAGAAAAAAAGTTATATTGAATCAATACTTTTACAATTAATGACTTACTATAGTAGTATTGATTTAAAACTAGTTTTTCTTGTAAGTGAAAAAAATAGTGATATATGGAATCAGTTTAAGTATTTAGCTCATTCTCTTGATAATCAAGGAAAAATTAGAATGTTTGCTTATACAGATGAAGAAGCTAAAACAGTATCTTATCACTTAGAAGCTAAGTATCAAGAAAGATTTAATTTTGTTAAAGATGCACCTAGTAATTCTGAGGTGGATAAGGTTGATAATAAAAAAGACCTTTATCAAATGTTTCCTAGTTATTATTTGATTATAACTGATAATATTATTAAGTATCGAAATTTAGAGATAATAGAAAAATTATTTAAATCTAATTCTAATTATGGCTTTTCTATCCTAATTTTTGAAAATGCAATAAGAAATTTACCTAGTAAATGTAACTATTTTAGTAATATTTCTGATACAGAAGCAGGCTTATTTAGTAAGGTCGTAAGTAGTAATAGTTTATCCTTATTTTCACCAGAATTCTTTTTAGGAAATAGTCTATTACCTTACATAAATGCAGTATCAAATATTCCTGTTGATTCGCGAGATAGTGCTACAAGCTTGCCTCAAACTTTAGAATTTTTAGAAATGTATAAAGTTGGCAAGATAGAACAGTTAAATATTACCACTAAGTGGCAAGAGAATAATCCAACTATTTCTTTAACAGCACCGGTTGGAGTTCATCCTAATGGTAATTTATTTGAACTTAACTTACATGAAAAAGAACATGGACCACATGGTTTAATAGCAGGATCTACTGGAAGTGGTAAAAGTGAATTTATCATTACTTATATACTATCAATGTGTATAAATTATAGCCCATTAGAAGTTCAATTTGTTTTAATCGATTATAAAGGTGGTGGACTTGCTGGTGCTTTTGAAAATAGAGAAAAGAAAAGTAGAGTACCACATATAGTAGGAACTATAACAAACCTTGATACTTCAGAAATGAATAGAACTTTAGTATCAATTAGAAGTGAACTTAAAAGAAGACAAAGAATCTTTAATGAAGCTAGAGATATGTTAGGGGAAAGTACGATAGATATTTATAAGTACCAGAAGTATTATCGTGAAGGACAGGTAAAAGAACCAATTGCTCATTTATTTATTGTATCTGATGAGTTTGCTGAACTTAAAAGTCAACAACCTGATTTTATGGATGAACTAGTATCAACTGCTCGTATTGGACGTTCACTTGGAGTTCATTTGATACTTGCAACTCAAAAACCTAGTGGAGTGGTTGATGATCAGATTTGGTCAAATGCAAGATTTAAAATATGTTTAAAAGTTCAATCAGAAGCTGATAGTCAAGAAATGTTAAGAAGACCAGAAGCTGCTACTTTAAAAGAAACAGGAAGATTTTACTTACAAGTTGGTTATGACGAAATATTTGAAATTGGTCAATCAGCTTGGAGTGGTGCTAAATATATACCATCTGATATTGTTGAGAAAAAAATAGATGATTCCATAAACTTTATTAGTAATAATGGTACTGTTATTAAAAGTATTAATAATACAATAAAGAAAGAAGAACAAAAAGATTATGGTGAACAATTAACTAATATAGTTAAATATTTGATAAATATAGCTCAAAAAGAAAGTATTCAAACTGATCAGTTATGGTTACCTTCTATTCCTAATGAAATATATTTGGGTAATATTGTTGAAAAGTATGGATTTAAACCTTCTAGTTATGATTATCAAGCTGTAATAGGAGAATATGATGATCCAGAAAATCAATTACAAGGCATTTTAACCTTAGATGTTGCTGATAGTGGTAATATCTTGATATATGGTACAACTGGTAGTGGTAAAGAAAATCAGTTATCTACAATACTTTATTCACTATGTATTTATCATTCACCAGAAGAGATAAACATTTACATAATGGACTTTGGAGCTGAAGTATTAAAAGTATTTAGTAGAATGCCACAAGTTGGGGATTATGCTTCAAGTTATGATAATGAAAAGATAGAAAATTTATTACAAATGCTTGAGCGGGAACTAAATAAAAGAAGAAGTATCCTATCAAACTATGGTGGTAGTTTTACTACCTATAATAGTAGAAATGCTAGTAAACTTCCATTAATATTTGTTATTCTTAATGGTTATGAATCATTCTTTGAAAGTTTTAATAATCTAGAAGATGAGTTTAACAAGTTATTTAGAGAAGGTAGTAAATATGGAATGATTTTTGCTGTAACTGCTTCTGCTACTAATGCTTTAGCTACTAGAGTATCGCAAAACTTTATGACAATTTATGCCTTAAGATTTAATGATGATTTTGAATTTAGATATGTTTTAAATGCTCCATTAAATCTTGTTCCTAAAAAAGTCTTTGGTAGAGGATTAACTAATTTTAGAGAAAAAGTAGTAGAGTATCAAACCGCTTATATAAATTTATTTGATATGATTAATGATACAGTTAAAGAAACGGCTGCTAAATTAGCATCCTATTATACTATTAAAGCTAAGCAAATTCCTACTATTCCTAGTAAAGTAAATGCTGAAACTATGGCTAAATATATAGATAATTTAACTAATTTACCAATAGGTGTTAATTTTGATGATGCTAGTATTTCTACTTTTGATTTTAAAGGCAATAAAATTACACCAATAATAGGAAATGATTTATTAATAAATACAGGTTTCTTAACGGAGTTATATAAAGAACTTGTTAGTCTACCAAAAACTATAGTATTAATGCTTGATTTGTTATATACAATTTCAGTTCCTAGTGAAATTACATCAACTACAGATTCTACTGAATTTGTTACGACTATAAAACAAATACTAAATAAAGAAAATCAACCTGAAGAAGATAGAGTAATAATAATAGCTGGTATATCTAAACTATTTAATGACTCTAACGTAGATGATAGTATAAAAAAAGATTTATCAGATATTTTAAATAATGTGGATAAATTTACTACTACTAGTTTTATTATAATAGAGGAATATCAAAAGTATCGTAATTTAATGGTGGAAGATTGGTATCAAAATAGAGTTTCTTTAGCTAAGGGAATATGGATAGGTGAAGGATTTGAAAATCAGATAGCTTTCCAAGTTGATTCTATAAGTAACGTAAATCTTCAAGAATATTCAACTGATACTGGTTATATTGTTTCTAATGGTAAATTTGAAATTATAAAGACAATAGAGGGTGATGAATAATGAAAAATAAAGTTTTAGTTGATTTAATAGTCCCTGAGATAGATGAAGAATACTCTATTTATTTACCAATAAATAAGAAAATAGGTAATATTATAATTCTACTTAATAAGGCAATTTCTGAGTTAACTAATGGTGATTTTGAATTATCTTCTACCAATTCTTTATATAATAAAGATACTTGTGAACAGTATAGTTCTGATACATTATTATTCAATACTAATATTAGAAATGGAACTAGATTAATACTATTATCATAGATATAACAAGTGGTTAATTGTCCATCAGTGTTAAAAAATGTCAAATTATTTGATTTATATTGAGAAAAAATGTATGTTGTGACATACTTAATATAGTAGAAGGTAACTTTTACTAGCAGGTGAGAGAGGTAGAGAGATGGAAGATGTTTCAGGTATTAATAGGGAGGAAATGCAAACTCTTAGTAAAAGCTTTTTGAGATATCATGATGATATTAAAGACATATTTTTAGAATATAGAAAGACTATAGAAAATACGACTAAATATTATCATGGTGATGTGGCTGAGTCATATAGAAATAAATTTAAAGATTTTGACTCAAACTTAGATGTAATATTAAAAAGCTTTCTTGATTACAGTGAAACTCTTATGAAGGTAGTGAAGAGGTATGATGAATTTTCCTCTAACTCATCTATGATTAATTATTGATAAGGAGGTGAGATAATGGCATTAACTATGAAAAAAGCTGATGTTGGTGTATCTACATCAGGAATTAGTAACTTAGAAAAACAAGTACTAAAAGAGGTTTCTCAAGCAGCAGAAGTATGTTCAACTAGTAGTAAAGAATATAAAACTTTAGTTGCATCTATTAGACAATATTGGAGTGGTGAAGATTGCAATAATTATATAGCTGATTTAAATCAAGCTGTTAAAACTCTTAATGCTTCAGTAAATTCTATTAATACTTCTATTAAAAATGGATTAGAAAAGTATAAGAGTGAATTTGCTTCTTTCCAACAAAGTAATTATAAACAAGGTACTACTAAAATTAAATAGGTAAGGAGGATGATATTATGGCAATTAATGTAAGAGGAATTGATGTTTCAGGAATTAATAATATGAAAAATGCTATTGAGACTTATAGAAAAACATTAGTTAAAAAAGTAAATGATGTTTCTCGCATTGATGAAGGTGTATTAAATCGTGCTATTAAGGGTACTGCTGCTAGAACTGAGTATAATGCTATGGTACAAAGAACTAATACTGAAGCTAAAAAATTAATCAACAAGCTAACTGAATTTGAAACTGCGCTTAATGGTATGAAAAGTAAATATACTTCTTCTGAGCAAGTTTCAGGTAAGACAAGTTTTAGTACAATTGCTAAGTAATTATGTATGACAATTATAATTTGAGAAAGAGTTATACTATTTTAAATGAAAAATTAACCTTTGTTAGTGAATCAATAGGAAAAAGCTTAGAAGAAATTGATAATATAAAGAAAACATTTGATAAAGGTTATAAAATTGATGGTAATGCAATGAAAGGTTTATTAAAGTTAGAAAGAGATTTATTAGTACTTCATAAACACATAAATAAGGTATTGTTATTGGAAGTAGATAAACAAATTAAATTAATGAATAGATAGGAAGATAATTATGAGTTTGATTCAAACTGATATAGAGAAAATGAGGGAAGACAGTAAAATGTTGTTTGTTTTAGCTAATAGATATAATCAGTATATTAATCAAATAAAAAGAATTACTATTAAAGATGATTACTGGAAAGGTATAGATGCTGAAAACTTTAAAAAAGATCTTATTTCTAGTTGTGAAGTTTATGATGAGGTAGGTTCTATCTTAAAAGAATATGCCATATTTTTAGATAATAATGCAAATGAAATAGATAAAATAGTATCAAAAAACTGGATAGAATGAGAAAGAGTATTAGAATAGATACTGATTATTTACAAAAAAACATATTACCTTCTTTTATATCAATTGATACATATCTTACTAAGTCTTTAGAAGCTAGCAAAGAGTTTATTATTCCTAATAATTTTATATATAAGAAAGATTTAAATGAAATTAAGTTATTATTAGAAAAATATAATGACACTATTAAAGATTATGAAAATTTGATTTATAAAAATATTAATGAATTTAATAGTTATAATGTTAAGGCTTTAGAGGAAGTTAAAAATATAACCGATATTACTATCAAAAATGAATAAATGCTTACTTGTTAGGCATTTTTTCTTATTATTTATTAATCAATCTCTTTAAAAAATGATTAGCAACATAAAAAAATATGTTGTTAAACATTAGTTAAAATGTTACCGATTTATAATATAGTTAACAAACAAAGATGAACTTTGTTTGAGGCAAAATT
>CAKPPI010000009.1 GCA_934177545.1 uncultured Bacilli bacterium
CTATTAGTTATAGTAAAAGTATAAGGTGTAGTATTTAACCCATCACTATCACTCATTGGTTTAGTATTATCTAGATTAATAGCATTACCTTCTGTAAAATCTACCTTTAAAGTTCCTACTTCTACACTTAGTTTCTTACTAGTAAATGTCTTAGTAAGTAAAGCATAACTACTACCTATAAGAGTTAATATACTTATTAGTATTAGAATAATTAATATTATTATTTTTTTATTTTTCATCGTTTCCTCCTGCTAAAATAACACATAAAAAAGATAAGTCTATAACATTAGACCTATCTTTAAACGCAATAAAAGAAAGTAGTTTTTACTGCTTAGCCAAATATGGTCCCCCTCCAAGTTAACTGCATGTAAATTGAATATATTCATGGTTGACCACCTCTACTTTCCTTATCAATAATATCTTATCAAATAAATATTGGTTAATCAATTACTTTTTAATCACTTACATCAAAACCAAGTAATATCATCTTTTGCTTAACTTTATATGCTAATTCCTTACCCGCATATTTTCTTCCTAATTTAGCTACTAACCTTTCATAAATCCTTTTAGCTATTTCCCTATCATCATTAAATTCAGCCTCGTTTAAAGCCTTATTAATCAATTCCTTAGAGAATCCTTCATTAACTAAATCACTTTCAAGTTTCATCTTTAGTACCTTATTACTCTTATCATGATTAGACCTTATCTTTTTATTTATTCTCTTAACTAACTTTTCTAATTCTATATCTTTAGAATAAGACTCTAAAGCCTTATCACAATCTTTTTCAGCAACACCCTTTTGTAATAACTGCCTCTTAATCTTACCTTTTCCCCAAGAGGTTGTTAATACTTTATTATTTACATAACTAGAAGCATAATTACTATCATTTAAGTAGCCTTGACTTTCTAACTTTTCCGTAACAAATTCTATCTCATTATCAGTATATCCCTTACCTAATAAATATCTTGCTAGACTATCTCTTGTTTCAGCTTTCTTATTTAATCTTTCTAATCCTTTATAATAACATTCATACTTTTTATTTTCTTCTAATAAACTAGGTAGTAGTTTATCTTCTATCTTCTTAGATAACAATAATTCATACTTTAAAATAATTTCTTCATAAAAAGAATAAACTTTTCCATTATCCATCACTAATTCATATAAACCTTTTTGTTTCATCTTAAACATCTTTATCGTCATTTTAACACCTCAATATTATTATACTTAAAAGGAAAGCTTTTTTAATCGCTTTCCACTACTGTTAATTTTCCCTCTAGAACTTCCTCTAAAGCTCTACCGATATTTTTACTGCATTTATATTCATTTTCGCGTAGTTGATAATGTTCATTTCTTGACATTTCTTTACTCCGTCTTGCTGCAATATGAACAAGTTCATACTTAGAACTTACAATATTTAAAAGCTTATCAATAGAAGGATAAATCATATAGTATCACACTCCTTAGTATTATAATAATATGAATAAAAATAAATTACAAGCAAGATGACACTTTTAGACAAAAAGAAAGAGTAGTAATTAACTACTCCATACAAAGTTCTTTGATATATCTTTTAATTTCTCTATCTGTTAAGACAGCACCTTTAGAAACTATATTCCCATCAATAATAAGTGCTGGTATAACATCTATTTTATATCTATCTTTAAGATTTTTTTCTATCTTTTCTATATTTAGTTTTAAATTCATCTCTCTTTCGACTTTAGATAAATTCTTTAGTAATTTCATTCCATTACTACAATCTGTTCCAACTACTTTTATATCAACGATAGGCCTCACTTCCTTTCCACAACTACACTATACTAGATAATTATGTATAAATTATGGGATAAAAGTGAAAACTCATTTCACAATTAAATCTTGATAGTCTTTTTTGTCTAATATCCACTTATTAACGTAAGAGCATTCAATTACTACTTTATAATTATTATCTTTAAAGTAGTTAAATACTTCTTCTAACATCTTACTAGCTATACCTTTACCTCTTTCTTCTGGCTTTACTATAGTACTAGTTAGTCTAATTAGATTATTATCTTTAGTAAATAAAATATTACCAACTACTCTTTCATCTATAAAATAATCTATTTTATTATTACTTATCTTAATCACTTATTAACATCCTTTATCTAAATCACAAGTTTTATTTTTATCACTTACTTGTTTTAATACTTTTTTAATCTTATTATATGTTTCTTTTTCCATTTCTTTAGTAAGTTTCATATAACCATCAGTTTGTTTATCACTAATACCTGTTGTTAACTCTTTAGCTTCACCATCTATAACACTAACAATACTTGGAGCATAGATTCTTTTCTCTCCTACTTTTATCTCATTATTATCACTATCTGTTAAAGTATAATCTTCTAAAACAGGTTTTAATTTTTCAAGTAGTTTACTATAGTCTTTACTACCTTTTTTAACTAGTTTTGGTTTATTATCATCATCTAGTTCAAAAGTATCTCTAATATCTTTTACATCTATATAATATACTTCTTGATTTAATTCTTTAGAAATAGATGCAAGAGTTGGTACTACACTACGACACCATGGACATGTATCAAAGCCAAAGTATAAAACAAAAGATTTCTTTTTATCAATTAACTCTAATACTTCTTCTGTAGTTTTATAAACAATTTTATTTTTACTATCTATGGTTATCTCACGGTATTTCTTACCTTGATCGTTCTTTTTACCATTTAACTTTTCATATTCTTCTTTAAACTTTATACCATCAGTTTGACTATTATTAGTAATTACTTTTTGTATATTAAGAACTAGTACTATAGCTGCTAGTACAGTTACTATTATCATAAATAATTTATTATCTTTCACTTCTTATCCCTCCAACTACATTAATTTTATCATGCAAAAAGAGATAAGTCATTATTTATTTCTAGATAAATTGACGCTTATTAAATACTAGTATAGAATAATAAGTAAATTTGGAGGTAGTAAGTATATGAAAAAAATTGTTAAAAGATTACTATTATTCACTAGTGCTGCAACTATTGCTACATCATCTATTGCATATAAATTATCACACGATACACAAACTGGTTTTATAAAAGATCTTACTGATTTCTTTAGTGATGATGATGATTTTTCTATCGTAGCTCATAGAGGTTTTTCTTCTCTTGCTATTGAAAATACTAAAGATGCTTTAGAACTTGCTAATAACACTTCTTATATTGATATGATTGAATTTGATATTAGATTAACTAATGATGATAAACTAGTCTTATCACATAATAATACTGTTGATACTTTAAAAGGAAAGACTATTAAAATATCAGATAGTCTAAGTAGTAAACTATTAAGTGAAGAATTAATTTATAAGAAGCCTTGGACTAAATCATATATTAATACTCTTAGTGAAATAGATGGATTAGTTATTAGGAAAAGATTTGAAAACATAAATAATAAAACTTATAAGTTAATCACTCTTAGTGATGCTATCGATATATGTAAAAATAAAGAAATGTTACTTGATTTAAAATTTAATAATGATACAAGAAAGTTTATAACTGTCTTAGAAGAAGAACTTAAAGATAAAGATACTGATAATATGACTTTTCAAAGTTCTAATTTACTTGCCCTACTTTGTCTAGAAAAAGAAAAAAAAGATTATAATTATCAAGCTATTATTAATTCTAAAGATAAGCTTAACTATATTAGTCTATTTGATAATATCGCTTTAAAAGAACAATTAGTAACCTATAAAGTAATTGATGAATTAGAAAAAGATAATAAAAATGTATCTATTTGGACTATTAATTCCGTTAAAGAACTAGATAGCGTTTTAAATAAAGTAGATGATTATTATAAGGATATAACATATATTACTGACTATCCCGATATAGTTAACTATGAATTACAAAAGAAAACCTTAACTAAAACTAATTAAGGTTCTTTATATTTTGATGAACTTTTTTTATTTTCTTAGTAGATTTAATATGTTCCCCAATTACTTCTGATACTTCTAAGATAGTAATAAAAGCTCTATCATCCATCTCTTCTACTATTTTCTTAAGTTCAAATATTTCAATTCTAGTTAAGACACAGTATAGTACTTCTTTATCACCACTAATTAAACCTTGTCCTTTAATAAATGTTACTGTTCTACCTAATCTTTTATATATTTCTTCAGCAAGAGCAGTTCCATTACTAGTAACAATTAAAGCAGCTTTCGCTTGTTCTAATCCTTCTGATACAAAGTCTATTACTTTAAAAGTTATAAAGTAAGTAAGTAATGAGTATAAGGCTCTATCAAGTCCAAAGATAAATCCTGCTACTGTATAAATAATAAGGTTAAAACATAATACTACTTGTCCTACTGATAAAGATGTTTTCTTACTAATTACGATAGCTACTGATTCTGTTCCATCAACACATCCACCAAAGTGAATAATTAGACCAACTCCTACTCCTAGTAAAACACCTCCAAAGACAGTGGCTAGTAATATTTGTTCTGTTAATGGTTCTACATTATGAAATAGATTTAAACATAAAGAGAATAGCCCCATCGTATAAATAGTTCTTACTAAGAATCCTTTACCTAAATTTCTAAACCCTACATAAACAAATGGTATATTAATTAATAAAACCAGAATACTTAGTGGTATATTAGTTAATTTTGATACAATTATTGATATACCAGTAACTCCTCCATCTAAGATAGTATTAGGTATTAAGAATGACTCTAGGGCATATGCTGCTATTACTGTACCTACTGTCAACATAATAAAAGAAATAATAAATTGTAAATACTTATTTTTTGTTTTATTCATTAACTCATCCTCCTCATTGTAATTATAGCAAAATATATTTAATTTTTACATAGTATTTACTAAGTAATTTATCATATGTTATCATATAAATGGTGAAGATAAAAATGGAAATATTAATTAGAGATTATAAAATAGAAGATAAAGAAAGTTTAGAACAGTTACTTAATGAACATTATAAAAATATTAATATAGATAAGTTAGAAAATAGTGATAAATCATTTAGTATTGTAGCAGTTAATGATAAAGAAGTAGTAGGTCATTTGCATATAGATATAATTAATGATTACTTTAGAAATATTAAGTTTGGTTATATAACTTATGTCTGTGTCAAAAAAGAATATCAAAATAGAAGAATTGGTACTTATCTTTTAGAAAAAGCTGATACTATTGCAAAAGATAATAAACTATCTTATTATGAATTAACATCTAGATTAGAAAGAAGAGCAGCTCATCATTTATACTTAAAAAATGGGTTTGTAATTAGAGAGTCTACTATCTTTAAAAAGAATTATAGGTGGTAATATGGATCAAGAAAAAATTGGAAAACTTATTAAAAAGATTAGACAAGATAATAATCTTACCCAACAAGAACTAGCTAAGAAATATGGTATTACCTATCAAGCAGTTAGTAAATGGGAAAATGGTAAAGCTATCCCTGATATAGCCCTATTAAAAGAAATATGTCATGATTTTAATCTAGATATAAATGACTTATTAGATGGCAATTATAAAAAGAAAAGTATTAATAAAAAGTATATATTAATTACAACTATTATAATTATCTTAATTACTATATCTATTATAACTTTCTATAATACTAAAAAAGAATACTTTCACTTTAAAACTTTATCCTCTAGTTGTAGTGCTTTTACGATTAAAGGAACAGTCGCTTATAATAATAATCAATCATCTATTTATATATCAAATATAGACTACTGTGGTGGAGATGATAATACTATCTATAAAGAAATAGAATGTATTCTATATGAGAAAGATAAGAACAATATTTCAAAAGAAATAAATAAGAAAAAAAGTAATAATTCTACTATTGAAGATTATTTAAAAGATATTACGTTTAAAGTAAATAATTATAATAGACTATGCAAAAATTTTACTAAAAACAGTCTTTATCTAACAGTTAGAGCTACTACTGATGATAATAAAATTACAACTTATGAAATACCATTATCTATAAATGATGATTGCTTTATGAACTAAACTCAACTACGAGTTTAGTTTTTTCAACTACTATTTTATTTATCTTTTATAAATTATTATTTATGATTAATTTATAAAGGAGATGTTATTTATGAAAAAAGTTTTATTGTGTTTATTAATTAGTATTTTATTAGTAGTAAGTATAAATATCTCTACTAATAATCAGAAAGGAAGGAAACTTCTTAAAACAAAGGAAAGTTTAATAATGATGCAAAGTAAAGAAGAAGCTAAATTTAAAATAGAAGGATATAGTATTGATAACCCTAATATTATAGTAGATCCTTATAAGTCTTCTCCCCTAACCGCTCTTATTCTTTTTGAAACAAAAGAAAATGTTAGTCCTAAAGTAACAGTAGTTGGTAAAGATGAAAATACTACTCTTACTCATAAGTTTAATAAGAGTAAAAAGCATTACTTATCAATCTATGGATTATATCCTGATAGTGAAAATGAAATTATAGTAGAATATAAGAATATTAGAAAGGTTTTTAAAATTAAAACTGATAAGTTACCTGATAATTTTATAATTCCTACTAGTGTAAAAGCTGATAAAGAAAAGCTTGCTAATGATTTTTATTTTTATTCTCCATCATCTACTGGATATACAGCCGCTTATGATGTTAATGGTGATGTTAGATGGTATTTATCTTATAAGGCTATTTGGGATATTGAAAGATTAAAGAATGGACATTTACTTGTTGGAACAGAAAGACTTATAAACTCTCCTTATTATGTTACTGGGCTTTATGAGATTGATATGTTTGGAAAAATTTATAAAGAATATAGTCTAAAAGGAGGATACCATCATGATTATTATGAGATGCCTAATGGTAATTTATTAGTAGCTTCTGATAACTTTTTAAATAATGATGGTACTGTTGAAGATTATATTGTAGAACTCGATAGAGAAACTGGAAAAGAAGTTAGACAATTTGATTTAAGAAAAATATTAAAGATGACTGATGGAAAAAGTGAAAACTGGACTAGTTATGACTGGTTCCATAATAACTCTGTTTGGTATGATAAAAAGACTAATTCTATTACGTTATCTGGAAGACATCAAGATGCTGTTATTAATATAGATTACAAAAGTGGTAAACTTAACTGGATAATTGGAGATTCTACTAACTGGAGTAAAGAGTATCAAAAGTATTTCTTTAAACCTATCGGTAAAGACTTTGAATGGCAATGGAGTCAACATGCTGCTATGATTACCCCTAAAGGTGAAGTATTTATCTTTGATAATGGTAATAATAAATCGAAAAAGAAAGATAATTATGTAGATGCTAGTAATTCTTATTCACGAGGAGTTATTTATAAGATAGATACTAAAAAAATGACTATTAAACAAGTATTTGAATATGGTAAAGAAAGAGAAAGTGACTTTTATTCACCATATATTTCTGATGTAGATTATTTAAATGATAATCACTATATTATTCATTCTGGTGGTATTGTATCAGTTGATGGAAAAGCTTCTAACAAACCAGCCGGTCTAACAGAAGGAAATGTTTCCTTAAAATCTGATACAGTTGAACTACTTGATAATGATGTTATCTTTGAATTAGTACTACCTAGTAATTTCTACCGAGTAGAAAAGATGAATATTTATAATGATACAGAATTAAAACTAGGTAATGCTACAAGAGTTGGTAGTCTTGGTAAGACAAATATTACTAAGAAAAAAATTAGTTTAGCTAGTAATAGTAATAAGATAGATAAAGATTATACTAAACATAATATTAAGTTTACTAAAGAAATAGATAGATTAGTCTTTACTGGTCAATTTAAAAGAGAAGATAAAGTTAATATTATTTTAAAGAAGAATACTATTTCTAATTATTATGAAATAAAAGTTAGTAAAAAGCCATATACAGCATTATGTGTTGATATATTTAGTGAAGAAGAAAATAAAAATGGTATTGTTATTAATAGATATATTAATGCTGAAGGATTATCAGGTACCTACTCTATTTATCTTGAAATAAATGGTAAAATATACGATACTAAAGAATCAGTTAAATTTTAAATATATAAAAACTCAAAGATGAATTAAATATCTTTGAGTTATTTCTTTTTGGAGGGCCTAGTCGGATTTGAACCAACGATCAGGGAGTTGCAGTCCCACGCCTTAGCCACTTGGCTATAGACCCATTTATCACTTGCAAGTATTATTTTACACTAGCTAAAGGGGTTTGTCAATTGCCTTATTCATTTAATTATATGTTAAAAGTAGATTTCTAGTTACTTATTAGAAAAAATTTACTAAATATATGATAAAATTAACTATAATAGGAGGTGAAAAGAATGTGGTTATGGATTATCTTGGCAGTTATTATTTTAATTATTATTTATGTCTTCATCTTATATAATAACTTTATCAGTTTAGATAATAAAGTAAAAGAAGCTTTTTCTACAATGGATGTCTATTTAAAGAAAAGATGGGAATTAATTCCTAACTTGGTGGAAACCGTAAAAGGATATGCTAAATATGAAGAAGAAACTTTAACGAGGGTTACAAAATTAAGAAATAATATATATAATGAAATGACAAATGATGAGAAAATTATAAACAATGAAGAACTATCTAGTGATGTTTCTAAAATCATGGCTTTAAAAGAAGCTTATCCGGAATTAAAAGCTAATGAAAATTTTATTGATTTAAGTAGTAAGCTAACAAAAATTGAAGATGATATAGCTAATGCTAGAAAATACTATAATGGAACAGTTAGAATCTACAATAATAAAGTACAAATGTTTCCTAATAATATTTTTGCTAAGCTATTTGGTTACAAAACAAAAAGAATGTTTGAAGCAAACTATGAAGAAAAACAAAATATAAAAATTGAGTTATAATGGAGGTATGTATGAAAAAGTTTAGATTTTTATCTATTATATTATTTATACTTTTAATAACTATTTTTCCAATAAATACAAATGCATTAAGCAAACAAACATCATATATTAATATTAACAATACTGGATATTTAGAAATTGATGACATAAACATCCACGATATTACTTTTAAGGACTACTCTACTACATCAACTAAATCTTTTGGACTTACTGGACTAATAAAAAATAATTCTGATAATAATATTAATTACTCGACTACTGTATATTATTATGATAAAAATTATAATCTAATTGCTAAAAGCAATAATCAAAGTATTGCTCCAGTTGCTAATAGTAGCTTTAATCTAATGTCTAATCTATCTATTTTAAATGGACATAATGTTAGTGAAATAGCTTATTATCAGTTAGAGGTTAATACTGATGGTGCTTACTATAGTAGTGAGATGCTAACACCTAGTAAGGTTAGTGATTACTCTTATTATGATTATGTTCTTGATAAATATGATGTCAATATTAAAGTAAATGAAGATAATACTTTTGATGTTGTTGAAACAATTACGGCCTATTTTAACGAACCAAAACATGGAATATTTAGAAATATCCCATTAGTCAACAATATAACAAGATTAGATGGTAGTAAATCAACTAATAGAGCAAGAATAACAAATTTGTCTGTTAATAATAAATATAAAGTTTCAAGAGAAAATGGAGATTACGTAATACAAATTGGTGATGCTAATAAAACTTTAACAGGTGAGCAAAACTATGTAACTAAGTATACTTATAATTTAGGAAAAGATAGAATTAAAGATTATGATGAATTATATTACAATATTATTGGTGATGAATGGGATACAGCTATTGGTAATATAACTTTTACTATTACAATGCCTAAAGATTTTGATAGTAGTAAACTTGGTTTTTCTTCTGGTAGTACTGGTTCTACTGATAATTCTAATATTAAATATAGTATCAGTAATAATGTAATAACTGGAAAATATACTAGTATTTTAGAAAAAAATGAGGCTTTAACAGTAAGATGTGAACTAAATGAAGGATATTTTTCTGAAGCTAAAAACATTATAGATCCAATACTCTATGTTGAAATTACAATTCCATTATTATTCCTCTTAATAGCATTTTACTTATGGTGCAAATTTGGTAAAGATGATAGGGTTATCGAAACAGTAGAATTCTACCCCCCTGAAGAATTTAATAGTTTGGAAGTTGGTTTCTTATATAAAGGATATGCTAACAATAAAGATGTAACTTCCCTACTCATTTATCTTGCTAATAAAGGATATATAAAAATAAAAGAAACTGAGAGGAAATCACTATTCTTCAAATATAAAGACTTTAAAATAATAAAATTAAAAGAATATGATGGCAATAACATTAATGAAGAATTGTTTTTAAAGGGACTATTTTTAAAAAAGGGGGCTGCTATCCATTTATTTTCTAATAAGTATGAAAATGGTAGTAATGATGATTATTTAGAAGAAGTAAATTCATCTGATTTATATGATAATTTCTATATAACAATGAATAAGATATTATCAAATATAGATAATAAAGAAAATAGAGATAGACTTTATGATAAATCTGCTTCTAGTAAAAAAATATTTATTATTTTAATGATGCTAGTTACCTATTTATTAATTACTATTCCGCCAATTATATCATTAGGAGAAATTTCAATTATTCCTTTTGCAATAATTTTTCCAGTGATTGGTTTTGTATTCTTATTTGAATCATTATTTTCTAAAACAGCATCAATTACTATTATAAATGGTTCTGTTTCTAAAACTGCTTCTGATATTTATACAAAAATATTTGGATTTATTTTTGGAACATTATTTGGGGGAATACCTTGGCTTGCCTTAGTCTTACCAGTATTATTAAAAGATACTAGTTATTTGGCAGTATATATTGCAGGTTTAGTTTGTATTTTGGGAATGTTTATTCTCTTAAAAATGCTACCAAAAAGAACTAAATATGGTACTGAAATATTAGGTAAAATTAAAGGATTCAAAAGATTCCTTGAAACAGTTGAAAAAGATAAGTTAGAATCATTGGTAGAAAAAAATCCAACTTATTTTTACGATATATTACCATATACTTATGTTCTTAGTATTTCTGATAAATGGATGAAAAAGTTTGAATATATTACAATACAGGCTCCTACTTGGTATGATGGTACAGATGATTTTAATTTCATTAGCTTTTCATCATTCATTAATTCAACTATGTCTTCAGCAGATAATTTAATGTCATCTGATTATGATTCAAATAGTAGTTATTCTGGTGGTAGTTCTTCTGGAGGTGGTTCGTCAGGTGGTGGCTCTGGTGGAGGCGGTGGTAGTTCTTGGTAACACCATATAATATTATTAGTGAGGAGAAAGCATGAAAAAAAAGATTATATTTTTAATTATACTACTATTAATAATTTTTCCTATATCTACCAAAGCTTTAAATGATCAAACAATTTATGTAGGTATTAACACTCCTAAAAATTTAACTGTAAACAACTTGGACTTTTCTAATATTTTATTTAATAATTATTCAAATGAAGAATTTGGACTAAAAGGAGAAGTTAAAAATAATTTTAATGATTCTATTACATATACAGCTACTGTATATTATTATGATAAAGATTTTAATTTAATAACAAAGGACTCTAATAAAAAAGAAGTGTCTGCTGGTACTAGTAATTTTGAATTTATATCTAATTCATCTATTATGACTAATCATAGTGCTAATGAAATATGTTATTATCAATTATTTATTGACACTGATAATGATCTTTACTACACTACTCCTAGTAAAAACCATAATTATTCTTCTTATGATTATGTTATTGACAAATATGATGTAAATATTAAGGTCAATGAAAATAATACATTTGATATTATAGAAACTATCACTGCATACTTTAATAAGCCAAAACATGGTATACTTAGAAAAATACCACTATCAAACAGAGTTGTTAGATTAGATGGTACCGTATCTAGAAACACTGCTAAAGTATCTAATGTAAGTATTGATAATGAATATGTAGATTCAAGTGATGGAAGTTATTATACATTAAAAATTGGTTCTGCTGATAAGACTTTAACTGGTGAGCAAACTTATGTTATTAAATATACATATGATATAGGAAATGATCCTATAGATGATTATGATGAGTTATACTATAATATTATTGGTAATGAGTGGGATACAGCTATTGGAAATATAACATTTACTATTGCCATGCCCAAAGAATTTGATACTAATAAATTAGGTTTTTCTAAAGGTTCATTTGGTTCTACTAATAATTCTAATATAGAATATACTGTCAATGATAAAGTAATAACTGGAAAAGATGATGGTATTCTAGAGTCAAATATGGCTTTAACTGTAAGATGTGAATTACAAGAAGGATATTTTCTAAAATCTAAAATTACTGATGTGTCCAATAAAGTAAAGTATATAGAGTATTTTATATTTATTGGTTTACCAGTAATATTTCTTCTTATTATTTTACTTTTATGGTATAAATATGGAAAAGATGATGTGGCAGTAGAAACAGTTGAATTTTATCCACCAGAAGGTTATAACAGTTTAGAAGTTGGTTTCCTATACAGTGGTAAAGCTACTAGTGAAGATGTAACTTCCCTACTCATTTATCTTGCTAATAAAAACTATATTAAGATATCAGAGATAATAGATAATGACTCCTTATTTAAACGAAAAACTTTTAAAATAACAAAGTTAAAAGAATATGATGGAAATAATATTAATGAGTATATGTTTTTAGATGGCTTATTCAAATGTCATGAAATTAATTTTTATCATGTAGATAATGAAAATGAGGTTACTAAAGATGATTTATATGATAAGTTCTACATAACAATAAATGAAATACTAAAGAACATAAATTCAAATAGGCCAAAAATTTTTATTAAATCTTCACTAAATATAAGAATATTGACCTATATAATGACAATTATTTCTTACTCTATATTTACGTTAAAAGTCAGCTTTAATGGTGTAGGTGAAGGATATTATGTGTTTGATATGATGGCATTGATATTTTTATTTGATCTAGCTAAAAATATAGTTACAACTAAAAACAATACCCATATAGCATTATTAATAATTTCAGATATATTAATACTTGCTAGTACTTTCGATCTTCTAGTTTTACCAGGTCTTTCAAAGGATCTGTTTGCTATAATATACTATATTGCTGGTATTATTATTACATTTATAATGTGTATTCTTTGTGAAAGTATGCCTAAGAGAAATACATATGGTAAAGAAATGTATGGTAAACTAAAAGGGTTTAAAAACTTTCTCGAGACTGTAGAAAAAGACAAGTTAGAAGCTTTGGTAGAAAAAAATCCAACTTACTTTTATGATATATTACCATATACTTATGTACTTGATGTATCTAATAAATGGATTAAAAAATTTGAATCTATTTCTGTGGAATCTCCAACTTGGTATGATGGCATTGGTTCATTCAGTATGAGCACTTTTTCTACATTTGTTGATTCTACTATGTCTTCTATGAATAGTGCATCTGATTCTTCAAGTAGCTCTGATAGTTCCTCAGGTGGTGGATCATCTGGTGGAGGATCTGGTGGCGGTGGCGGTAGTTCTTGGTAGTCACCCAAAATAATTATAGTAAAGGAGGAAACAATGAATACAAGTAAATGTCCAAACTGTGGATATGAAAATCGAAACACAAATATTAGATGCGAATCTTGTGGCAAAGAATTAAATAATACCAAATATACTAAATATAGTGAAGAATATTGTCAAACTGATTATAAAAGTATAGCTTTAGCAAAAAAGAAAATAAATCGTGTGGCTTATATAATTTTAACACTTATACTTATCCCTTGGTTTCTTGGTGGATTAGCTTTTATTGGAATATATCTATATTTAAATATAACTGATAACAACAAAGCTAAGAATTATTTTAAAACTGATGCTAAACTTATAAAATATGACTGTTTCTATGAAGAGGAAGGTAATGAATGTAGTGCTATTTATGAATATATAGTAGATGGTGTTACTTATAGAGTTTCACCAAATGTGATTAGTAATAGTTCTGGCTTTAAACAAACAACAACGGTAAGATACAACCCTGATGATCCTAATGAATATGTTATAGATTTTGATTGGAGTTATTTACTAATCACCGGAATAATTATTGATAGTATAGTTACATTAATATTTATTATACTTAAAAAATCTATAAATAAAAAATTAGACAAAATTTATAATATGCAAAAAGACAATTAGATATATAATATAAAGATTGTCTTTTTTATATTATATAAAATTAAAACTTATAAACAATTAAGTCTATAAGTTGATTTTTTTATGGAGCAGATGAGGGAAATCGAATCCCCGTCACAACCTTGGCAAGGTCATATTCTAACCACTAAACTACATCTGCAAATAAGTACATACTTAATATAGCATAATAAAAAGAACTAAGTCAATCTTTTTTCATAAATTAAAAAGATCTTTTAGTTCCTTTTTTATATTATCATCACTTATTTTATTGCATATTTCTTTTATTTTTTCTTGTTTAGTAGATAACTGTAATACTTTATCATAATGTTCTAGTTTGTCTTTAGCTTCTCTTAATTGATTATGAATAGCATTCCTAGTTATCTCGTAATTTTCTGCTATTTCTGATAATGATAAATTATTAAAGTAATAGTCTTTAAAATAATCTTGTTGTTTACTAGTTAGTAATTCTCCATATAAATCAAACAGCATTGTATAGTATAACATCTCTTCCATATTATGCTCCAAAGAAAGTCACTAGTAAAAGAATAACACCTACTCCTAGATAAACGTAGGTAGCATATAGTCTTTTATAAATTAGTTGATTATTAATACCCATATCTATAATTGTTATACCAAGAAGTAATTTAAAATAGAAAAATAAATCTTTATAAATAAATGATAATATACCAAACACTAATAATAATATGGTAAGAATAAACTGAATAGTGAGAAATAGCTTTGTATTATCTTTTTTCTTTTTCATTGCTTTAGGATTTATCTTTGTAATACTTTTTTTCATTTTTCCTCCATGAAATCTTTAAATAATCCATAAATATACTGTTCAATATCAAACTCTTGTAAATCTTCTGCTCGCTCACCAAAACCGATAAACTTAACAGGAACTCCTACCTCTTCTTTAATAGCTAGTACTATTCCACCTTTAGCAGTTCCATCCATTTTAGTAAGGACAATACCTGTGATATTAGTTATTTCTTTAAAAGATATTGCTTGTTTAATACCATTTTGACCAGTAGAAGCATCAAGAACTAGTAGTGTTTCTGTTGGAGAGTTTGGTATTAATTTATTAATAACCCTATTCATTTTTTCTAATTCTTTCATTAAATTAGCTTTATTTTGTAAACGTCCTGCAGTGTCAATAAAGACATAATCATAGTTTTCCTTCAAAGCTAGTTCACAACCTTCATAGATAACACTAGATGGATCAGTTGCTCCTTCTCTACCATAGAAGTATGCTCCTGTTCTTTCACTCCACTCTTTTAATTGTTGATAAGCTCCTGCTCTAAAAGTATCTCCTGCTACTAATAATACTTTCTTACCATCTTTTACAAATCTATTAGCAAGTTTAGCAATAGTAGTAGTCTTTCCTACTCCATTAACCCCAACAAATAAATAGACAGTAGGTCCTTCTTCTCTAGTTTCTAGTTTAGTAGTTAATACCTCTCCATCAACATAAATGATAAATAATTCATCTACTATCATTTCTTTTAACTCTTCTGGATTTGTAATCTTATCATGATTAACTCTTTCTTTAAGTCTATCTACAAATTTCATAACAGTATTAACACCAATATCAGCCATTATCAATATTTCTTCTAATTCATTAAAATATTCTTCATTAATCTTTGTATATCTATGAGTTAAATCAGAAAGAAGTGATGTTACTTGTTTTCTACTCTTACTTAATCCTTTATCATATACTTCTTTTTTCTCTTCTACTGCTTTTTCATTCTTTATTTCTTCTTTTTTAAATTTTTGTTTTATCTTGTCAAAAAATCCCATGTTATCAACTCCATACCATATTCTATCATAAAAAAAAGAAGATTACACCTCATTTTAGTAATTTCCCATTAAAACAGTAGCAAAAACATTACTTCTTTCTAAATTATCTAAAGGTAGAAAGGTTTTTACTCTATTTTTTTCATCTATTAGTGTACAATAAGTAGTACCTTCAAGTAAGAATCTATAGTCTATATCAAAATAGTCTGCTAAAATTTTGATATTAGTTAGGTTATTACTTTTATTATGAGTTAAATCTAATAAAGTAGTATAAGGAAAACAAGCATCTTTAGCAAGTTGATAATAACTCTTAATTTTTCTTCTTTTCATTAAATATTCTAATACCTCTATATTCATGTATCTATCACCTCTAGAAATATTATATAAGGATAGCTTTTAATAAAACAATAGCTTTTTAAAAATTTAAACTTTCTTCGTATTAGTTTTTTCTAATGTTTCTGAATCTAGCACTCTTATTATTAATTTTTCATTATTATCTAGTTCTTTAGTAGTAGTTTTTACTATATCAAAAGAGTAATTTTCCCTATTTAAAAGTATTTCCTCTTGATCATGACTTTTTGATAGTATCAATCTATCACTTTTACTATCTAGTAAAATAGCATAAGGACAAATAGCTACTTTTGATCCTTTCTTTAAATTTATTTGATATAGATAGTGTCTTTTATTACCTGCTACTAGAAAGTCATCACAAGTATCAATATTTAAACTAGTAGATATTAATTCACTTTTTGATAATAATTCTTCTTCACTATCATCACTTAGAGAAAAAGCACGATAAACAGTAGTATCTTCATCTAAAGTTAAATTAATATTCATCACTTTCTTTTTAACATTTATAAGACTTTCTTTAAAACTATCAAGGGAGGAAAGGGACACATCTTTAAAAACAGTAAAGGACATAAACATATTAGCAGGATTACTTAATAATCTTTTATATTTATTATATACATCTACTACTTCTTTTTCTTCTATATCTAGTGAGTTAATCGCTCTACCTAATCTTGATTTATATATTAATAAAGCATTTTTATCATCATCATTTAAGTCTTCAAATTTATTTTTTAACTCTTCATATACCATCTTTATCAACTCCTAAATCTATTATAACTGAATTCATTTAAAGGAACAACAAAAACAAATATACATATAATACTTTGAACTGAAAGGAGGATTTAGTTTGAAAAAAAATATTTTGTATATCGGTTCTATTCTAATTGTCTTTGTCCTAGCTTGTTCAGTATTATTTAATTTCAATAAGAAGAAAGAGGAAAAGAAGGAATATACCGATGTTACTTTAGCAGAAGTTACTCACTCTATCTTCTATGCTCCTATGTATGTTGCTATAGAAAAAGGTTATTTTAAAGATAATGGAATTAATCTTAATCTCATTTTAACTCCAGGAGCTGATAAAGTTAGTGCTGCTGTTTTATCAGGAGATGCTGATATTGGATTTGCTGGTAGTGAAACTACTATCTATGTTTATAATGGTGGTGAAAAAGATTATCTAAAGACTTTTGCTCAATTAACTCAAAAAGATGGATCATTTATAGTATCAAGAAAAAAGATTGATAACTTTACCCTTGATGACTTAAAAGGAAAAGATGTAATTGGTGGGCGTGCCGGTGGTATGCCAGAAATGACCTTTGAATGGGCTTTAAAAGAACATAATATAGATCCTAAGAAAGATGTTAATATAGATACTTCTATTGCTTTTGCAGCGATGAGTTCGGCATTCATTGGTGGACAAGGTGACTTTGTCACCCTATTTGATGATAATGTAATAAAAAGAAAGCTAGCTAGTTAAAATTTTAATGATATAAGTAACATCATTATCAGTTTCTCTTTTAAAATTTATCTTTTCAGTAAAATTAAAATTATCCATAAACAAGTATATATTTAATATAATACTTTTATCTTGTTTTTTTACATCTATACGTTTTAATATGCTTGAGATAATAATTTCTCTTATTTTATCAATAGTAATATTATCATTTAGATAATTTATTATATCATTTAGATTATTATATTTGGTATTATTATCATCTATAGTTTTTATTCTTTCATTATAATCACTTATTCTTACTAAGTATTCTTCTTTAGATATTAATTTGTCTAAATATAAATCTAATAGTTTATTCTTTTTAGTAGTTATCTTTTCTATCTCTAAATTATTATCTTTTTCTTTATTGTTCTTTTTATAATAATTCATTAATATATCAATAATACTTTTTTTACTAATATCTAATTTTTCTATTATTTTATCAAATATGTAGTTTAATTCACTATCTCTAATATTAGCTGAATCACATACTTTTTTACCATTTTTTAAGTAGTTAGAACATACCCAGGTAGCATCACTTTTATCTTTTTTAAAATATCTTCGATAAAATATACTTTTATCATTAGAACAATATATTTTACTACTATATAGATATAACTCTTTATTATTAGTGGTTTTCTTATACTGTTTTTTTCTTTTAGATAGTCTATTATTAGCAAGTAACCAAAGCTCTTCTGTTACTATTGGTGGAATAGAGTCTATATCTTTACAAAGATACCATTCAGTTTCTTTTAGATACTTTACTTTTTTAGTCATATAATCAACTACTCTTGTTTTTCTTCCACAGTAATAGCCTTTGTATTTAGGATTTGCAATCATTCTAGAGACTGTTGATATAGAAAATTTATTTCCCATACTAGTTTTTATATTCTTGCTATTTAGTTCTTTTACTATTTTAGAAATAGATAATTTATCTATAGCATACTTTCTAAAAATACTTTCTACTACTCTAGCTTCCTCTTCTACTATAACTAGTTTTTTACTTTCTTTATCTTTTTTATATCCATATAATAAATTATTTCCAAGAATCACTTTCTTTTCTATAGCCCTATTCATACCGAATCTTACTCTCTCTGATAGACGTCTTACCTCATCTTGAGCAAGAGAAGCCATTATTGTAAGTCTTAATTCTGAATCGGGTAAAACAGTATTAATATTATCATTCACAAAAAAAACAGCTACTCCATTGTTTAGTAATTCTCTTGTATATTTAATACTATCTAGAGTATTTCTTGAAAACCTTGATATCTCTTTAGTAATTATTAAATCAAACTTATCACTCTTTGAATCACTTATCATCTTCATAAACTGTTCTCTTTTAGTATCATTAGTACCTGTTATACCTTCATCTATATATGCTGTTATATAAGTCCAGTTTAAATTATTATCTATTACTTTTTTAAAGTGCTCTACTTGGTTTATTAAAGAACTTTTTTGTTCTTTATGATCAGTTGATACTCTAGCATAGATTACTACTCTTAAATTAATATCATTTATACTCATACCACTATTTAACATATTTCTAATATTAAGTAAATTAATAATAATCACCTAATTCTTTTAATAAACTGTCTAAAGTATATTTATATGTCTGATAAGTTATTTTATCTTGATTATATAACCATTGATTAACAGCAAGTACTAGTTTAAGAGTTAATATTTCTTTAGTCATATTTAATTATATGATAAAGAAAAAAAAGTATTATTTCTAATACTCTTATATACTTCTAAAATCATTTTCAATATTTTTATTAAGTGATTCAATAGTTTCAGCAGACTGAGTCAATTGATTTTCAATACGTTGTCTTGTTTCAGTAAATTTTTCATTTAAATGTCTTACATCTGCTTTTATATCAGTTATAATTGAATCAATATTATTACTTGTCACACCAACATTAGTGTAAGCCATATCAATATTATCATTATATTCTTGCATTTGTTGTGCAAACTTAGTTTTTAATAAATCAACTTGTGCAAGTATCGCTTGTGATGATACACTATTATTCATTTATATATCTCCTTTCCGATTATTAAACTTGTTCCATTTCACCTAGTAATTGTGATATATGTCTTAAATTAGCAATTCTTTCTTGCATTATATCATGAAAACTTTTTCCATCTGTATCAATAAAGTTTTCTATATTGCTAACTGCTACTTTTCCACCTGGTGTATCAAAGTTTCCTGCTTGAATAAAACTTTCATTTGTTTCACTTCTTAGTTGCTCTAGTTGTTTTGCCATTTCCATATTTGCATCTTCTAATAGTCTAATAGCTGTTTCAACTTCAGAACGATTCCAAGAAGTTAAATCTGAATAAACTCCCTTTGACATTTTTTTCACCTCCTATTATCTTATATTTAAACTTTAACATAATTTTTTTTACTAATCAACTGTATTTACGCTTGTTTACACTAACTAATTATCAGAAAAATTAGTTCTTGCTAATTCATCCATGCTGTATGAATTATTGTTTAAATCAGTATAACCGCTTTGTACAATATAATTTGTTCCATCAAACGATAGTGTATCTCCACTACTCGCAATCATTGTTCCCTGTTCATTACATAATCTCTTACCTTCTGGTATTGAGTAATCTTTATGATTCGATATGCTAGCTATAAATTTCTGATCATTAATATCTTCACTAGCAAACTTTTCTTGTACATATGGCTCTGATGACTCATCAAAATTACTATATGTTATTTGAACATTTGCACTATCATTTAAATCTTGATTGTTAACACTTTTTGTAGCATTAGTTGAATCATCATGTGTTTCTACATAAGGTAACTTATCTACTTCTTCACCATTATTGATCATTACTGTCCTAATTGTATCTAGATAAAGGGCAGCTGTTAAACCACTAGTATAGTATCCAGTAGACTCACCATTACTTTTTACTAAATAACTACCATCTTCTTGTAATTCAAATGACAATTTACCAGATGAAAAATTAGCATCATTTTTGAATGTATCATAGTCAATATAATTTCTATTCTTAAGATCTTCACTACTCTTAGCAAGGTTAGCTTTAGCAACTCCATCTTGACCGATAGCAAGAGAAGCAGCTCCTAAAGCTTTAGCACTTATATTATCACCCAAAACACTTTGGACTTTTTCTATATAGCCTTCAATAGCTCCTGCTATTCCATCTATATCAGAAACTTTAGCAAGTATTTTAGCTACTGTTTCATATACTTCATCTGCTCTTTGGGCAAGACTATTAGCAACATCTGCTATATTACCAGTATTAATGCTAAATGTATTGTAACACTTATAGGTTGTTATAGTAGATTTTGCTGTTGGAACAATTGGTTCCGTTAATCCAATAGTATGAATACTTTCTTTTACTCTTGCTCCATTATAACCATTTAGTTCACTAGCATACCCTTTTATGGCAGCACATTTACTACTTGTTTCTCTAGCAACACTTCTAAGTATATGTACGGCATTACTTATTTCTCTATTTGTTTCTCTTATCCCTTCTGTTGATACTTGTGCCATAAATTATCCCTCCACTGTTACTTTACTTACAAATTCTCTAAATTCACCAGCTTCACTGACTGCAACACTAGCTCCTCTTAATTCTTCCAAGGCTGACTCTAATTCTTGATAGTTATCTAACTCACTAACATACTTTTCTAGTTCTGCTTGAACACTTCTTCCACCTTGTGTATCCCAAACTTGGTTTAATATTCTAAGAACATTTTGAAGTGTTGCTGATGCGCCTCTAAATTGTCCACCTGCTGGTAGACTTTTTAGTTCTTTTTCTAACGCTGTTTTTGCTTTATTAACTTCAACTCGCGAAGCTATATATGATCCCATATTTTTCCCTCCTATTTTAACTAAATGTAACATAATAAACTTTTCTAGTCAATTTTATTTACAGCTATTTACATAAATACTATCAAAATAATTACTAATAATCACTAGATGAACCACCAAATTTTTTAGTGGTAGAAAGTACACTAGAAAGCTTACTTCTTACTAGTTCATCTATACTATAATTAGATAAGGTTCGTAAATTGCCATCACTATCTTTTATTACAAATTTATTAATATTTTTATCAAAAGATAATGTATCTCCACTACTTGCGATTAATGTGTTGTCTTTATTATATAAATTTTTACCTGAGGGTATTAAATAATCTTTATGATTAGAAATACTGAATACAAATTTCTGAATATCCGGATCACTGCTACTAGCTTTTCTCTTAGCAAATGCTACTGATGATAAATTATTTAAATCACTATAGTTTAACTGAATACCATTTGCTTTTTCACTTTCGTCTTGTGTTTCAATATGAGGAAGATCACCTACTTCCTCACCATTATCTTTCATTACAGTTCTGATTGTATCTAAATAAAGAGCTGCTGTTAAACCACTGGTATAATATCCAGTAGACTCACCATTACTTTTTACTAAATAACTACCATCTTCTTGTAATTCAAATGACAATTTACTAGATGAAAAATTAGCATCATTTTTGAATGTATCATAATCAATAAAATTTCTATTTTTAAGATCTTCACTACTCTTAGCAAAGTTAGCTTTAGCAACTCCATCTTGACCAATAGCAAGAGAAGCAGCTCCTAAAGCTTTAGCACTTATATTATCTCCTAAAATACTTTGGACTTTTTCTATATAACCTTCAATAGCTTCTGCTATCTCATTTATATTAGATAACTTTGAAAGTATATTAGCTACTGTTTCATATACCTCATCTGCTCTTTGGGCTAGACTATTAGCTACATCTGCTATATTACCAGTATTAATATCAAATGTATTGTAACACTTATAGGTTGTTATAGTAGATTTTGTTGTTGAATCAATTGGTTCTGTTAGTCCAATAGTATGAATACTTTCTTTTACTCTTGCTCCATTATACCCATTTAGTTCACTAGCATATCCCTTTATGGCAGTACATTTGCTACTAGTTTCTCTAGCGACACGCCTAAGTATATGTACTGCATTTCTTATTTCTCCAGTTGTTTCTCTTATTCCCTCTGTTGATACTTGTGCCATAAAATTATCCTCCTCTGTTATTTTTCTAAGACTTCTCCCATTTATTTTTTTACATAAAGACTAACCACGATCCTTGGATTATATCAGTATTTTTTAGTATTTGATTATTATTATATTCTTTACCTGTAACTCTATTATATAGTCTTTCTTTATTAGTAATAATATAATAACCATTAGATACGTCTGTTAATCCTTTGGAAAGTAGGGTAATTATCTCTCCTATTTTTTTATTAGCTGGAAGAAAGACTTCATATTTTTTCTCTATCATTGGTACTACTAATGTTACTAATATCTTATCTTCCATTATAAATCACCTTCTAACACTTTCATCTTTATGGCTTCACCATTAGTAATTATAAAGCCAAAGTTAGCTTCTATAGGAGCATTTAATGTTCTAAATGAAGTACTTAAATTATGAATAGTACTATTATTAAGACCACGTCCAATATAAATACCCCTATCTGTAGCTGTTAGTTGTTTAAACCAAGTATCATAAGCGAATGATTTAATACCTATTAATCTATCAACTAATACTATAGAAACATTTTTCATTTCTGCCATTTGATTAAATTTATCTAATAAAGTGCTCTTTAGGGAAGAATCTAATAAAGAGTAAGCTTTTTCAAAACCAATAGCAAATATCATTAAATGGTCAGTTCTATTTTCCTTAAAAGCTTCATTCAACATAATATTAAATGTTTCTTGGGTATTATTATTATAAATTACATTAGTAAAAGTATCCTCTTTATAAAAGTCTCTTAAATCAATAACTAAAGTACTAACATTAGGTAGTGATGATATTTCTTTAATTAATAATTTAGTAAAGTTAGCTAGGGCATTCATATCATCAGAGTTAACTAAATTAATTAGACTACTCTTAAAGTTGTAAGTTGCTATATCTAGACTTTCTTCTATTAGACCTACTGGAACACTTGTCAAATCTTTTAAGAATGGTCTTAAGATACTTAAAGTAACCTTTTCTGGTAATACTGGTATTCTTCTTGCCTTTTCACTCATTTGTTCTTTTAAAGATGTAATTACTGCTTTTAGATAATCAGTTAATTTTTCATTAGAAGTAACTGTAGCTGTTTGAAATTCATATGGTTCATCATCTATTAAAACTACACCTCTATTAGCTATATCAGAAATAGTTGGAACTTTTTTACCTAGTAACATATTATACTCAATAGGTGCTGATAGTTTAAGCGGAATAATTGTTTGAAAGTTAGATCGCATATTAAGACGCATTGCTCTATCACTAATAGCTGTTACTATGGTATAAATTCCATACTTTGCACCATCTCTTGATATTTTATTAGCAAAGGCTTCTACTTCTTCATATGACTCTTTAAAGTTTTCATAACCTGATATCATTAACACAATAGCTGGTAATGTTTGTCCTGAATGAGCACAATAAAACTCATAACTACCATTATAATCTTGGAATAATTTCTTACGTTTTTCTATCTCTTCTGATAACATTTTTAATAGTTTATCTACTTTTTCACTTTCTGATGAAAAGACTACATCTCCTACTTGGGGAGCATCTTCATAAACTTTTAATGTTTCACTATCAAAATCTAATACATAAATATTAAGTTCATTAACAGTATAAGTAGTAATCATTGAGTATAACATTGTATTAACTATAGTATTTTTTTCGTTCATACTGTAAACAACAGTATTACCTTTATCAGTTAAATCAACCGTTAGTATTCCTTGCTTTTGATTAGCTGGGTTATCATACTCACCAATTATAATTTGAATATTAAATGGTTTTCTAGTAAAACTATATTTCTTTCTTAAACCTTCTACATAGATAATACTAGGTAGTTTAGGTAGCCATAATGGTTTTACTTTGATATTTTTCTTTTCTGCTATATCGGAAAGATATTTTACTATGTTTGGTAATTGTTCACCCATTACTTGAATGTTCTTTCTAGGTGATGAAATTGATTTTATACTCTTACCTATTTCATTTATAAAGACAATTGAATCATCTTTTTGATGATAAACTTTGTCTTGTGGAATATAAGGAGCTCCTGCCCAAGCAGCTTGTCCTAAAGCAAATAATTCATTATAGCCAACTTGTAAGTAGAATCTTCCGGTTTCTTTAATAGAAGCAGCATCTGGTCTTTTAATAACTTCATTAGAATCAGAGGCATCTTGTACTTTTAAACATACTTTAAATCTAGAGTTAGACCAAATCTGATCATTTACTACTCCACTAGGCTTTTGGGTAGCAAGTATTAAATGGACTCCTAAAGAACGACCGATACGAGCAGTTGATATTAATTGATCCATAAATTCTGGTTGTTGACTTTTTAACTCTGCAAACTCATCAGATATAATAAACAAATGAGATACAGCTGTTTTTAATAAACCTTCACGATAATACTTTTGATATTTATAGATATCAATTGTTCCTTCACCTAGTTCTTCTCTTGCTTCATTAAATAGCTTTTGTCTTCTTTTAAGCTCACTCTCAATAGATGCTAATGCTCTATTAATGTCGGCTGTTTCAAGGTTAGTTATTGTTCCTGCTAGATGCGGTAAAACAATACCTCTATCTTGACTTTCAAAAGCTCCTACTAATCCACCACCTTTATAATCAATCAAAACAAATTGAACTTCATCTGGATGAAAATTAATAGCCATTGATAAAACATAAGTAATGATAAACTCTGATTTACCAGAACCAGTCATACCAGCAATCAAGCCATGAGGTCCTTCTTCTTTTTCATGTAAATCTAGTTTAAAGGTTTTACCATCTTCACTATAACCAATAGGAACAGCTAGACTATTAATCGGATTATTAACTTCCCATCTCTCTACTGGATTTAACTGTTCTATTTTTCCTACATCATATAATTCTAAGAATCCAATAGATTTAGGTAAAGAGAAAGTTGATTCTTTATTCTCTAGTGGAATATTTAAAAGTCTAAGAGCACAATAAGATAGGTCTAATTTATCAACATGTTCTATTGTAAATTTCTTTTGCGTGTCTTGTTGTATTTCACTTTCAAAGATACCACCATTTTCACTATCATTGATACCAATGAAGGCTTTAGTAGCCGTTGGAAGATTAGCAAGTGAGGTATGAAGTATTAATAAGCTAAATCCCAAATTACCTTCCATTTCTACTATTTCATTTATAATAGGATAATTCTTAGTAGCTTTATAGTCATCAGTAATAACTAAGTAATAAGTTGAAAAGTTTTTATATAATTCTTCTTTATTACTAGCTTTAACTGTTTGATTTTTTCTAGCTGTCATAATTCTTTGCAGATAAAGTGATATTTCTTTAGCATCATCAAAGTTAGTAGCAAAGAAACGTATTTCTTTATCGTCACTGAAAAGATGTGGTAATAGTTTTATATTTTGCCAATACTTTTCATTCTGTTCATTTGTTAGAATAACAATTTTTAAATCATAATAACTATGTAAGGTTATTATTTGAAGCAGTAATAAATCAATATAAGGTTTAGTATATTCATATCTACCAGTTATAGCTAATATGTTTTTTTCAATTAAATTTTCAACAATCGGTGCTCCATCTATATATTTATATTTTTTAGTAAGAACAAGCATTTTATCTTTTAATAAATCATCATCAACAGAAAAATGTTCTACTGGATAAGTGTAATTTATTAATAAGTTGGTTCTTCCTATTCCTAAACGAAGAGATAAAAAGTCTTTCTGATGTAATTCTCTTCCCCATAAACTTCTACTTTTATTAATAATCATTTGATAACATTCACTAGAGCTTATATTATTAGATAAAAGTATTTGTTTTTGTTTAGCTGATATATTTTGTAACTCTATTTCTTTCTTAGCTAAATACTCATTGTATTTCTTTTCTAATTTATCTTTTTTCTTCTTATTCATCTTCTTAGTATAACTTCTACTAATAGTAGGCCATAAAAGCGTTCCTGCCATCATAGAAATGGAAATAGCAATAGTTGGTAAAACACTCATCATATCTCTTTGACCATTTTGCATAGACATAAAAGCAACTAAAAGCATTACGAATGAAGAAGAGGCCATTGTTATCATGGGACCAGCAGTTAAAATAAATGGTATAACTTCTTGTTCATTATTCTTTGGTGGTTCATCTAATATAAAGTTTTCTTTTTCAATTACTTCCATAAATCTAGGTGATCTAATGAAGTAGTCATTTTCTGTATAAAGTTTTGTTTCTTCTTCCTCCTCAGTAGTTGTTACCTCTTTATTATCTTCTCTTTCAATAGAGTGTGCTGGTAAATTATTATTATATGTAACACTTTCTAAGGGATTATTGTATATTAGCATATTACCTAGAACAATAATTTTTACGCCCATGATAAAGATAACATCACCATGATTAAGTCTTACCATTCCATTAAGTGCTTTATTATTGATAAATGTTTTGTACTCACTATTTAGATCTTTTATTAACCATGTTCTATTCTGATAAGTTATCTCTACTTGTTTTGGGGAAATTAACTGATTGTTGCAACTAAAAGCATTATCATTACTACTTCCAATAGTAAAATTACAATCTCTTTCCATTTCTAAATATTTATAAGATAAATCATTAACTGGTGATGTGTAAAGTATATAGTATCCTGTTTCATCTTTTATTTGTAAAATTAAAAATTGATATTCATTAAGTATAACTTCTCTTAAGGTTTCTTTATTAGCTAGTATTCTTACATTTTTATTACTATAGACTTTCCACTTACCATTTTCTTCACTTATATTTATTAGATTCTTTTCATTACTGTCTTTTATCCAATAACTACCAGATATTATGGAAGGTAGAGTAAAGCTTGTTAGTTTTTCTTTATTAAGTATATATACTAACATTTAAGTCCCTCCTATTCTTATTAAAGAATACCAAATTTTTAAACTTTTATCAAGATAAGTGCTTTCTTTTTATAACACTATGTGAACCTAACGCTTTGCAAGTGGAGAAACAAGGATATGGTTATGTTGTAGCATCTGTTGGAGAACTTGGTGGAGTTGTTCCATATACTACTTATTTTGCTAGAAATAGTTATCTAACTAAGAATAATGATTTAATTAAAAGCTTTAGAGATGCTATTCAAAAGGGTTTAGATTTTGTACATAATTCTACAGATGAGGAAGTTGCAAAAGCGATAATTGACCAATTTCCTGATACTTCTTTAAAGGATATAACTAATGTTGTTAAAAGATATAGAGAAATAGATGCTTGGCCAAAAACAACGGAGTATAAAAAAGAATCTTTTGATCACTTACAAGAGATTATGGAAAACGCTAAGGAACTTGATAAGAAAGTTTCATATAATAAATTAAAATATGAAATCAAATAATATCTTAGAAATAACACATCTAGTTAAAAATTATCAAGATACTAAAGATGAAATTAAAGCGATTGATGATTTTTCTTATAATGTTAGTGAAGGTAAATTTATTTCCATAGTTGGTCCTTCTGGTTGTGGAAAAAGTACCCTACTTTCTATTCTTGCTAAGCTTGAAAATAAGTCTAGTGGAGAGATTAAGTTTAATAAGGATAATATTGTTCTAGGATATATGTTACAAAAGGATAGTTTATTTCCTTGGTTAACTATTTTAGATAATTGCCTTTTAGGATTAGAAATTAAAAATATTAAGACAGAAGATAGTATTAGTTATGTTAATCATCTCTTAGATAGTTATGGATTAGCAGAATTTAAGAATAAGTATCCCAGTAGCTTATCTGGAGGTATGAGACAAAGAGTTGCTCTTATTAGGACACTAGCAATTCATCCTGATATATTATTATTAGATGAGCCCTTTTCAGCACTTGATGCTATGACTAGAGTGGCTCTTGCAGATGATTTATATAAGATGATTAAGAAGGAAGGTAAAACTGTCTTGATGGTAACTCATGATATAGCAGAAGCTGTTAGTTTAAGTGATATAGTTATTGTCTTAACGAAAAGACCTGCTACTTTAAAGTCTATATATGAGATAAACTTTGAAGAAAGAGGTACACCTTTTGAGAATAGAAAGAAAAAAGAGTTTAGTATTTACTATGATAAGATATGGAGGGATTTAGATGTTCATATCTAATGAAAGAAAGAAGTATTTAAAGAATATTAAAAAAGAGAAAATATTTATTATCTTCTTTCAGGTTATAATACTTATCTCTTTTCTAGTTATTTGGGAAGTACTTGCTAGATTTAAAATAATAAATACTTTTCTTGCTAGTAGTCCTTCACTTATTTTTAAGACATTAGGTAAACTAGTAGCTAGTAATGATTTATTTACCCATATTAAAGTTACTTTATTAGAGACTATTATAAGTTTTTCACTAGCATCAATTGGGGGAATAGTAATTGCATCTATTCTTTGGTGGAATAAACGCCTTGCTAAAATAGTTGATCCCTATCTCACAGTTATTAATGCTCTTCCTAAAGTAGCTCTTGGTCCTTTAATTATTATTTGGGTAGGAGCTAGTACTAAGTCAATAATCTTTATGGCTTTACTAATCAGTCTATTCTTATCTATTATCAATATTTACCATGACTTTAGTGAAACTGATAAAAACTATCTAACTTTACTAAAGAGTTTGGGGGCTAGTAAGAAAGATTTATTCTTTAAAGTTGTCTTACCTAGTAATTTTTCTAACATAATTAATAATCTAAAGATCAATACAAGTATGGCCTATATAGGTGTTATCATGGGTGAGTTACTTGTTTCTAAAAAGGGATTAGGTTATCTAATTATGTATGGTAGTCAAGTGTTCAATATCAATTTAGTTATTACTTCTGTATTTTTACTAGGAGTGTTTGCCTTTTTATTCTACTATGTTATTTGTCTAGTAGAAAGAATTGTGGTAAAGGAATAAAAATAACCTAAGTATATAAAAAGACCTAGAATTTTAATCTAGATCTTTTAATTTATCTTTTAATCTAAAATGTTTTTAAGAACGATAGTCTTTGTACGACTCATTTCTTTTAGAGTAGTTGAAACTCCTTCATTACCAATTCCAGAATGTTTCCAACCACCAAATGGCATTTCAATAGCACGATAGAAACTTGCACCATTGATAACTGCTCCACCTACTTCCATTTCCATAGCAGCTTTGAATGCAGTTTTCATATCACTAGTCATAATGTTTCCACATAAACCAAATTTACTTTGATTAGCTATTTCTAAAGCTTCATCTAACGTATCAAAAGTACAAACAGGAATAACTGGTGCAAAGATTTCCATATCTTTCATTACATCCATATCTTTTGTTACATTGTCTAGAATTGTTGGTTCAAAGAAAGCACCATTTCTTCTACCACCATATACTAAAGTAGCTCCTTGATCAAGTGTTTTTCTTACTTGTTCTTCGGCATTTATTGCTGCTTTTTCATTGATTAGACAACCAATATCAGCATCTTCTTGTTGAGGCATAGCTACTTTTAAAGATTGTAGTGTTTCTACTGCTCTTTTAATAAATTCATCTTTAATACCTTTTTGTACTAAGAATCTTTTACTAGCACAACAAACTTGTCCAGTATTATAAAGACGTCCCCAAACTAATTCTTTCATAGTTAAGTCCATATCAGCATCATCCATTACGATGAAAGCATCATTTCCACCAAGTTCTAGCATAACATGAGTAATATTAGCAGCAGCATTAGCCATTACTTCAGCTCCTACTTCTGTACTTCCTGTTACACTAATTAAAGCTACTTGTGGATGTTTTGCTAAGGCATTACCTGTTACAGAACCACGTCCTGATATACAGTTAATAACACCATCTGGTACTCCAGCATCTTTTAGTAACTCACAATATCTGTGTAATGTTAGTGGATTATCAGTAGATGGTTTTACAATTACACTATTTCCCATTATTAAAGCACTAGGTACTTTTTGACCAAATAAATCACATGGGAAGTTAAATGGAATTATACAAGCTACTACTCCTAATGGTTGTTGAACTGTTATTTGCATAGTTTTTTCTTGACCAACTTCACTACCTGCTGGAATAACATTTCCATAATCATGTTTTGCTTTTTCAACATATCCATGAATGAAATGCTTTGTATTACTAATTTCAGCTCTTGCTTCTTTTATTGGTTTTCCTGTTTCTTTAGATAATAATTGAGCAAGTTCTTCATGATTAGCTTCTACTAAATCAGCAAATTTATAAAGAATATCTCCTCTTTCATGAAGAGGCATTTTAGCCCAAGCTTTCTGGGCTTTAGCAGCTTCTTTTACACAAAGGTCTACATCTTCTTCAGTAGCTAGTGGTACAGTATCAATTAATTCATTAGTAGCTGGATTAATTACATCTGCTTTTTCTCCATTACTAGCATCTACAAATTTTCCTCCAATTAAATTTTTCATTTTTCCTCCTATTCTTTTCCAAATCCAGTGAATGATAACATTAATCCACCACACATATTGCATGAATGTTCATCATATCCATATTCACCAAAAGTAAAGATTGTAATAAATGGAACACCATGTGCTTCTTCTACTAATTTATCATACACTTCATTTATTCTATTACCAATTCCTAATTTTCTTCCTCCACAGTGTACTAATACATATCCGGCTGGATCACATGATAATTGGCTCTTTAAGTCTTTTAATGTTGCTTTTGTGGAATCGATTAATTCATCTACTGTTGCTTCTAATTGAATAATAGCTGTTTTTTCTACTACTTTATTTCCTAAGTTAATAGTATCATCATTTGGAGTCTTAGTTCCTTGATCATCACCAAACATTGGATGACGTACAACAGTTAAGTTTCCTAGTGGATCTTTTACTCCTAATGGTTTAGTAATAGATGCTACTAATAAATTTTGACCATGTAATTTATCTACAGTTGTACCAGTCCATTCAGCATATTTTTTAAGTGCAGAAACACCATCAATTTTTGCTAATGTACGGTTATTTTTAACTTCTGTAATTAATCCAACATTATCAGATTCACGATATGCTCCTGTATAAGAAGTTGCTATTTCACAATCCGTATAGAAGAATACTACAGCTACACCATCAGAAAACACTTTATCATTACAATAGATTTTCCAATTACCTTCTACTGTATCATCAGCTGCACTTCCTCCAAACATTGGAACTCGTCCAATAATATCTTGGATTCCCATTAAGTAATCTTCTTCTTCTTTGGGACTTGCTACCATATAGAAATAATCTGGTGAATAAGTTGCTCCAGCATTTAATACTGCTTCTCTTGCTACTTTTCTTCCTATTTCTCTAGCATTCTTTCCAGCTTCGTGACAAGCAACTCCTACTGATAAGTTTTTATCATCAAAACTCATCATTGCAGCAAAACCATCTTCACTAGCAATTATTCCGTCATTAGTCATAACCATTCCACTTGATGTACAACCAACTACTGGAACTCCTCTCATTGTAGAACGAACTCCTTTTACTACTTCTTCTACATCATCTTGACATGAAGTATAAAGTAATCCTAGTTTTGGTTTCATTCCCAGTTTTGCTTTTTTGGCAGTTTCTACACCTTTAGTAAAACTGTCTTTTTGAGTACTATACCCTACTTTTGTTTTCAACATAAACTTCTCTCCTTCTATTCTTTTCCTCATATCAAGTATGAGTTGTTGAATTTTTGATTAATAATTACTACTTATTAACCTACTCTTCCCTATTATTGATTATAGCACAGTTTTAAAAAAAAGAAATGTTTTCCACAAAAAAAAACATATTTTAAATATGCTTCTTTACAAATTGACACTAGAGATAGCATTTAAATTATAATCTGCTCTTACTCCTTTTTGATAAAGATAATAACCAGCTGCTGCTATCATGGCTGCATTATCTGTACAAAAGCTAAGAGGTGGTATTGAGTAGTTTATGTTTAATTCCTTAGCTAGTTTATCTATTTCTTCTCTTAGTTGTTGATTAGCAGCTACTCCACCAGCTACTATTAGATTATTAATGTTTTCACTTACTAATGCTTTTTTTGTTTTATTTACAATACTACCAATGGCTACTGTTTGGAAAGAACATGCTAAATCTGCTTGATTTATTTCTCTATTATTTTGTTTTTCCTTATGAGCTAAGTTAATAACAGCACTTTTTAAACCACTGAATGAAAAATTATAACTATCGTCATTTAAGGGCATTGGTAATTGATAAGTATTTTTACCAGTATGGGCTAATTTATCAAGTTTAGGTCCTCCTGGATATGGTAAACCAATTACTCTAGCTACTTTGTCATAACACTCACCTATCGCATCGTCTAGTGTTCCTCCTAGTTTTTCAAAGTTTAAGTGTTCATTCATCTTAATTAGTTCTGTATGGCCACCACTTACGACTAAGGCTATTAGAGGAAATTTAAATTCTTCTACTAAACTATTAGCGTAGATGTGTCCAGCTATATGATGAACAGGTATTAATGGTTTATTATAAACAAAACTTAATGTTTTGGCAGCTTCTAATCCTACAAGTAGACTACCAATCAAGCCCGGACCATAAGTAACTGCTATCGCATCTACATCTTCTATTTTCATCTTTGCTTTTTTAAGGCAATCTTCTATTACAAAGGTTATATTTTTTACATGTTCACGACTTGCTATTTCTGGTACTACTCCACCAAAGTTTTCATGAATAGAAATTTGAGTTGAGGTTGAAGTTGCTATTTCTTCTCTTCCATTTTTTACAATGGAACAACTAGTTTCATCACAACTACTTTCTATTCCTAATATATAAATATCTTTCATTTTTTACACTTCCAAATCTAATTATTCTTGTCTAATATTAACTCCATTAATATAGCATCCACTCCATTATAATATCCTTTTCTTTTTGCTACTTCCACAAACTTATATTTATGATATAAGTTTATAGCTTTATAATTATTTTTTTTAACTTCTAAGGTGATATTACTAAGTTGTTTTTCTTTAGCTATAATTATTAAGTATTTCATTAGGGATGATGCTATATGTTTTTGTTGATACTTCGTTAAAACTTCAATTTGATTAATCTCTATTCTATCATATATTTCACTATAAAGTAAGAAACCTTTTATTAAGTTATCATCTTCAAAGATCAATATTTTTAGGAACGGATCTGTGGAAAACTCTTTTTCTGAAAAACTATAAATAAAGTTATCCACAGATTTCTGTGGATAACTATTATATTCTTTTATCATAAATTAGCTTTTTCCTCAGCTTCTGTCTTTTTTAAGTATATTGGATTTATCATATGTGGATTTAATCCTTCTTTGTTTTTAAAATATGCAACTATTTTTAAAATATCAGGCTCATATGTATTTACACTATAGTCAATTGCTATTTCATTATTAGTAATAACAGTAATTGGGTTATAATAATTATGACATTTTTTAGTTAATTCATCTAAAAGTATATGTGTGTCATCTATTATAGGATTAATATCATTATCATATAAGGCTCCATAGACAAATCCACGACGGGCATCTATAAGTGGCATAGAATAACCTTCTTGCTTATTTGAAATTGCCATAGCTGTTAATCCAGAGATTGGTACTATTGGTATATCAAGACTCCAAGCAATAGTTTTAGCGATAGTAACACCTATTCTAATACCTGTGAAAGAACCTGGTCCAGTTACTACTATGATTTTATCTAAATCATTTGGAGTTATATTAGCTTTATTAAAAACACTTATAATTCTAGGTAAAGCCTCTTTAGAAAGGTCCTTACCTAATTTTTCTTGACACTCACTAACTAAAGTATCATTTATAACAATTCCACTATATAAATAATCTGAAGATGTATCTACATAAAGAATTTTCATAATACATCCTCACATAGGTCTTCATATTGTTTACCGTATGGAGTAATAGTTATAATTCTAGTATCTTCATCATCATTAGAAAGCTTAAATTTGATTTCTAATCTTTCTTCAGGAAGATAGTCTTTGATCATATCTGCCCATTCGATAATAGTAACTCCACCTTTATCATAGTAGTCTTCTATACCAATATCTTCTGCTTTACCATCTAAACGATAAACATCCATATGGTATAGTGGAAGCTGACCACTATTATATTCTTTTATTATATTAAAAGTGGGACTAGTAACTTCTTCTTGTACTTCCAAGGCTGAAGCAAAACCTTTTGTAAAAATTGTTTTTCCGCTACCTAAATCACCAATTAAACATATAACCATATTAGGAAAATGTTCTGATTCAATGTTCTCAGCTAAAGATATAGTATCTTTTTCATTATATGATGTAATTTTATAATTCATAATCTTCCCTCTTTCCATCTAGTCCATTATAACAAAGTAAAATAGAAGATTTCAAGATGTTTTGTAAAATTTAAAATAAAACAAAAAAAATCTTGGCAACTTCCTATTTTCGCATACACTATCGTCGGCGTTAAGTGGCTTAACTTCTGTGTTCGGGATGGGAACAGGTGTACCCCACTTGCTATCGTTACCAAGAAAATATTAGAGAAAATAATTCTCTGAAAACTTAGATATTGTGTTCATCAAATTAATTTATAGGGTTAAATCCTCGATCTATTAGTACTAGTCAGCTCAACATGTCACCATGCTTCCACATCTAGCCTATCAACCTCATCGTCTTTGAGGGATCTTACTATATTAAATATGGGAAAACTCATCTTAAAGTTGGCTTCTCGCTTAGATGCTTTCAGCGATTATCCATTCCCAACATAGCTACTCTGCACTGCAACTGGCGTTACAACAGATACACCAGAGGTTGGTCCATCCCGGTCCTCTCGTACTAAGGATAGCTCTCTTCAATTTTCCTACGCCCACAACGGATAGGGACCGAACTGT
>CAKPPI010000010.1 GCA_934177545.1 uncultured Bacilli bacterium
GTGTTTACAATAACTATTTTAAGGTATCTATCGCTTTTTGTATATATAAATGGTGTCACATCAATTGTAACACTACAGATATAGCTAAACAAATAAAGTATCGCTAATAGACAATTAGAGTCTAGTGTGTTATAATATAGCTACTTGGGGATGTCTTGGTTTCGACAGGAATAGTAGAGCATAGATAGCAAGTCGAATTATCTACGTCACAGATTAAACCAGAATAACTGGAAACAAAATTAAAAATGTACTTGCAAGACTTAGTGGTGACACTGAGTTTGCATTTGCCTAAGAATAGGCTTGTACGCTGTCTTTCTTAATTTCTTGCGTTAAGAATGTACGGTTCAATTTAGTAAGATATAATTATTTATTGTCTTAGTAAATAATTGAATATTATAAGACTAGAATTATAGTTTGGTTGATTATTTCTTTACTATAATTCGAATTTAATAAATAATCTAAACTTGTAGAAGTTTATGTAGCTCTATTTTTGGACAGGGGTTCGATACCCCTCATCTCCACCATAATGTAAGTAAACGTACACCTTAAGATGTACGATTTTATATAATTGAAAGAGGAAAAAATGAATCAAGGGAAAATAATAGTTATAGAGGGAGCATGTGATGGTATAGGTAAAACTACTCAATATGAGTTGTTACATAATAGACTTCTTCAAGATGGATATAATGTTACAACACATCACTTTCCAAGTTATAATACTTATCAGGGAAAAACAGTAGAAGAATATTTAAGTGGTAAATATGGAAAACCTAGCGATTTATCACCATACTTTGTGAGTAACTTATATGCTAATGATAGAGCGGTTACATGGCATACAACCTTAGAAAAAGCATTTAATCATGGAGATATCCTATTATTTGATAGGTATACTACTTCTAATTTAATTTATCAGTCTGCACTTATTGATGATATAGAAGAAAAAAAGAAATTTATTGATTATATAAGTGATCTTGAATATAACAAATTAGGTATTAGAAAACCAGATAAAGTTATTTTTTTAACCGCCCCTTTTGATATAGTTACAAAACTTAGAAAACAAAGACCAGATAATGAAGGTATAATAAATGATGTCTATGAAAGAGACTTAGAGTTTATGAAGAAAATTTATGATAACGCCTTATTTGTAGCAGATTATCTTTCATGGGAAAAAGTAGAGTGTAGTGATAATGGTAAAATGAAGGATATAAATACTATTCATGAAAAAATATATAACTTAGTCAAAAATTAGTCTATTATAGATTAATTTTTTTTATACCTTTCTTTCGACAAATCTTATGTTATTAAACTGCTATATTGGAAAAAAGGAGGGAAGATGAGAAAAAAGATAGCAGTTGTCAGTATAATAATATGTCTCTTAGTAATTATGATTCCTAGTAAGGAAGAAAAACAGATAGTAGATAATAAGCAACAAGAGATAAAAAGTGAAGAAATAACAACAACCCCAGTAGTAAACCAAGAAAATACAGATCAAAAATTCACTCTATCAATTAATAACTTAATAACAAAAGAACCAGTAATGCAAACTACAGATAATGAGTTCTATATGAATCATAATAATAAAAAAGAGGAGTTTATTGGGGGAAGTCTCTTTGTTGATTATCGAATTAATTTAAATAGTACTAGAAAAATAATTATTTATGGACATAGTTCTTCTACAGTAGATATACCATTTACTAAACTGCTAGGGTATAAAAAACAAGACTTTTTTTCAAAACATCAAGATATAGAACTTAACTACAAAGACAAGAAAGAAACATATCAAGTATTCACTGTTATGTTATTAAAAGAAGACTATTTTTATACTAGATTAGAGTTTACTGATGAAACATTTATAAAACACTTAGAGGAACTTAAGGAAAAATCTATATATGATACAGGTATAAATATAGATAAAACTAATAAACTATTAATACTACAGACTTGTTCCCAAGATGAAGATGGACTTTATCTGGTAATAGGGGCAAAATTAAAGGAGAAATTATGAAAAGAAAATTATTTTTTGTTATGATAGTAGTACTTCTACTATTAATTAGTAGTATACCAGTGTCTGCTAAAAACTTAAGTAAATATCAAACAGTAAAGACAAAAGAAAAGACTTTATCCACAGGTATTGTGGAAAAAATAGATGTGAATATAACTAAAAGAATAATAGATAGTGTTACAGCGACTTATACTATTCCTGAAAATTATAACGAGGATACTATTGATATTGTACCAACTATCTTTAAATCAATAAGTGAAGCTGAAGGGTATCTACCAGGAGATGGAATAAAAGTAAATATTAAAATAGTAAATAAATCAAATAATAAATATCACTATAAAGATAAAAGTTTTATTTTATCAACTATGGATATAAGTGATTATCAAGAAAAGATTATTGGTAGTAAAGGTTTTGATGGTCAAGAAATAGCAACTAGCTATGGACCAGATAGAACTGCCAATACAGCATTACGAAGCTTGTATCAAAAAAGTATTAAAAAAGAGATGGTAACAGATGAAGCATTAGATGAAAAACTTAAAGAGAATGGTTATAAAGGTATAGAAGAATTAAATAAATATTATTTAGATTTCTATAATAAAAAATATAATCTAGAATGTACTAAACTAGAGGATTTTCCAGCTAAAGTAGTTAGTGAAATATTTAATGGAAACGACTTACCAATTAAAGAAAGTAATCTAGATATAGTAGAGCTTGGTTATAATTATTGGTATAACATGTTATTTAGTCTTTTATTTGGTGATGAGAAATATGACTATAAAACTAGTGATTTAACATCAGTTGGTAGTTATATGCGAAATAGAGAATTAGGTAATAATTATTTTGCTAAAGATTTGGAAACTATTAATCCAATGGGTGAAAATAATCTAACAACTATGAAATTCTTTATAAATGGACCATATACAACAAATGCTTATATGAATTATGAATTTAGTAGTTATTTAGAATTTCAATTAGTAAAAGAACAAAAGGAAGAGGTAGAAGTTAGTAATGTAGTTGAGGAACAAACAGATGAAATTATACCTCCTAAGACAGGAGTTTAGTATCAGTTATTATAACTGATATTTTTTTGTATAAAAGTTAAAAAATTATTAATAATAATATTGGAGGATGATAAAAATGAATTATGAACAAGTACCAGATATTATTTCTAGTAAAGATTTAGATTATTTAGAAGATATGTTTAATTATAATTATTTAGGTTATAAAAAAATAGTTAATTATATAGATATGGTAAATAATCTAGAAATAGAAGAAATAATGGAAAAAGCAGGTAATACTTTTAATGAGAATATGCAAGAGATATTAGATATCTTAAAACAAGGAGGTAACAATGAATAAAGAAATTTCTAATCAAAAGATAGAAGTAGAAGAAGGTATAGAATTAAATGATAAAGATTATATAAATGATTTGTTAGCGACTTTAAAATGTATGGTGAAAGACTACGCAGTAGCACTTACGGAAGCAAGTAATGAGATATTATTTAGTAAATATAAGAAAATGTATGATGACTTATTACAATTACAAAGAGAAACATTTGAAACTATGTTTAGATGTGGATTTTATAAATTAGAAGAAGCAGATGCTACTAAAATAACAGAAAAGTATCAAACATTATCACAAGAAAAAGAAAAAATAGAAGGAGAATAGAATGAAAGAGACAAATGAATTATTAGAACATATTTATAAAGATGCTTCCATGGGAAGTTATACAATGGAACACTTATTAGAAGATTTGAAAGATAGAGATAATAAGATTAAAGCACTAGCTGAAGATATCTTAAAAGAATATCAAGAATTTAAAAGTAAAGCTAAAGAACAACTAAAAAAAGAAAATGTTAAACTTGAAGAAGAAGGACTAATTGCAAAAATGATGTCAACGATGGGAATTACTAAAGAAGTAAAGAAAGATAATAGTGATGCTGCTATTGCTGATATGTTAATTAAAGGCGTATCAATGGGCTCTATTGAAATGGAAAAGAAAATAAAAGACTTTGCAAAAGAAGCAGAGAAAGAAGATAAAAAGTTAGCAGAAGATTTTTTAAAGTTTCAACAGAAAACTGTGGATAAATTAAAAGAATATTTATAAAACTGTGGAAAACAGTTTTTTTCTTGGTAAATATATTAGGTAAAGATGTGGATAAAATAAAAGTAGAGAATATTAGTTTAGAGACTGTGGAAAAGTGTCATGTTTATAAAATAGTATGACTGTTTTCTAACTTCTAATGATATACTTATAAAGAGAAGGTGAAATATGTTAGATTTAAAAAATATAAGTAAAAGCTATAAGACAGGTAACTTTGTTCAACATGCTTTGAAAAAAGTAAACTTAAGTTTTAGAAAGAATGAGTTTGTAGCTATACTTGGTCCATCTGGTAGTGGAAAAACAACTCTATTAAATATCATTGGTGGACTAGATAGATATGACTCAGGTGATTTAATTATTAATGGAAAAAGTACTAAAAAGTTTAAAGCAACAGAATGGGATAGTTATCGTAATAACTGTGTAGGTTTTATTTTTCAGTCATATAATTTAATTAGTCACATAAGTGTTTTAGAAAATGTAGAAATGGCTTTAACTTTATCTGGTTATAAAAGAAAAAATAAAAGAGAAAAAGCCTTAGAAGCACTAGAAAAAGTAGGCTTGAAAGATCATGCTCATAAAAGACCTAATCAATTAAGTGGTGGTCAAATGCAAAGAGTAGCAATAGCTAGAAGTTTAGTCAATAACCCTGATATAATTCTAGCAGATGAACCAACAGGAGCACTTGACTCTACTACTAGTGTGCAAATAATGAATCTTATTAAAGAAATAGCAAAAGATAAATTAGTTATAATGGTAACTCATAATCCAGAACTTGCTAAAGATTATGCCAGTAGAATTATTGAATTTAAAGATGGAGAAATACTATCTGATTCTAATCCAATTAAAGAGGAAGAAATAGATACAGGGACAGTTCATATCAAAAAAACAGTACTTAGTTATTTATCAGCTATTCACTTGTCATTCAATAACATTAAGACTAAAAAAGGAAGAACATTTCTTACTGCTTTTGCTGCTTCTATTGGTATAATTGGTATTGCTTTAATTTTATCACTTTCCAATGGTTTTCAACTACAAATAGACAAGTTTGAGAAAAGTACCTTATCCCAGATGCCTATAACTATTAGTAGTCAAGCTATGCAAATGGATGAAGATACTTTGGAAGAACAAATGCAAACATCAACTAATAAAAAAGATAAGTATCCAACGGAACAAGTAGTAAAGCCAACTGAATCAGTAATGGAAAAAATAGTACATACTAACAATATAACTAAAGATTATATAAATTATATAGAAAACATTGATAGTAATCTTTTAAGCGGTATATCTTATCTTAAGAAAACAGGACTTAATCTAATAACTAAAGATAACAATAATAACTATAAAAAAGTAGATATGGCAAATAGTATGGTGTGGCAAATCTTTCCTACTAGAACACAAGATAAAGAATCAGGCATAGTAGAAGATAATTATGATGTTTTAGCAGGAAAAATCGATAGTAAAGAAGAAGGACTGATTTTAGCAATAGATTCCAAAAATGAGGTTAGTAAAACACTAATTGAATCCTTAGGATTTGATTCATCTAAAAATATATCCTTTGATGACATATTAAATAAAGAATTCAAGATAGTTACTAATAATGATTACTATAAAAAACTAGCTAATAATTTTATTCCAACTAGTAATTATGACGAAGTATATAACAATACTAATAGTATAACGGTTAAAATAAAAGCTATTATTAGAGGAAAAGAAGATAAGGAAATGTTTACTAATCAAGCAGTAATATTTTATACTGGGGCTTTAGTTGATAAAGTTATTTCTATAAATAAAGATAGTGAGATAGTAAAAGCTCAAGAAGATAAAGATTATAATATTTTAACGGGTACTAGTTTTGATGATACTACTACTAAAGATGATATCTTAGCTTATTTAGGGGCAGATATGACACCAGCAGTTATTTATCTTTATCCAAAGGATTTTGCTAGTAAAGATAAAATAACTAGTTACTTAGATAAATATAATAAAAATAAAGCTGATAGTGATAAAATAACTTATACAGATATGGCAAAATTAATGAGTAGTTTATCTAGTGGAATAATGGATGCTATTACCGTAGTATTAATTGCTTTTTCATCAATATCTTTAGTAGTATCTAGTATAATGATAGCTATAATTACTTATATATCTGTCTTAGAAAGAACTAAAGAAATAGGTATTTTAAGAGCTTTGGGTGCAAGAGCAAAAGATATAACTAGAGTATTTAATGCTGAAACTATGTTAATTGGTTTATGTAGTGGAATCTTAGGACTAGTTATCGCTTATCTATTAACTTTTCCAGCTAATAGAATAATTGAAAATTTGTCAGGACTAGCTTCTGTTGCTAAACTTAATCCAGTTCATGCTTTAATTCTCTTATTAATAAGTGTATCTTTGACTGTACTTAGTGGTTTTATTCCTGCTAAGATGGCAAGTAAAAAAGACCCAGTTATTGCTCTTAGAACAGAATAGTCTTTAAAAAATAAAAAAACTTTGCTATACTTAAGTAGTAAAGTTTTTATATGCCGACTTAGCTTAGCTGGTAGAGCAACGCACTCGTAACGCGTAGGTCGAAGGTTCGAATCCTTTAGTCGGCACCATATATTGATATAAATGTTAATATAGATATTTATGTAACAAATAGGTCTAAAAGCGACTTGTTAAAAGCTAATTTATATGATACTATTAGTATGTAAGTAAGACTACTTGCATACAATAAAAAAAGGGAGTACTTAACTTTGCAATGTTGAGTACTTACCATAAATAATTGGTTTAGTACTTAATTTACATTCGGTTTAATGGATTGAGTACTATTTTTTTATACCTAGAATCATTAAAGAGACTATTAATAAAATGATAATTAGTATTAGAAATGAGATTAGTAAATCTTTTTTCTTCATAATATCAAGCCTCCTTCCTATAAGAAGTCGGCAAGTACTCGAACAGTTAGTATTCCCTGTGCTTAATTATACTATTTGCGTTCTGTAAAAACAATTTAACTATTAATTTTTTAGTAAAATCCGTAGTAATTTGAGTTAGTATTTAATTGTAAAATAACAAAAATGCTAACTATTTTTTTTAATAAAATTATGCTATACTCAATATATCATTTGTGATTATCTAGAAAAGTATATCATAATATGATAAAAGAAAGGTTGGTTATTAATGATAATTGATGTTATAAGAGGTTTTTTTATGGCACTAGCTGATAGTGTGCCAGGAGTAAGTGGTGGAACAATAGCATTTTTAATGGGGTTCTTTGATAAGTTTATTAACTCCTTAAACTATTTAATGAAAGGAACAAAAGAGGAAAGAATTAAATCAATAAAATTCTTAGCAAAACTATTTTTAGGATGGATTATTGGAATGGGCTTAGCTGTTACTATTCTAGCTAACTTATTTGATAAAGAAATATATAAGATGAGTTCCCTATTCTTAGGGTTTATAATAGCAGCAATTCCTGTCATGATTATAGAAGAAAAAGAGACAGTTAAAGGAAAATATATAAATATAATATGGGCTATTGTAGGAGCTTTAGCAGTTATACTACTATCATCATTAAAAATGGGAAGTAATCTAGACCTAACTCACTTAAATATAGGAATGCTTATCTATATTTTTATTGCTGGAATGCTTGCTATCTCTGCTATGGTTTTACCAGGAATATCAGGATCTACTATACTTTTATCATTTGGACTATATATACCAGTGATAAGTGGTGTTAAAGATTTTATTCATTTTGACTTTAGTAGTTTTCCACTTTTATTAGCACTAGGACTTGGAATCTTGTTTGGAGTAGCTACAGTACTAAGAATAATTAAAAAACTATTAGATAAACATCGTTCTGCCATGGTATATGCTATTATTGGAATGATGTTAGGTTCATTATATGCTATAGTAATAGGACCAACAACTCTAAAAGTACCACAAGATGCAATGACTTTTAAAACATTTAGTATTTTATTCTTTATTATAGGAGTAGTAATAGTAGTTGCTTTTCAACAACTTAAAAATCTTCCGTTTTATAAAAAACAAATAGCTGAAGATGAATAATTAAATCTTTTCTATAACAAAAGAATAATAATAAATAGAAGAAGAATTAGTATGGATAGAAGATATTGATTCTTTTTCTTTATGGTAAAAAGGATAAATGGTAACAACTCTATATTTGGAATCAAGTGCCATTCTTATAATATCATTTCTAGTGAAATTATTTTGCTTATTAAAATTTTCATAATACCAATTATCACTTAGTAATAAATTAATATTCTTAAGATAACTAATATTTTTAAACTCACCAATTATTCTACCTTTATCCTTTAGATATGGTCTTAGACTATTAAGAAATAGAATAGGACTATCAACCTTTTCTAGATAATTACCAATAAAAATAGTATCAAAAGTGTTCCCATTTAATTCATTTAAACAACTTACAGTTTTAAAAAACATATTACTAAACTTTCTCTTATCAGCATCTTCTTCAAGTGAAGTGATATTACTGTTTCTAAAGAAGTGCTTAATTCTTAAAGATGATACTCCAATAGATGAATTATAATCTAGAATATCTTTGGGTTTGTTAGCAAGGAAAATAGATGAGTTTTTACTATTATCAAATTCAAAACAGGAAAAATGCCATTTATCTTCAAAAATAGCTCTATTCCTTAATATAAGAGAATTAAACTTATTAATATCTTCCCTAAAACTAGTACCTCTTTCATGATAGACGAAAGAATCATGACATAAAAATAACTTGTAAGAAGAAGATAGTATTTGTAAAGCTAAATCATTATCCTCAATATAACCAGGACTGTATCTTTCATCTAACATCTTAATCTTATCAATAACTTCTCTTTTAATAAGTAGACAAAAACCAGTAAGAAAAACTTTTTCTTCCCATCTATTACTATCACTGATATTATTTTTTATAGCCTTCATCTGCATATCAATAAAGCTTTTAAAGGTAAAACTACCACCTTGTAGATTATCATTACAATTAGAAACAGGACCGACAGCTCCAATGTTAGACTTAGAATATAAACACTTCCTTAAATTAGTCAACCAGTTAGTAGTTACAATAGTATCATTATTAAGAAGAAGAATATCATAATTTTTATTAGCCTCACTAATACCTTGGTTACATCCTTTAGGAAACCCTCTATTCTCCTTATTATAAATTACAGTAATGTCAGACTGAGTTTTTAACCAGTTAATAGTATCATCATTAGAATTATTATCTACTACAATAATTTCATAAACCTCATCCTTAGTATACTTTTTAATACTCTCAATACACTTCTTAGTTTTCTCTAAATGATTATAAGTAAGAATAATAATACTAGTACCCATTATGTCACCTCATTAAAGAATATGATTCAAAATAACTATTAATAAATTTAACTAGTCGACATCTATTTACAATGAAAGTAAAGAAAACTATTCTTTTTTTCTTTAAATATTATATAATTGGTATAGGAATGAGGAGAGTTATGAGAAATAAGATTGAATATTTTTTCTTAAGTATATTAACAGTTATAGCAATTTCTATTAATAAGAAAATGATTTATGAAAAACTATTACCAAATCTAAACATTTTAAAGCTAAGTTTTATTGTGATGGCTATTCTTACTATAGCTCTATACTTGTTTTATAAACGATATAATAAAAGAATTCATCCAATGAAGCATGTTTTAGCCAGTCTATTTTCTTTATGTTATGTAATAGGTAACAGTTATCAAGAAATATCTTCTTGGGATTTGGTCTTTTCAAGTGTTCCATTATTCTTGATAAGTATAATACAAGTATTTTGTTATTATTACTTAATAAAGACTATATTCTGCTTTATAGATACATTTTTAGAAAGAAAAGTAACCTTTAAATTTAATACAAAGAATAAAATTATTAAACTTTTTAAAGAGCATCCATTCCTATTTTCATTAATAGTTATATTACTATTTTGGTTGATTTATATGATAGCATTTTATCCATTAATACTATCAAAAGATCCAAGTTTTCAAATAAAACAGTTTTTTAATGTAAAAACTAAATATATAGATTATGTTATTCCCTTATCAGATAAAGTTAATCTTACTAATCATCATCCAGTTTTTCATACTATGCTTTTAGGTGGCTCTATTAAACTAGGAAGATTGTTAGGTAGTGATAATTTAGGATTATTTATTTATGCTATTATGCAAAGTATTACCCTTGCTAGTAGTTTAGCTTATACTATCTCTTATCTTTATAAGAAAAAGAAATCATTAATATTATCATTTGTCTTACTTATGATTTATTCATTAGTACCAATGTTTCCTTTCTATGCGATGAGTGCAGTTAAAGATACCTTATATACTGCTATAATTATCTTCTTTGTTATAACATTGTTTACTATAATAGATAATAATAAAGAGATAAAAACGTCTAAGTATGTAGTCTTGTTACTATTAAGTATCTTATTATATTTATTAAGAAATAATGGAATATATGTAGTAGTTGGTACTATTTTAGTACTAGCTATTTATAGAAGAAAAGAATTTATCTACTTAATAGCTACTTTACTATTCGTGATAGGTACTTATATCTCTTACGATAAAATACTTTTACCAGCTTTAAAGATACCAGCAGGTAGCATAAGAGAAGAATTATCAGTACCATTTCAACAAACAGCTAGATATGTAAAAGAGCATGGAGATGAAATACCTTTAAAAGATAGAAAGAAGATAGATAAATTACTAGAATATGATACATTAAAAGATAGATATAATCCTAATCTAGCAGATCCAGTAAAAAATAATTATAATAAATATACAACAAAGAAAGAGTTGAAAGACTACTTTAGAGTTTGGTGGAAAGAATTTTTAGTTCATCCAACTACTTATATAGAAGCAACACTAAATAATACTTATGGTTATTTTTATCCAGATACAGCTAATTGGTATATATATAGTGGTGTTCATTATAATAAGCTTATTACAGAAGATAATTTAGTTAACTATCATTATAATAATCTATCATTTCTAAGAATGATACTTTCAGGTTATGGAATTATCTTCCCTTATATACCTTTAATAGGACTAATATCTAATATAGGATTTTCTGCTATGGGATTACTTACTTCAATTGTTTATTTATTAACATCAAAATATAAAAAATATATGATTGCTATGTTACCAAGCTTATTATCATTAGCAATATGTTTTATCTCACCAGCTAATACCTATTTTCGTTATAGTATGCCATTTACTTTTCTAATGCCATTTTATGTATGCTATATTTATTTACTATTAGTTAAAGATAATTAAATTCTTGAAAAACAAGCTTGTTAATGTTATTATAAGAATAAGAATAGAGGGTGAATGATGGAAAACGTTATACATTTTTTTAGGGATACACTTAGTGGACCTAGTTATATAATTTATGTAATAGTATTAGTAATTTTAATTTTTGCATGTATTGGTTATATAGCAGAGAATAAACTTAAAGAGAAAAAACAAAAAGATAAATATGCTGAAGTAGCAAAGCCAGGAGAAGTAGTTAAGTCTTTAGAAGAAACAGCACCAATTCCTGTTGTTAATAATCCGGTTGAAGAAGTAAATCCAAGCCAGACAGTAACACAAAATAGTAATCAACAAATTAAAACAGTAACAGTTAATGAAAATAGTGTAACTACTGCACCATTACAAGCTACTGTTACTACGCCACAACAAGTACAACCTGCTATAACTAAAGATTCGCAAGAAACAAATCAATCTGTAATATTTAAACCTATTCCAGAGATGAGTCAAGACCAAGTTAAATCAGTCAATCCAATTCCACAGGTTGTTCAAAATAATTCTCAAACAATTAATCCCGTTCCAGAACAAAAAACTAATTGATTACAAAATAATTAAAATATAGTATACTAATAAGAGGTAAGGAGGAATGTTATGGTTATTACAGCAACAACAGTAATTACAATTATTAAGAAAATTATTGATATATCGATAGTTTGGTTAATGGTTTATATATTATTAAAAAGTATTAGAAACAATGTAAAATTGACGCTTCTATTTAAGGGTGTCATTATTATCGTATTTTTGAAAGTAATAAGTGATAAGTGTGGTTTTACCACCGTAGGAGTTTTACTTGAGTATATTATCATGTATGGACCACTTGCACTTATCGTTATTTTTCAACCAGAAATACGTAATATATTAGAACAGTTAGGAAGAAATCAACTACTTGGTAGACATAAAGTCTTAACTGTAGATGAAAGAGAACATTTAGTTTATGAACTTATTCAAGCCCTAGACTATTTAAGAAAAAATCGTATAGGAGCTTTAATTGTAATAGAGCGAGATGTAAGTTTAGGAAACTATATAGATAAAGCTAAAAAAGTATATGCTGATTTAACAAGTGACTTACTAGGAGCTATCTTCTATGAAGGTAACCCATTACATGATGGTGGAGTAATTATTCAAGGAGACCGTATAACTTGTGCTGGAGCAGTATTTCCAACAAGTAGTAGTACTAAGATAAATAAACATGTTGGTACAAGACATAGAGCTGCTTTAGGATTAGCAGAAGAAACAGATGCTATTTGTCTAGTTGTTTCTGAAGAGACTGGACGTTTATCAGTAGCTATTAAGGGAGAACTTTATTATAACTTATCACTTGATGATGTTAGAATGATGTTAATAGATGAATTAAAACCAAAGACAAATAGTACTTATGATCAAGAAGAAATAGAAGAGGAAGAGTTATATGAAGAAGATATGTAGAGGAATTGGAAAATTATTTTCCCATATAGGAGCTTTCTTTGATCGTATTTTAATTACTCCCATTACAAAATTGATTTTAAAGATAACAGACTTTTCAAAAAAGAATGCTAAAAGTATTGAAAGATTTTTAGGTAGAAAACAAACACTAATAGTTATTAGTTTATTAGTAGCGTTATGTATATTCTTTATAATAGATGGTGAAAGTAGTGCTACTATAGACCAATATGCTGAAGTATTATATGACCAACCAGTAACAGCTACTTATAATGAAGAAGCTTATGTGGTAGAAGGATTACCTAAGACTGTAGATATAACCTTAGTAGGACAAAAAAGACATATTTTCTTAGCAAAACAATCACCTAGTGAAGGAGTAAATGTTGATTTGACTGGATTAAAACCAGGACAACATAAAGTAACATTAAAATATAGTCAAAGACTTAAATCACTAGATTATAGATTAGATCCATCAACAGTAACAATTACTATTTATGATAAAGTAAGTGCTACTAGAACATTAACTTATGATATCTTACATAAAGATAATTTAGATAGTAAGTTAAATATTGATAAAGTAGAACTAGATAGAAGTGAAGTTATTATCAAAGGGGCTGAACAAAAGCTTAAGAAGGTAGCAACTGTTAAAGCATTAGTTGATGTAGATGATTTTGCTAATCCAGAACCTGGTGAAATGACACTTAAGAATGTTCAATTAGTAGCTTATGATACAAATGGAAAAGTAGTTGATGTAGAAATAGTACCTAAGAGTGTAACTGCTAAAGTAACTATTACATCACCTAGTAAAGAAGTTCCATTAAAGATAGTACCAAAAGGAGATTTAGCCTTTGGAAAAGCAATTAAGTCACTAAGTACAAGTATTAATAATGTAACTATCTATGGTAGTGAAGAATCATTAGCTAGTATTTCTTCTTTACCAGTTGAAATTGATGTAACTGGTCTTGAAAAGAGTAAAGACTATACAGTAACTCTTAAGAAGCCAACTGGTGTAACTGATATTAGTGCTAAGACAGTAACAGTAAAAGTAGCCGTTGATGATTCAACTGTTAAAGAGTTCCAAGATATATCTATTGCTACTGAAAACTTAGATACATCTAAATATAAAGTACAAGCATCTAGTGAAGCTGATAGTAAAGTAACAGTAGTAGTTAAAGGTAGTAAATCAATTATTGATAATATTGATCAGTCAATTATTAAAGCTTATGTAGACTTAAAAGACTTAGGTGTAGGAGAACATGAAGTAGAAGTTAAAGTAACTGGAGATGATGTAAAACTAACTTACACACCTAAAGTTAAGAAAGTAAAAGTAAAAATTACTGCAAAATAAAGAAGAGCGATAAGCTCTTTTTTTAGTCATGTTCAAATAAGTAGCTAATGTCAATTAGACCAGCAATACCAATAACTATATATATAATCCTAGCAATAATATTATCAGTTCCTCCAAATAAAGATGCTACAAGGTCAATACTGAATAAACCAACAAATGCCCAGTTAATAGCACCAATAATAATTAATACTAAACAAATCTTTTTTAATATGTCCATACATTTCCTCCTTTTTCTTTCTTAGTATTTGTAGTAAATTTAAAATTATTCATGAATATTTAAATAAAAAAATTAATATAATGAAATGAAACTATAAATGAGGTGAATATATTGAAAAAGATTGGTCTTTTATTGCTACTTTCTGTTTTTCTTATTACGGGGTGTGCTAATGATAGCGAAGAAAACATCCTAAAAAAAATGTCAAAAGATATAACTAATAGCAAAGGATATATTTTAACAGGAAAACTAGAAGTAGTTAATAATGACGATACTTATAATTATGAAGTGACATCAGCTTATAAGAAAGGTGATTATTATCGTATCAGTTTAAAAAATACTGCAAATGATCATGAACAAATAATTTTAAAAAATGATGATGGTGTTTATGTTTTAACACCAAGTCTTAAAAAAAGTTTTAAATTTCAAAGTGATTGGCCATATAACAATTCTCAAGTATATTTACTACAATCTATTATTAATGATATAGAAAATGATAGCAAAGCGACAATGGAAAAAGAAAAAGGTAATTATGTATTTACTAGTACGGTTAATTATCCTAATAATCGAAACTTAATAAAACAAAAAGTAACAGTTGATAAGAAAATGATGGTTAAAAAAGTAGTAGTACTTAATGATAATGATGTTCCAAAGATTACTCTTAATGTCAAAAATACTGATAAAAATCCAAAATTTAGTAAAAACTATTTTGAAATAGAAGACATAATGAACACTGTTGAAACTGATGAGGAACAAACTAAAGAAACTAGTAGTATTGATGATATAATTTATCCATTAGTTGTTCCCGAAGGAACTAAGTTAAAGAGTGAAGAAAAACTTAATAAGACAGGTGGAGAAAGAGTAATTTTAACCTTTGAAGGGGAAAAACCATTCTTATTAGTAGAAGAGACAGTTAAACAAGAAGATGAGCTAACTATTATTCCCACAATGGGTGAACCATATATGTTTATGGATACTATAGGAGCCTTATCCGATAATTCACTTACTTGGAGTAGTGGCAACATGGAGTATTACTTAGTAAGTGATGTAATGAATCAAGAAGAATTGATAGAAGTTGCTTCTTCAATAAATGTTTTACCTACCATGAAATAGTCTAGCAATAGACTGTTTTTTTATATTGTAAAAAAGACAGTATATCGTAATAAAATATGAAAAAAATAAAAAAATTACGCTGCATCGTAATAAAACGCGTAAATACTAAAAAGAATACAGTAGAACGTAATAAATCAACAACCGGCTTTTTCTAGCAAATGATTGACGTTAAGAGCTTTTTTTTCTATAATATTAGAAGAAGAGGAGGACTACTATGATAGACGTACGTGATATTTATAAAGATGTAAATGAGTATTTAAATAAAGAAGTAGTACTAAATGGTTGGATTAGAAACCATCGTAAACAAAAAGAATTTGGATTCATCACTTTCTTTGATGGAACTGTATTTGAATCTGTACAAATAGTATATGATAAAAAACTAGAAAACTTTGATGAGATTCAAAAACTAAGAGTAGGTAGTGCCATTAGTGTTAAAGGATTAGTTGTTAAAAGTCCAAAAGAAGGACAAGAGTTTGAAATTCAAGCTAGCAAGATTAAACTAGAAGGAGATTGTCCAGAAGATTATCCGCTACAACCTAAAAGACATTCTATGGAATTTTTAAGAGAAATAGCTTATCTTCGTCCTAGAACAAATACTTTCCAAGCTGTTTTTAGAGTAAGAAGTGTAGCAGCTATGGCCATTCATAAATATTTCCAGGATAAAGGATTCGTTTATTTGCATGCTCCATTAATTACGGCAAGTGACTGTGAAGGAGCAGGGGAAATGTTTCAAGTATCAACCCTTGATTTTGAAAAGCTAAAAGGTAAAGAAATAGATTATAGTAAAGATTTCTTTGGAAAGAGAACAGCTCTTACCGTATCAGGTCAATTACAAGGAGAAATATTTGCTCTAGCTTTTAAAAATATCTATACCTTTGGACCAACATTTAGAGCAGAGAATTCTAATACTAAAACTCATGCTTCTGAATTTTGGATGATTGAACCAGAAATGGCCTTTTGTGAGTTAGATAGATTAATGGATGTAGAAGAAGATATGCTTCGTTATATTATAAAATATGTAATGGAAAACGCATATTCTGAACTTAAGTTTTTTGATAACTTTATTCACAAAGGATTAATAGATAGACTAAATACAGTCTTAAATGCAGAACCAAAAAGAATAACTCATAAAGAAGCAATTACTATCCTTAAAGAAAGTGGAAAAGATTTTGAAAACAAACCAGAGTATGGAGAAGACCTTGCTAAAGAACATGAAAAATATCTAACAGAAGAATATTTTAAAGCTCCAGTATTTGTTACTGATTGGCCAAAAGATATTAAAGCTTTCTATATGCGATTAAATGATGATAATGAAACAGTAGCAGCTGTAGACTTTTTAGTACCACAAGCAGGAGAATTAATGGGTGGTAGTCAAAGAGAAGAAAGATATACTGTTCTAAAAAATAGAATGGATAATTTAAAAATGGATGAAGAAGAACTAGACTGGTATTTAAAACTTAGACAGTATGGTGGAGTAAAACATTCAGGATTTGGACTTGGTTTTGAAAGATTACTAATTTATCTAACTGGTATGGAAAATATAAGAGATGTAATACCATTCCCAAGAACACCAGGAAATTGTGAATTTTAGGAGGATAAAATGAATAAAGGATATTATAGTGACAGCAGTGAATTTAAAGGAACAGGTAAAAGAGTAGTAATTATTCTAATATGTGTAGTATTACTATTTGGATTAATGTATTTTCTAACTACAAGAATTTTATCAAAAGAAGTTACTAAGAAAAGAAAACAAAGTGAAGTGACTGAATCAAGCATTCAATATGAAAAAATATTAGCTGGAGAATCATTTACAATGGATCAAGAGGAGTATTATGTAGTATATTATGACAGTACTGATACTGAGCTTTCTAAAACAATATCTACTTATCAATCAGATAAAAAAGATATAAAACTATATAGTGTAGATTTAAGTGATGGTATGAATAAAAAATATAAAACAGATGGCGATGTTGATACTAGTAGTATTGAAAACTTGAAAGTAAAAAATCCTACACTAATTCATTTTAAAAATAAAGAAGTAGTTGATACTATAACAGCTGAAAATGAAATAGAGGATTACCTTAATAAATAATATGTAAAGTCTTTATCTAAAAGGCTTTTTTCTTTAGTAAATTATTAAAACTATGGTACAATTATATAGACGGTAGGTGAAATAGATGAAGAAAAAAGAAAAAATAATGGAAGATGAAAATATAGATACAACAAAAGAGATAGTTACTATTAAGAAAGAAGGATTTAGTTATCCAGAAATGGTTATCATTATGATAATAGCAATTCTTTTTGGTTTCTTAATTGGTAATGTTGTTAGTTTTACTAAGAAAGAAACTGCTAGTAGTTCTGTTCCTAGTGAGTTAAAAGAATTTGTTGATACTTATAATGATATAGTAAATAATTACTATGATAAAGTTAACAAAGAAGAATTAATAGATGCTGGAATCAAAGGGATGATTAATTATTTAGATGATCCTTATGCTACCTATTTTGATGGAACTAGTAGTACCAACTTTAATCAAACACTAGAAGGAAATTATGAAGGAATTGGTATTGAAGTTACTTTTGATAATAGCAAAGTAAAAATTACTAAAGTATTTGCTGATACTCCTGCTAAAAAAGCTGGCATAAAAGTAGGAGATTATATAACTAAAGTAAATGGTGAAAATGTAGATGGTAAAAGTTTATCAGATGTAGTAAGTCTTATCAAAAATGCTAAGAATAAAGAAGTAGAAATAACTATTACTAGAGATAATCAAGAAAAAACTATGAAAGTTACTAGAACAACTGTTGATATGCCTTATACTAGTAGTAAAGTTTATGAAGAAAATGGTAAGAAGATAGGCTATTTAAAAATAGAGATGTTTTCTAATAATATTACTAAACAAGTAAAGAAAGAGTTGGAGTCTCTAAAGAAAAAGAATATTGATAAGTTAGTTATAGATGTTAGAGATAATCCAGGTGGTTATTTAACTCAAGTTACTGAAATACTATCATTATTCATGACTAAGAAAGATGTTATCTATCAGTTACAAACTAAGAATAATAAAGAAAAAGTTTATGGTACTAGTAGTAAAGCTACTTATAATTATCCAGTAGTAGTTTTAATAAATGAAAATAGTGCATCTGCTAGTGAAATATTAGCTAGTGCCTTTAAAGAGACATATAATGCCGAAATAGTTGGTGTTAATTCTTATGGGAAAGGTACAGTTCAAAAAACAGGTGATTTAAATAACGGAGATACAATTAAGTATACAGTTCAAAAATGGTTAACTCCTAAAGGTAACTGGATTAATGAAAAAGGTGTAACTCCTACTAAAGAAGTAAAACTAGAGTTGAAAGAAAATGAAACTTTAACAGAAGACAATGATAATCAGTTAAAAGCTGCTATAGAATTAGCTAGCAAGTAATTGCAAATTAAAATGTAAAAATATTTGTTTGATAAAAATTACAAAGACTAATTGATTAACCACATTATATTTGATAAAATAAATTTGTAAAGATAAAGATAGTCAGTTGATTGTTGTTGATAAAAGTGTACATTTTATTTCGCAAATCAACAACAAGTAAAAATTAGAAAGTAGAGGTGTTTCCCATGGATATATTAAGTTTACAGCAAGTTAACATGGGGGGGGGGCATTATCTGGCTAAGCAGTAAAAACTACTTTCTTTTATTGTGTATAAAGATAGGCCTAGTGTTATAGGCTTATCTTTTTTGTGTGTTATTTTAGAAGGAGGAAACAATGAAAAATAAAAAGATAATAATATTAATTATTCTAGTACTAATAAGTATATTAACTCTTATAGGTAGTAGTTACGCTTTGCTTACTAAGACATTTACTAGTAAGAAACTAAGTGTAGAAGTAGGAACTTTAAAAGTAGATTTTACAGAAGGTAATGCTATTAACTTAGATAATACTAAAGCAATGAGTGATAGTGATGGGTTAAATACTACACCTTATACCTTTACTATAACTAATAGTGGAACAATAGATTCTTATTACACTATATCTAATGAAGAAGATACTAATAATACTTTAGATACAACATATCTAAAATATAAATTAGTTAGTAATGATGGATATGATTCGGGTATAAAAAGATTAAAAGATATAGATACAGGTACTTATAGAATAGTAGATGAAAGAGCTTTACTTAAAAGTAAAAGTGTAACTTATAAATTATATCTATGGATAGCAAGTGATGCTGGTAATGATATTCAAAATAAGATATATAAAAGTAAGATAATTGTAAATAGTACAAGTAATAGAGTAGGAGATACTTACTGTTTAGATAATGGCTTTAATAAGCTATCAGATTGCATGTTAGTAATGAATAATCATGAAAAAACAACTGATATAGCTAAAACTAATATTAAAGCAAAAGGTACACCTGATTTTAGTAAAACAGCAACCACAGATGAAGGACTTTTCATGGCAGAAGATGATGAAGGAAAAAGTTATTATTATAGAGGAGCAGTAAAAAATAACTATGTATCATTTGCCGGATTCATTTGGAGAATCATCCGTCGAAATGGTGATGGTTCTATTAGAATAATCTATTCTGGTAAAAGGACATCAGATACCGGTGAAGATACAACGATAGGAAAGTCGGCATATAATGAAAAATATTGGGATCCAACTTATGTAGGATATAAATATAATGAAGATTTTTCCTTATATGAAAATAATAGTATAACTGGATACAACGCTTTTATAAATACAGCAAAATACGACTTTGGTACTGGGTACAGGTTTGATATATCAACTAGGAAATTTATTTTAACTGGAGATATCAAGCAATTAACATGGAAAGATAATCACGATGAAATTGTTAAGAATAATTTATATAGTTGTTTAAATAATGATTGTAATATAGTATATAAAATAGTTGCTTATCAAAGTGATACAATAATGAAGGTACAACCTATTTCATATAGTAGTAATAATCTAATAAGCACCTTAGCTAATAAAAATGATTCGCTCATAAAGAAAGCATTGGATAATTGGTATAAATATAATTTAATAAATTACAACACTCATATTTATAATAGCACATTTTGTAATGATAGAAGTATTGGCTTTGGATCAGGTTATTTGATTTCTCAAAATACAGCTTATGGTGCCTATGAAAGATTATATAGTAAAAGTTTACCTAGTCTTAAATGTATACAAGATACAGACAAGTTCAGTACAACTAATGAAAATGCAAAGCTGGATTATCCAATATCATTGATTACAGCTGATGAAGTTGCGTATGCAGGAGGGGTAACGGATAAAGAAAATAAGAAATTCTATTTGTACAATGGAAAAAACAGCTACACCATATCACCATCATACTTTGATTCATATTGGACATTATCACATATGTTTACATTAGATTTAAATGGAGGTCTTGAAATTAGAAAAAATCTTTCTAATGTATACTTGATAAGACCAGTTATTAATTTAAAATCTGATGTTACTATCTCATCAGGTGATGGAACAACTGATGCACCATATAAAATTAATTAGCACTCACTATTGACAAGTGCTAATTTTTGCTATATAATATGTCTTGAAAGTGAGGGGATATATATGTATCAAGAACAAAATCAAGAAAAAGAAAAAGTATTAGAAAAATATGGTCGTAATATAAATGAAGCAGTCCTTGCTGGTAAGATAGATCCAGTTATTGGTCGTGATGAAGAAATCAGAAGTATTACAAGGGTTTTGTCACGTAAAACAAAAAATAACCCCGTATTAATAGGTGAACCAGGAGTTGGTAAAACTGCTATTGTAGAAGGTCTTGCCCTAAGAATAGTAAAAGGAGATGTCCCTGCTAGCTTAAAAAATAAAACTGTTTGGGAACTAGATATGGCTTCCTTAGTAGCTGGTGCTAAGTACCGTGGAGAGTTTGAAGAGAGATTAAAAAATGTCTTAAATGAAGTTAAGAAAAGTGAAGGCTCTATCATCATGTTTATTGATGAGATTCATACTATAGTTGGTACTGGTAATATGGAAGGAGCTATGGATACTTCTAACATTCTAAAGCCAATGCTAGCTCGTGGTGAAATTCATGTGATTGGTGCAACAACTTTAAACGAATATCGTAAATATATTGAAAAAGATGGTGCCCTTGAAAGACGTTTCCAAAAGATTAAAGTAAGTGAACCAACCGTAATGGATACTATTACTATCTTAAGAGGACTTAAAGAAAGATTTGAAATTCATCATGGAGTTACTATTCAAGATAAAGCACTTGTTGCTGCAGCAACCTTATCAGATAGATATATAACAGATAGATTTTTACCTGATAAAGCTATTGACTTAATAGATGAAGCTTGTGCAACAATTAGAGTTCAGATGGATTCAGTTCCTAATGCACTTGACTCTTTAACTAGAAAAATAATGAGCCTAGAAATAGAACGTCAAGCAATAAAGAAAGAAAAAGACCAGTTATCAATGAATCGTAAAGATGAAATAGATAAAGAATTAGTAGATTTAAAGAAACAAGAGAAAGACTTCAAATCAGCTTGGGAAGAAGAGAAAGGTCTTTATACCAAGATACAAAATAAAAAGAAAGAAATAGAAAAGGCAAGATTCGACTTAGAACAAGCAGAAAACAAATATGATTTAGAAACTGCTGCTAGATTAAGACATGGTACCTTACCTAGACTTGAAAAAGAACTAGAAGAGTTAAAAAGTAAAGATACTAAAAAATTATTAAGTGACCATGTAGATGAAGAAGATATTGCAGCTATCATTTCTAAATGGACTAATATACCACTAAGTAAACTAGTAAGTAGTGAGAAAGAAAAACTATTAAATCTAGAACAAGCAATGAAACATAGAGTAATGGGTCAAGATGAAGCTCTACATCTAGTAAGTGAAGCCATTATTAAATCAAGAAGTGGTATTAAAGATCCTAATAGACCAATTGGTTCATTCATCTTCTTAGGCCCTACTGGAGTTGGTAAAACTGAAGTAGCTAGAACTCTTGCTTATGAGCTATTTGATGATGAGAAACACATGATTCGTATTGATATGAGTGAATATATGGAGAAATTCAGTGTTTCAAGACTTATTGGTTCTCCTCCAGGATATGTTGGTTATGAAGAAGGAGGACAACTTACGGAAGCAGTAAGACGTAACCCCTATAGTATAGTATTATTCGATGAAATAGAAAAAGCTCATCCTGAAGTACTTAATTTACTACTACAAATCCTAGATGATGGTAGAATAACTGATTCTAATGGACGTACGGTAGATTTTAAAAATACTATTATTATAATGACCTCTAATCTTGGTAGTGAATACATCCTAGACGGTGATACTAGTAAAGTAGAAGGTGAATTAAGAAGTCATTTTAGACCAGAATTTATCAACCGAATTGATGAAGTAATTATCTTTAAACCATTAACTAAGGAAGTAATATATCAAATTCTTGATAAAATTATTCATGATATAGAAAAACGACTAAGTAATGACCAAATTAAATTATCTTTAACAGATAAAGCTAAAGACTATTTAGTAGATACTGGTTATGACATTAATTATGGTGCCAGACCTTTAAAACGAGAAGTTAGTAAAACAATTGAAAGTTTATTAGCTCATGAATTAATTAAAGGTACTATACCATTTAATGCTACTGTTACTTTTGATGTTGAGGATAACAACTTGGTTATTTCTAAAGTAGACGTAAAATAGGGGCTGTCGAGAAATTAAGTAATTAATTTTCTTAACAGTCCTTTTTTTGTTTTACACTTTTTTTCTTTTTTTGCT
>CAKPPI010000011.1 GCA_934177545.1 uncultured Bacilli bacterium
CCAAAGATATATTATACATTATTTAATGGTAACATTTTAACTAATGATATGATAACATTTTAAAAAAGGATTAACATCACTATCTAATTCTTTTGACAAACGGAAAAGTTAATGTTATAATATACCTCTTATCGATGGGAGTGGTTTTGGTGATAAGAGTTTTAAAGAAATTAAAGGTATATATAACTTATTTAACAACAGTTTCTATTTTAGCAACAATGATTATTTATGTAGCATATAAAAATCCTGATCTTTTAACATTTTACAATGCTAATGATGAAAAGTTCTTTGAAAGTGAAGAAGTTATTAATAGTCCTTTTTCTAATACTAGTAATGTAGAAGTAGTAAATAACAATACTACTACACAAACAACCACTACTAATAATACTCCCACCTATGTATCTGTAAATACTGGAACCGGTTATGTTTTTCCAACTGTTAATGGCTATTATATAAGTCAAGGCTATCGAGGAACGGCACACGATGGTATTGATATAGCAGGATGTCCTTATAACTCTAGTATCTTTGCTGTTAATGATGGTGAAGTTGTTACTGTATCAAGAAAATGGGATAATGGTCTTTATATAGTAATTAGACACGATAATGGTTATTATACAATGTATGCTCATCTAGCAAGTGTTAATGTTTCTGTTGGTCAAAGAGTTAGTAAAGGCCAAGTAATTGCTGGTATGGGAAGAAGTGGTCTTGCTACTGGAGTACATTTACACTTTTCACTTTGGAATGCATATCCTTATAAAGGAAGAAGTTTAAATCCTTTCAGTTTATATTAATAGGTATTTGACTATACGCCTATTTTTTTTTGGAATAAATTACTAAGGAAAGGGGAAAATTTATGAATCAACAATATCAATATCGTCCTAACTTTAATTATCAAAGAAATAGTTCTAACTATTTAAGACAAGTTAGTGATGATAATAATCTTTACTCTAGTAGTGAAGGATTTACTTTAGGAAATATGTTTAAGGATAGTTATATACCTTATAAGAATTATACTCCACAAGTATTAACACCTACTAATGAACAAGATGACTTATTCTTAAGGCTAAGTGAACAGGAGTTTGCCGCTCATGATTTAAATTTATATTTAGATCTTAACCCACAAGATGGGAATATGTTAGAGATATTTAATCAGTACCGAAAGGAAGCTAATAATCTTTTAAATGAATATGAAGCTAGATATGGTGTTATTAATATCTCTAGTGAGGCTTTAAAAGATAGTCCCTTTAAATGGGAAATGGAAAACTTTCCATGGAATGAAGGAGGTATGTAAATGTGGAAGTATCAAAAGAAATTACAGTATCCAATTAATATAAAAAGAAAAGATTTAAATATGGCCAAACTATTAGTTGAACAATATGGAGGTAGTAATGGCGAGTTAAGTGCTGCTTTAAGATATTTGAATCAAAGATACACTATGCCTGATAATAAAGGACAAGCTCTACTAACTGATATTGGTACCGAAGAACTTGCTCATATTGAAATGATTTCTACTATGATTTATCAGTTATTAAAAGATGCTACTATTGAAGAGTTAAAAGCAGCTGGGCTTGATTCTCATTATGCTTCTCACAAGAGAGCTTTATACCCTACCAATGCTGATGGAGTACCGTTTACAGTAGATTACTTTGCTACAACTGGAGATCCACTAGCAGATCTTGCAGAAGACATGGCTGCTGAACAAAAAGCAAGAGCAGTCTATGAGAACTTAATTGATTTAACAAATGATCCAGATGTAATTGGACCACTATTATTCTTAAGACAAAGAGAAGTTGTTCACTATAATTTATTTAAAAATTTATTTGATGAATATCAAAAAAAATATAGATAAAGACTAGCCCATCAAGACTAGTCTTTTACATTATAATTTTAGTTAAATACTTCCATAAGAAGTGGTACAACATGTTTCTTTCTAGAAACAACATCAGCAAGATATGTACCTTCTTCCATATCCCTACGATAAGCAAGTTCCATTAAATCTTTAGCTTTTCTATTATAGATAACATAAGAACCATTTTCAATAATATCAGTTATATAAAGAGCTACTAATGAATAGTTATTTGCTTCAGCTACTTCATCTAGTGTATCTAAATACTTATCCATATTCTTTTTAATATCATCAAAGTTAGTAGTAAAGAATTGTCCTATACCCATTGTTTTATCATTTACATTATAAAGTTTGAAGTCATTATATAAGACGTCTTCTTCACTCATACCTTCAAGTGAGGTACCAGCTTTAATCATATCAAGACCATATTCTTTATAGTCAACTCCTGCTATTTTAGAAAGATAGTGAACAGCTTCTACATCAAGTTGAGTTGCTGTTGGACTTTTTAGTATTAAAGTATCAGATAAAATACCAGATAACATCATACCAGCCATCTCTTTAGTAATTTCTATTTCTTTTTCTTTATATAAAGTATAAATAATAGTATTAGTAGAACCAACTGCCATATTTCTAAAGTTTACGGGACTAGCAGTTGTAATTGAACCTAGATTATGATGATCAAATATTTCTTTGATTTCTGCTTCATCTAATCCTTCAGCACTTTGAACCTTTTCATTATGATCTACTAATATTACTTTCTTTGGATGTTTAGCTTCTAAATCAGTTATTCTTAAAAGTCCTAAGCATTTACCATTTTTAGCATTGATTACTGGATAATTAGTATGTCTTAATTTCTTATTTATTTCTAATATATCATCTACATAAATATTTTCATCAAAGGTTACAGCATCCTTAGTAGTTCTTGTCATATTACCAATATAATTAGCTAGACTAACTAGTCTTGATACATGATAAGTATCATAACTACTTCTTATAATATTAACTTTATTCTTTCTAGCTATTTCTAAGTGTTTATCTTTAATTTCTCCATTGCCAGTTAAAATTATCATCTTAACACCATTTTCTACAGCATATTCAATAACACTATGACGATCTCCTACTATTAGAATATCAGTTTTCTTTAGTTTTACTGTTTCAAGAAAAGTAGTGCTACGGTAAGCTGCAGCTAACAAGTTTCCTTCAATTTCTTCATCAAACTTTAATACTTCGTCTGCTTTTAACACTTCTAGTAAGTTGCAATATGATGTTTTTAATAGATTAACTTCATCATTAATAAAGTGATGAGCTAAATCTTTAATAGTTACAATACCAAGTAATTTTTCTTTATCATCTACTACTGGTACTCCAGTTAATCCTTGATTTAACATATAAAGATAACTATCATAAATAGATTTAGATTGATCTAGAAAATAATGTTTGTGATAATCTACATCTTTAAGTTGTAATTTAACATCATTTAAATACTTTGGCATTTTCACTTTAAAATAATCTAGAGCATAAGCTGTTTCCTTATTAACATTTCCTAAGATACGAGCCTCAGTATTTTCTCCTAATTGTTTTTTTAAATATGATAGACTAATAGCACTACAAACAGAATCAGTGTCTGGTTTTCTATGTCCAAATATATAAGTTTTCTCCATATAACTCCCTCATTTCTGTTTAAGATTATATAATAATAAGTACTATTTGTCAAAAACTATCAACAATTATTTTTTATTATTAAGAATATAGGTATAAGAGTCTTTGCACATATCTTCTAAAGTCTTTGTTGGATTAAAACCAAGTTCTTCTTTTGCTTTAGTATTATCAGCATAACAACTAGCAATATCTCCTTCTCTTCTTCCGACTATTTTATAATTAACTTTAATATTATTTACTCTTTCAAAAGTTTTAACTAATTCTAAAACACTATACCCAGAACCAGTACCTAAGTTATAAATACTTAATCCTTTGGCTTTCTTAAGAGCTAGTACATGTCCTTTAGCAAGATCTACAACATGGATATAATCTCTTACCCCTGTTCCATCTTTAGTATCATAATCATCTCCAAAGACACTTAAACATTCTAACTCTTTAGTAGCTACTCTAACAATATAAGGCATAAGATTATTTGGGATACCATTAGGACTTTCTCCTAGTAAACCTGTCTCTTCATTACCAATTGGATTAAAATATCTTAAAATAGTAATATCAAGACTATTATCTGCTTTATAAATATCCTTCAACATCATTTCTATCATCAATTTAGTAGTACCATATGGATTAGTTGTTGATAATGGAAAACTCTCTTTAATTGGTAACTCTTTAGGAGTTCCATATACAGTAGCACTTGATGAGAATATAAATTTCTTACAGTTATATTTTTTCATTACTTCAAGTAGATATAGAGTTGATATTAAATTATTTTCATAATACATAAGTGGTTTCTTAACACTCTCTCCTACTGCTTTATATCCAGCAAAATGAATTACTGCTTCTATATTTTCTTTACTAAATATTTCTTCTAGTAAACTCTTATTACAAACATCACCCTCATAAAGTTTAACATCACTTCCTGTTAGAGTCTTAATCTTATCAATTACATCTTTTTTACTATTACTAAAGTTATCAATGATAACCACTTCATAATTATTTTTTAATAATTCACAAACGGTATGACTACCAATATAGCCACATCCTCCTGTTACTAATACTTTCATACTTATTTCCTCCTGTTTTATAATATCATTTTTTTATGAAGAAAAAAAGAGCTTTATGCTCTTGATACATATTTTCCATCTTTTGTTCCAACAAGAATTTCTTCATCTTGTTTAATAAATAATGGAACTTGTACTACCATACCAGTTTCTAATGTAGCATTTTTCATAGCAGAAGACGAAGTATTACCTTTAACAGCATCTTCAGTAGCTACTATTTTCATAACAACTTTATCTGGTAAGTTCATACCTAACATTTCACCTTCAAAGAAAATAATTTCTACTTCTAAGTTTTCTTTTAAGAATTTTGCATCATCACCAATTGTACTCTTATCAAGTTCAATTTGTTCATAATCTTGCATATTCATGAAGTAATAAGTATCTCCCATACTATAAAGGAATTGCATAGGTTTCTTTGAAATATGTGCTGTTTCTACTTTAACTCCAGCATTGAAAGTCTTTTCAGCAATAGAACCTGTTCTTAAGTTTTTAAGTTTTGCTTTAACAATAGCTGCTCCTTTACCAGGTTTTACGTGTTGACTATCAAGTACCATATAGATATTACCATCAGCTTGAATAGTAATTCCGTTTTTTAAATCATTGGAATTAATCATATCTTATATCCTCCTTTAGTTATTACTTCTTTTCTTTGTGTTCAGTATGATGTCCACATTTTGGACAATATTTATTAATGTCTAGACGATCAGTTGTATTTTTAACGTTTTTAGGTGTACGATAATTTTCTTCTTTACAAACTGTACATACTAGTGTTTTCTTTTGTCTATTTCCTACTTTTGCCATGACACTACCTCCTTGTTTCTTTAAAATTATATCAGAAAAACCTCTATTGGTAAAGGTTTTTATTTATTTAATTCTTTTAAGCGTTCAATTGTTCTTCTCATTTCAAGATCATACTGAACCATTTCTAGTCCACCAAATTCTTTTAAGAAGTCTTCTTCTTCCATTTGGTATTTATTAGCTAACTCTTTAGCTTCTTTCTTAGCATCTTCTTCGCTTACTTCAATCTTTTCTAATTTAACAATTTCTTCAAGCATTAAACGATAAAGAACATTTTGATAAGCTTCATCTTTTAATTGATTTCTTAAGTCTTCTTCTTTACTTCCAGTTATCTTATAATATAAGTCTAAGTTTAATCCTTGCATCATCATTGATTGTTCTGCACGTTTTAAAAGACGAGTTGTTTCTTCTTCAATCATTCCTTCAGGAATATCTACTTCTACATTCTTAGCTACTTCACTTAGTAGTTTATCAATATAGATATTTTCATTTTCCATCTCTTTTTGAGCAAGAATATTCTTCTTAACTTCTTCTTTTAGACTCTTTTCATCATTAACACCTTCAAGAGCTAAATCATCAAAGAAATCTTGATCAAGTTCTCTTTTTTCTTTAGTCTTAATCTCATGTACTTTTACTTTAAATGTAGCTTCTTTTCCTTTTAATGATTCTTCATGGTATTCTTCTGGGAAAGTAACCTTTATTTCTTTTTCTTCTTCCTTTTTCATACCAATTAATTGTTCTTCAAAACCAGGAATAAATGTTCCACTTCCAATTTGTAATGGATAGTTTTCACCTTTTCCACCTTCAAAAGCTTTACTTCCTAAGAATCCTTCATAATCAATTGTTACTAAATCATCAGCCTCAACTGAGCCATCTTCTTTAATTACTAATTCAGCATATTTATCAAGTAATTTCTTAACTTCTTCTTCTACTTCTTCATCAGTAACTGTTGCTTTTTCTTCTTTAACTCCTAATCCTTTATAGTTTTTAATAGTAACTAAAGGACGAGAAGTAATTGTAAACTTAAATGTAACATGGTCTTTATCAATACTAGTTAATTCAACTTCACCAGGAATTACAGGTATTACTTTTGCTTCTTCAATAGCTTTAGTATAAGCATCTTGTAATACAATATTACCAGCTTCATCAAATAATGTTTCTATACCTACTTTCTTATCATAGATATTTCTTGGACATTTTCCTTTTCTAAATCCATCAATAGTTACATTTTTCACTTTCTTCTTAAAGCTTTCATCTAGAGCTTTTTGCCACTCTTCTCCTTCAATTTTAATTGTTATTTCATGAATATTATTATTTTTCTTTGCCATACTCGACCTCCTCCAATAGGCTTATTATACCTTATTTCTTAATGTGTTTCAAGAAATTTTAATTATTATTTTTAAGTATTAACATAGCATCTCCAAAAGAGAAAAATCTATATCTTTCTTTTACTGCATGATTATATGCTTTTAAGATAAACTCTTTGGTAGCTATAGCAGATACTAACATAAGTAGTGTAGATTTAGGTAAATGAAAGTTAGTTACTAAGCCATCTATCGAATCAACACTCTTTGATGGATATAAGAACAAAGTAGTAAAACCACTATCTTCCTTAAAGGTTCCATACTTTTCATAAATTGTTTCAAGTACTCTAGTTGAAGTTGTTCCAACGGCTATTATTCTTTTACCATTTTCTCTAGTCTTTCTAAGTAAGTTAGCCGTATCTTTATCCATAGAGTAATACTCAGAATGCATCTTATGATCTTCTATTATATCTTCTGTTACTGGGCGAAAAGTTCCAAGACCAACATGTAAAGTTACATAAGCAATATTAACACCCATTTCTTTAATCTTTTCTAATAACTCTTTAGTGAAATGTAGTCCGGCAGTAGGTGCTGCAGCACTTCCTATTTCTTTAGCATAAACAGTCTGATATCTTGACTGGTCTTTTAATGTCTCATGAATATAAGGTGGCAAAGGCATAGTACCAAGTTTATCTAAGACTTCATAGAATATTCCTTCATAGCTAAACTCTACTACTCTAATACCTTCTTCACCAATCTCTTTACAAGTTGCTACTAACAATCCATTTCCAAAAGATATTTTATCACCAACATGAATTCTCTTAGCTGGTTTTGTAAGACACTCCCAAATATCTCCTTCTTTATTTTTAAGAAGTAACAGTTCAATTACTGCTTTAGTAACATCTTTCTCTCCAATTAATCTAGCTGGTAATACTTTAGTATTATTTAAAACCAAGGTATCACCTTTTTCTAGATAAGATAATAAATCAGGAAACATCTTATCTTCTATTGTTTTATCTTTACAATCTAACACCATAAGTCTTGAACTATCTCTTTTTTCAAGTGGTGTTTGAGCAATTAACTCTTTATCTAAATCATAATCAAATTCATCTAATCTCATCTAAATCATCCCCCCAAATAAATTATTCTGATAGCTTATCTCTAACTGTTCATATGCTTTAGGTGTAACACATCTTCCTCTAGAAGTCCTTTTTAAGTATCCTTCTTGTAATAGATATGGTTCCATAACATCTTCTATTGTTGATACTTCTTCCCCAATACTACTAGCTAAAGCCTCAATACCAACTGGTCCACCATTAAATCTTTCAATAATAGCTCTTAATAGTTGATGATCAGCTTCATCAAGTCCACCTTTATCTACTTTTAATCTATCTAAAGCTTTTTTCATCACTTCTAAATCAATTACCTCTTTTTTATCAACTAAGGCAAAGTCTCTTACTCTTTTAAATAAGCGATTAGCAATTCTTGGTGTTCCTCTACTTCGCTTAGCAAGTTCTAAAGCAGCTTCATCGGTAATATCCATCTTCAAGACTCTACTAGTTCGCTTAACAATAGCACTAAGCTCATCATCAGTATAAAACTTAAGTTTAGAAACTATTCCAAATCTATCTCTTAAAGGGCTTGATAAGTCTCCTGCTCTAGTTGTTGCTCCAACTAAGGTAAAAGGTGGTAAGTCAATTTTTATATTTCTAGAGTTTCCTTCACTACCAATAATTATATCAAGAGTAAAGTCTTCCATCGCTGGATATAATATTTCTTCAATATATCTTGGCATTCTGTGAATCTCATCAATAAATAAGACATCACCTGGCTCTAGGGTTGATAAAATAGCTGCTAAATCGCCACTTTTTTCAATAGATGGACCACTAGCTGTTTTTATATTAACTCCCATTTCTCTAGCTATTATATAAGCAAGAGTTGTTTTACCAAGTCCAGGAGGACCATATAATAAAACATGATCTAATGTCTCATTTCTCATCTTTGCTGCTTCTATAAAGACATGAATATTTTCTTTAACTTCACTTTGACCAATATATTCATCAAGTACTAAAGGACGAATACTAGATTCTAACACTTCATCATCAGTTTGTTCTTCACTGCTAACTACTCTATCATCCACAACTACCACCTCCTACTTCTATTTTAGAAATAAACTTAAAGCTTGTTTAATTTGATTTTCAATACTTAAACTACTATCTACTTTAGCAAGTACACTCTTAATTTCTTTTTCTTTATAACCAAGACCAAGCAAGGCATCACGTACTTCCATAAGAGAGTCTGTTCTAACACTATCTAAGTCTTTAAAGTCATCTAGTTTACCTTTTAAGTCTAGTACTATTTGTTTAGCTAGTTTATCACCAATCTTTGGAAATTTCTTAAGATATAAAATATTTTCTCTTTCAATTGCATCTTTTATTCCGGCTAGGCTTCCTGTTGCAAGTATTGGAAGAGCCATTTTAGGACCTAGTCCTTTAACTCCTATTAGTTTTAAAAACATTTCTTTATCATTTTTCTCTTTAAAACCAAATAAGAGATGTTCATCTTCTTTTATCTGTTGATATAAATATATCTTATAGTCTTTTCCTTCTTCAAAAGAAAAAGGATTAGGTGTATAGATAAGATAACCAATGTTGTTGTTTTCTAATACTATGCTATTAGAATTAATTTCTTTAACAGTCCCAATCATATAATCATACATATTAACACCTAGTTTTCCTTTATATTACAATATACACTTTGTACATCATCAATATCTTCTAAAAGTTCATATAGTTTTTCTACTTTTTCACGAGTCTCATCATCAACTTCTACTTCGTTTTGAGCAACATATGTAACTTCTGATGTTAAAAACTCTGCTACTCCCATATTAACTAGGGCATCTTTTACTTTGATAAAGTCTTCTGGTTTAGTAGTAATCATATAACTTTCATCTAGTTTTTCCATATCAAGAGCTCCAGCATCAAGGGTTGTCATCATCACTTCATCCTCATCATAATCACTAGGAATCTCAATTAAACCAACACGGTCAAATAAATAACTAACAGAACCATCTGTTCCTAAGTTTCCACCATGTTTTGTAAAAGTACTTCTTACAAAAGATGCTGTTCTATTTCTGTTATCAGTTAAACAATCAACCATAAAAGCAGTTCCAGAAGGACCATATCCTTCATAACGAACAACATCATAATGTTCATTATCACTGGCTCCTTTTGCTTTATCAATAGCCTTTTGAATATTATCTTTTGGCATATTAGCCGCTTTTGCTTTCTCAACTACTAATCTTAAACTTGGATTAGCATCAGGATCAGGTGTTCCTTGCTTAGCAGCAACATATATCTCTTTTGCTAATTTTTGAAACACTTTTCCTCTAGCAGCATCTATTAATCCTTTTTTACGATGAATAGTTGCCCATTTAGAATGTCCACTCATTTATCTCACTCCTCTTTTCCATAATATGATAACATATTTTTTATATCTTTAAAAGAGCAAAAGAAAAGAACTTTTCACTAGTTCTTCTCTAATTTATAACTCATTACTTCACTTAAATTGCTTTTTGTCTTTACTTTTATCTTTATTGTTTTATTAGGTTCTAAATTATTATAAGAAAATGGTATTTTATCACCTGTATCAAATCTTAATCTTAATTTAGATGCCATAACCATTGTTTTATTATTATTGGTTAAATCAAATTCTAATTCTGTATCTTTAGTAGAACTATTATATATTACCAGATTATCTAAACACAAATTCTTATAACAAGTAATACCTGTAAACGATTGAATAGTATTCATCATAAATTCATCGCCCGTCTCTTGTTTATTTTTAGAAAGAAATATAACTCCAACAATAAGTGATATTAAACCAATTACTATTAAAATCAAACAGACTATTTTATTTTTTTTCATAGTTCCTCCTAATTCTTAGAAACAGTTCTACAATTTCCTGCATAGTCACAAGCCCTACAACTTATACCTTTAGAATCTTGACATAGATTTTCAATAATTGTAGCGTTTCTAATAGCACTTCCAGTTCTAGTTACTGTTGGTTTTGACCAAGTACAAGTAGTTTTTTTAAGTCCTGAAGCACTATCAGCCATAGAAATATTATAACGATGCTTATAAGTCCTATATGGATTGTCAATACATTGATTACCTCTGTAGTTATCATAACGTTTTGCTGTTACTGTAGGAGCATCTTTATCAACATAAATATTTAATTTTAAATCTGGACAGGTTCTAGTATTACCTGCTCTATCTGATATTGTATAAGCTTTAAAGTTTTGAACCCTTTTAGTATAGTTTATAGTTGCATAAGCGTAATAATCCTTTACACAACCACTACCACCAGTATCAGCACATCCTTTATAGACAACTTTATCATTATTATGCCAAGTAGTCGTTTGACTATTATGCGTACAAGTAGGAGCAGTACTATCATAGTTAATTGTTACTGAACAAGTTGCCTGAGTTCCAGCAGAATTTTTAGCATAACCAGTATATGTATAATTACCATTACTACTTACTGTACCATTTCTCTTACTATTATAGCCATCAATACCAAACGCAGTTGCATTACTAACATTCAATGTATATGTTACAGTACCACCACGATACCAACCATTATTCCCTACTGTACCACCGGATAAAGTGAAGGAACAACTTGGCACTTTACAAGCTGCTGTAACACAAGACTCTTTTCTACTACTTGTACTACATTCTTTTTTAGTATTTATATCTATATTTTTAACATTTACATCTAATGTTTGACTACCACAAGAACCACTACAGCTTCCTCTTGTAGATTCTTCACGTAAATTAGCACTTTCACATTCTTTATAAACCGTATAATCTGTCGTATAAGTATCACTAGTATTACCTAACTCATCTTTAACCTTAATATATAAAGTCTTTTTACTACCATCATAACTACCAGTAAATGTCCAATCAACATTCTGATAATCATTATTCCCTTCGTTATAAACTTGCCAACTAGCATTTGTAAAATTTGACGATGTAGAAATCATATAATATAAATTACTGTCAGTTTTATCAGTTCTATCCTCTATAGATAAACGAATATAAGCTTCAAGGCTATTGTAATTACTATTTTTACTATTAACAATCATTTCTTTAATTTTTGGAGCATCTTTATCTATATAATATGTATCAGTATTTAATGTACAAGAATTACCAAATTGATCATAAGCCTTAATATGTCCATAAAAATGTCCATTATCTTCATAAGTTGTACTTGTATTAATATTATTTTGAGTGTTACTAGTATCCTCATAATCCTTATCAGAACTATCATCATCTATATCAACAACATCAGTTGAAATATAAAATTTTTCGCTACCTTTTAATACCCTAGTTCTAGAACTAACAAGCCCAGTACCGTAAGGAGTACAAACTTTAGTATTATTATCACTAGCCACAAAACATCTTTCAAAATCCCAGTTTTTAATATTGCTAGGTGGAACAATCTTAAGTTTTACATCCCTATTTTGCCATTTTTCTTTGACACTTCCATTAGTACTAGTTATAACAAATTTACTACAATCAGGAGCAGTCTTATTAATATAATATTCCTTAGAACTCTTACTTGAACTATTTCCACTTTTATCAGTTGCATATCCTTTAATAACATAAGTCCCTTCATCTTTTAAGGTAATAGTAACAGGATTAGTATAAGTTTTAGGTTCTGTTTTTCTATAAGTAACTCCATTTTTAATAATTTCATAATAAAATGAATCTACTCCCACATTATCAGTAATCTTCATGACAACATTAATATCTTTATTAGTAACAGCACTTGATGGTGTGAACACAATAACAGGTGCTTTATTATCTACCTTAGTCTTATAATCAGCACACTGAAAAACCGTATAATATTGATACTTATTAGTACTAGCCTTTACAACATAAACCTTATTAACAGAAGAATTAGATACTGATTGACATAAATTTCCTTTATAGTCCTTTACTTTGTCTAAATACTTTTTAGAATATAAAGTTTCTATTGTAACAGAATTCTTTGCTCCAACATCTCTTGGTAACTCACTTCTATAATCAGTAAAGTATTGTTTACCAGCTAAAGTTATTAAATCCTCTTGTGATTTATAATATTTTTCTTTAGACTTTTCCAAAAAGTGTGTAACAGTTACTACACCAGTAGTCATTAAAATAGAAAGAACCACTATAGCACTAAGTAATTCTATAAAGGTAAAGCCTTTTTTATTTTTTTTTCTCTTTTTTTTCATTCCACTCACCTACTCTAATAAAAGGATAACATAAAACAACTTTAAAAACAATTGATAACAACTATTTTTTTTGATATTATTTAGGAAGGGAGAGCACTATGGAATATATTGTTATTAAGAAAAAAAAGATTAAAATTAAAACTCTATCTTCATTTAAGGATAGAGTTAAAAGTATTAGACTCGTTTTAGATACTATAAATGATGGTTATTATTTCCCTATGAAAAAGAGTATAAATACATACTTTTTCTGTCAAAGAGTAAATATTTATCAAGTAGATGAAAATAATAAAATACTTTATTGTTATTTAAACTGTAAAACCGAAAAGTTTATTTTTAGAAAGAAAAAAGTAAAAGCTATATACATTTTACCAATCTCTGTTAATGATTATTACAAGGTTGGAGATGTTATCAAAATAGAAGAAGATTAGTTTCTTCTATTTTTACTAATTAATTCCAAATCCACTGTTAACTGATTTATCCTTTCAATTATTCTCCTTGCTTTTATCTTATCGATTCCATTATTAGTATTACTTAAGGTTAACTCTAATTCTTCTTTTGTTAGATTAGAGGTGAAAAATGTGGGAAGATGATTTTCCATTCTATATTGTAGTAGTGGAGCTAACACTTCATCTCTACTCCAATTAGTAGTATTTTCTGCTCCAATATCATCAAGTAATAGTAATGGTACTGTTTTTAACTTAGTAAACTTTTCTTCATAATCATTACCAAAGCTAGACTTTAAACTTCTAAGTAGTTCTGGATAATAAACCATTACACTAGCAATATCTTTCTTAGCCATCTCATTAAAAAGTGAAGCTATTAAATAGGTTTTACCACTTCCAAAAGAACCATGTAAATAAATCCCTTTAGGATTTTCCCTTTTTAAATAAGTATCAATAAACTCTTTAAAATATTTAATTATTGGAAGTCTTTTTTTATCATCCTTATAAACATTACTAAAGGTAGCCTTTTTAATATCTTCTGGTAAGTCATAACAAGTTATTTTCTTTTGATAACTATAAATATCTTCCTCTTTTAATAAGTATTTACAAGGAACATAAGAAAAGTTTAATTTACCATTTTCAAGAAAAGCTTTAAAAAAGTAGCCATTCACTCTATTCTGACAGTTTTTTAGACCAGTACAATTTTTACAGTGATTAGATTCCATTACACATTCTTCTAATTTAGATGTATATTTCATAAGTTCATCATCACCTAAATCAATTAAATCTACATAATCTTTAAAGTCTTTATTAGAACAGGCATCCATATAAGAACATTTTAATTTTTCTATATTTCCTCTACTCATCATAAAAGATATATTTTTCATACTTAGTCACCTCAGTTACTAGATTTATTATAAGTGTCATTTACTTTTTTTGCAAAGTATATTTTATACTACTTGATATTTTCTAACTATAATTCTATCATCAGAACAATATTCAATTACAAATTTATTTTCTTTTCTACAAATTAAGATTCCTATTGTGTTATTATTATTTATTTCTTTTAGATTTTTATCTATATAATTCATATACTTTTGAACCTGAGCAATATATTCTACCTTAAATTCTGTTACCTTTAGCTCAACTACTACATAGCAATTATATTTTATATTAAATAACAACAAATCTATTTTATGGTAATTATCCCCTATTTTAATTTTGTATTCGCTCCCAATAAAACTAAATGAATTACCAAGTTCTTTCATAAATAGTTCAATGTCTTCTAGTATTAGATGATGTAATGCATTTTCAGTAGCTATTTCAATATTAGTTTTATTTTTAATTAATATAGGATTAGGTACTAAATCTTTTAGCTCTAGTTTCCTTTCATTATAAATTTTACTTTTTGCCTCATATGATAATCTATTATATTCTTCATTCTTAATGATTTCTTCCAATTCTCTCTTTGAAAGAGTTCTATTTTTAACTTGTAAAGCATAATAGTATATTTCATCAATATCCTTTATTGATATTAAGACTAAACAATGTGTCCATGTTAATTGTGTCACCAGTGGTGACACTTTTTCATTGCTAAATACATTATAAAATTGTTTCATTCTAAATAAAGTTCTTCGATTATATTTCTTGCCAACTTCGATTACTAATTTTTTAGAATATTCATCAATAATATTATCTCCATATTTTCCACCAGCCTCATTTAATAACCTTCCTATTTCAAAATATGTGATAATTGTATTTCTTTCTTTTGAATAATCTTTTACTTTTTCAAATATTTCATTATCTATTATTTTATTTTTTATTTCATTATAATAATTCATATCAATCCTTTCTATGTACTACAAGTTCTAATATTATATCCTTTATTATTAAACTCTACTTCTATATTTCCATCCTTATCAGTTCGGTAAATCTTACTCTTGCTTAAAGTATTTAATACTGACTTTTTTGGATGACCATATCTATTATTTTCACCAACACTAATTAATGAATATTTAGGATTAATCTCATTTATAAATTTTTTACTTGAAGATGTATTAGATCCATGATGACCTACTTTTAAAATATCAATTTTAGGTAGATTATAACTATTTATAATATCTTGTTCGCTTCTAACACTAGCATCTCCCATTAATAATAATTTAGAAGAGAAAATCATTCCAAATAAAACTGTACTAGCATCGTTTTCATCAGTAAAACTATTATTAATCACTAGGAAGTTAAAGTTACCAAGAGAAATATTATCCCCCTTTTTTAACTTGGTAATATTTATATCATTATTTAAAGAGTCAATTACTACTCTTTTTTCTATACTGTTTAACTGATTACTATTTAAATAAACATTATCTACTTTAAAGTATTTGACTATCTTAAAATATTCACCAATATGATCCATATCACCATGACTAATCAAAATAGTATCAATTCTTCTTATTCCTTTTGATCTTAAAAATGTTACTAAATCATCACCAATAGACCATTTATCAAGACTACTATTAATACTACCTCCGGTATCTAAAAGCATAGATTTATTATTAGAAACAAACAAGATACTATCTCCTTGTCCTACATCTATCATATACATTTTATCTTCTACTACTATATTATTATAAAAATAGTGCGGTACTAAAAGTATTAGTAAAAGATAGAGAACTTTTCTTTTATAAATAGCTATAAATATTATTAAAAGATAAATTATATAGATAATAATACTTAACTTTCTAAAGGTTAGATTAATACTTATCCCTTCAAAGAAGAATATACTTTTTTCAAAGAGATTAACTACTACTAAATAGATACCACCTAAGAATGGACAAACAGCTACTATAAAAGTTAGAGGGAACAAGATAGAACTTACAAAAGGTACATAAAATAAGTTATAGATAATACTAAGTAAATTAACATTAGAGAAATAATAAAGAGAGATAGGTAGAGAGAATAAAAAAGCAAGTATAGATGTTTCTACTAGTCTAAATAATTTCTTATCTTGCTTTTTATTATCATAGTATAAAATTAAACCTGATGATATAACAAAGGAATAATTAAAACCAATATCTTTAATACTTGCTGGATTTATAATTAATAGCACTATAAGTGCTAGAATAAGCATATTGAAAGTGGAAAGACCTAAGTGAAATTCTTTATTAGGTTTAAAAATCGATAGAAAAACTAAAGCTCTTAAAATGGAAGCACTAGAATCAATTATCAAATAGTAAAGGAAAAGAGGTAATATCATTAAATGAATTTTTCTTTTTTTAAATAGCGAATAGAGAAAGTAATAAATAATTGCTAAGTGACTTCCTGATAAGGAAAATAAATGAGATATCCCAACAGTTTGGAGTGACTTTTTAACTTTATAAGATAAATCATCTTTATTTCCTATAATAAAAGCTTTTAAATATGGAGATACTCTACTATCAAAAGAAGATAAATAATTATATAGTCCATCTTTTATAAAATAGATAACATTTCTATTTTCTTTTAATATTTTAATATTTTTAACCATTAAATAATTATTACTCTTTAAAGTACCAGTAACTCTAATAATACTGCCTAAAGTTATCTTCTTATATTCTTTTAATTCTTTTTTATTTTTTATATAGTATGTGAGTGGTAAAGTTTTATTATTTTTTAATGTGAAGGTTAAATGATCATCAGTAAATCTTTTTTTGATAACTTTTACTGTTAGAGTTTGTTCTCCTTTCCTATAACCTACTGATGTCATACTTGAAATGGTAGTGTATATGAGGGTAATAATTAAAAGAATAATAAGTAATAATCTAGAGTGTAATATTATCTTTAATACTTTCAAATAAAGTATCTCCAATTCCTTTCACTTCTTTTAACTGATTAATATCAGTAAACTCGCCTTTTTCTTCTCGGTAATTAATTATCTCTTTTGCCTTAGCTTCACCAATACCTGGTAGAGTCATTAACTCTTCAAGTGTTGCATTATTTATTGAAACTTTAGTATTAGATGTAGAATTATCTTCGATGATAGTAGAAATACAAGCATCATTTTTTATACCATTATTAGAAATACATTTTTCTTGTTCTTGTTTTTCCTCTTCTTTTACCTTAGTAAAGTTCTTAACTTCATCATAAGAATAAACAATGATAACCATCTCATCAGTAACTTTCTTAGAAAGATTTAAAACTGAGGTATCAGCATCACTTTTTAACTCTCCTGCTAGATGAATAACATCTATTACTCTACTACCTTTTTTCATACTATAAGTACCAGGATTATTAATCGCTCCTTTAATATCTACTAAGTAGTATGTTTCCTTATCAGTAGTAGTTTCTTCTTTCTTAGGTGTTAATACTATCTTCTTAGTACTAGTCTTTTTCTTTGGTGTAAAATGACTTCTAAAAATTAAAAATGAAGCGGTGACTGACAGTAAAAATAGTAGCAAAATAACAATTAATTTTCTATGTCGATAAGAAAAAGTCATGGTCTTTCCTCCTTTCGCTACCACTATAACAGATAGCTTTTTAAAAAGCAAAGAGGCAAAAATTACATTTTGCCTCTAAAACTACCCCTCAAATTGCCAAATTGAGCTCTGAATTTAACAAATTCACCTTTAAAGTACCCCTCAATTTACAATATCTCGGTTTCAAACCACAAATTTTATTTTTTTTTATTTTTTTCTTCTTCTCTTATTCTAGTTTCTATACATACCCTTTGAACAAAGGCTATAGCAACCATTAAACACAAGGTAAAACTACCTCCATAGCTAATAAATGGTAAAGGAACACCAGTCATTGGCATCATTCCTAAAAGTCCCATTAAGTTAACACAAATATGTAAGAATATATAGAAAAGTACTCCATAGCAGATTAATGCTCCCCTATTTGTATAACTCTTTTTAGCTATTAAATAGATTCTAAATAAAACAAATATATAAGCTAGAATAAGAACTATTCCTGTAACAACACCTAACTCTTCTACGATAACAGCAAAGATAAAATCAGTATAAGGTTCTGGTAAATACAAATACTTTTGGGTACTATTACCAAGTCCTACTCCTGTTAATCCCCCATTATTAATAGCAATATAACCATTACAAACTTGATTACCTTCATTTAATAATCTAGAACATGGATTAGTAAATGTTAATCTTTCTAACTGTCTTTCATGAATCAAAGTCTTACCCATCATAGTAAGAACTAAAGCAGCAAACAGTACTAAAATAATACCAAAAGTAATAATTTTACTCTTTACTATTCTCGGTATTGGTACTATTAAAAACATAAAAATAACTATCAATGAAAAGATAATAGACGTTCCAAGATCAGGTTGTAAAATAATTAAGAAAGCAACAATTCCACCAATAACCAATGGAATAGCACATACTAACGGACTAGATAACTTCTTTTCATTTAGTTCATAATACCTTGCGATAAAAGCAATAATAACTACTTTAGCAAATTCACTAGGTTGAATTGTAATAGGTCCTAGTTGAAACCAACTCTTGGCTTGATTAGTAACTTTACCGTATAAAAGTAAAGCAACTAATCCTGTTACTATCAGAATAAGTAGTGGTGTGGAAGAAATACCATATACTTTAGTATTAAACTTAATAATTATAAAACTAATTAAAGCACTAACTCCTAGGAATATTCCTTGTTTAATAAAATAACCATAAGCACTCTTACCACTCATATAAGCAGTTACATTACTTGAAGAAAATACCATTATAAGACCAAAGAGAAATAATAAAGCTGTTACAAAGAAAAGTGGTTTATCAAGATACTTGATTACTTTTCTTGTCTTAGTCATAAATTGTTATCACTCCTCTCTCTAGTATAAATATATCACAAACTAACTAGTTTAGAAAGAAGGAATAGTCATTTTAATTAACATCTTGACATTATTTATCATATTCTATATTAGAAAAAGGAGGAATCTATTATGTATTACTACGGTGGAGGAAGCTGTGGTTGTGGTGGTTCTATGCCATATTATCCTACTTATGGATATGGTTACTACGGACAATCTAACAGTAACTACGCAATCATTTTAGTATTATTTATTCTATTAGTTATCGTTATCGGTGCTAGATATACAAGATAGAAAGGTTTATCCTTTCTTTTTCTTTAATTTTGTGGTAAAATAATGCAAGAAGTGGATGTGGTACTATGTTAAAAACAAAAGAAATATTAGATGAAAAAGATAAAAGACTAAGGCTTATCAGTGAAGAGGTAACCTTCCCGCTTGCAAAAGAAGATAAGGAATTAATTAATAAAATGGTCACCTATCTTCATGATAGTCAAATAGAAAAACTTGCTAAGAAGTATGATTTAAGACCAGGTATGGGAATGGCCGCTATTCAATTAGGTGTTCCGAAAAGATATTTAACAATTGTTCATGAAGTTGCTGAACAAGAATTTGATACTTATGTTATATGTAATCCAAAGATAATAAGCAACTCTGAAGAAAAGATTTACGTAGATATGGGTGAAGGATGTTTATCTATCAATAGAGATGTAGAAGGTATCGTTCCAAGATATGCTAGAGTAACGGTTGAAGGATATGACATGGATGGTAATAAAATAAGAATTAGAGCAAGAGAAGAATTAGCCATAGCCTTTCAACATGAAATAGATCATTTAAATGGAATACTATTTATTGATCATATAGATAAAAACAATCCTTATAAAGATCAAGATAAATATAGAGCAATATAAAAGATGAAGAGCAAATTTCTTCATCTTTTTTATTATCCTAGTTTTATTGTAAACGGATTATTTTTAGTACCATCTCCACCTGTTATTACTACATTTTGTTTTAGATTCATGGCCGGATGCAAGTTAGCATTTGCTGAGCTGGACACTGGTCCATAAGACCAATGACCTAATTGTGTAATTAAACTGATATTAGATGAGTTATAAGGAGTTAATAGCCAATAACCATCTGACATAGTATAATCATTAAATTTACCTGCCATTAGTTCTCCCATCCTTAACAATCCTATTTTTGTATCAACAGTAATTTTTGTTAAATCAGTTCCTTTTATGTCTTGATACTTACCTAATTTATAATTTTTCCCACTACCAACAGTTCCTAAATACCATGTTGTGCTATCTTCAATCATATTTACTTGGTCATCAGTTAAATATGCACTTCCTGTTAGATAATCGTTATTTAAAAATGCTATTGTTTTACTATTTGAAAACAATATAGAATCACCAAATGTAGTTTTTAAATAATCACTATTATTTTTCAATGAATCAGCACTTGTTATTTTAGTACCTGTCCCATTTTCATGGCTTACTATTCTATATAGATTGTTTTCACCCGTTCCAAAGCTTATATATTCTCCACTATATCTTGTTGATAACAATTTTTCAGTTGGATTGTCATCATCACCTTCTAATCTATAAGGATTATCATTAGTCCCATCACCATCTATAATCTTTATCGTAGATTTAAAATTTATAGATGGTCTTATTCCACCATATGGATCAGATGGTTTATTATTACTATAGTCACTGTTTCCTTGTGGAGTAATATAATAGCCTACTGAATTATTGTATGGTGTTATAGTTAACCAAAGCAATTTATTATTTAGATATCCAGTTGAAGATGTGGCGTTTTTATAACTCATCGTATATTCATAAATATTTAGTAAACCTACAGTATCTGTGACCATAGTAGTCTTCTCTGGTTTAGTTGTAGCAGTGGTTAAAGTAGCATTCCAAACACTATCTGTTTTAATAAACTTTTCTGGTTCCCTTAAATTACCAAGGAATCCATCTACACTTGTATCGTTTAACCACTGTTCCATATAACTACCTTGAAATGCTGTGTTACCACTAGCATTATAAGGTATTGCTGATATATTCCATTGTGTTACTAATTTTACAGAGTTATCAGAGGGATCTATTGATACTGCTCTCCATAGTTTTCCACTATACCAGATATAGTTATTAGGATCAGTTCCCGTGATAAATGTCTGCTCAGGATCAGTTTTATCTATACTACCATTGCTACCTACTCCCGCTAAAAGTGTTTTACTTACTGTTTGACTAAATTGATCAAAAGCATTTGCTCCACTAGGTAGTGTTAAATTAGAACTAGTAAGTCCCATAGATGAACCTATTCTTATAGTTTTGCCTTTAGCCCCGGCTATTTTTATCTTGTAAGTTAAATTCTTTCCTTTATCTACTGATACACCTGTAATAGATGGAACAGTTAAAGTATCAGACGCATATCCTATAGTTATTGAGGAATCTGATAAAGTATAATAATATAGTGAGTTTTTAACTGTTCGATCACTAGAGTTTGTCACTGTAACAGTTAGTGTATCATTATTTGTAGATGGTGTATATTCTATTACTCCTGCCCCATTAATATTTGCAGTATTAGATCCTATTGCTAAAGTTCCTGTTAAATTACCTGTTACAACACTATACTTTTGTACTCCTTGGACAGTAAACCAAGCATAAGAGAAATAACCAGTCATCATTAAAGCACTTACTCCTAATAAAATAAACATATAAGTTTTAGAGATATTAGTATTAGATAATTTTTTGATTAAATTTTTCATTTTTTATCCTCTCCATATTCTATATAAATAATAACATAAAATAATCTACTTTTGAAGATATTTTTTTACTAAACTGGAAAAAATAGTTATCTTTTGCATACATTAAATTGAGGAGGGATAAGTTTGGCGTCATTCAAAGAAATTGTCACTAAAGCAGTAATTGGTAAAGGTAAAAAACAATTTACTGATAACTTATCATTACAAGCTTTAAACACCCCTACTACTGTCTTAGGTTGTTGGGTAATTAACCATAATTTTAGTGGTGAAAAGATTAATAATATTGTAAATATTTCTGGTGGTTATGATATCAATGTTTGGTATTCTTATGATAACGATACTAAAACAGAAGTATTAAAAGAACATCATGACTATAATGAAGTAGTTACTATTCAAGGTGATACTAGTACTAATTCTAATGAAGAAATTATTATTAGAAACCTATCTGGTCCTAGTTGTATTAAAGCAGAAATTAATGGTAATAATATTTTAACTACTATTGAGAAGACTCTTGGTATTGAACTAGTCGGTGATACTAAAGTTAGAATTAATGTTGAAGATAGTTACAATGATGACTGGGATGAAATAGCTGATAGTGATGAAACTATTGACAATCAAATAGATAATGAAGTAGTAGAAGACTATATAAGTGATAATGAGACTACTCCACTAGACTCTTAAAAAGAAAAGACCTTCCTTAAGATCTTTTCTTTTTGATTAATAATTAAGATACTTTATAACCAGTGTACAATATAATTTCTTCATAAGGATAACCATCCTTTTGTATTTTAACTACAAAGCACTATAACATTCACTCCAAAAAAATCAATTTTTTAGAGTAGCCTAAAAAAGGCATAACCTAATATTTCAAGTTATGACTTTTTAACTTTAGTAAGTTCATAGACTTTATCTGCTTGATTACAAACATTTTCTGAATGAGTTACTATTATGATACATTTATTATCTTTATGAGCTAAGTCTGTGACATCCTCCCCCACCTAAAGAGGTGGGGGCTTCCTTTCGTGCAAAAGCGAACAGTCGGTTCTCGTTCGATAATACCATTGTACTAAGCATAAGCGAGCTAACCCCGTGTGTCCCACGGTTTATTTTGTTTTAAGTTATGCGAGAACTAATCGCATACCCTCGTTTCTTATATTTATTGCAGCGTTTATATCCCTATTGTGATGTGTTCCGCATTCAGGACAATCCCACGCTCTGATACTCAAGTTTTTCGTTGCAGTATTTTTGTAACCACAAACGTTGCAAATCTGACTGCTTGCAAAAAACTTATTTACCTTTACAAGTCTTTTGCCTGTTTCTTCAAGTTT
>CAKPPI010000012.1 GCA_934177545.1 uncultured Bacilli bacterium
CTATTTTGTGCTAAAATCTTAGTCATATTGATAAGCAAGGGTGCTTATCATTAAAATTTATTAATGAGGTGAAAAATATGGGAAATAAAAAAATAATATATTTAACAGAAGAAGGATTAAAAGATTTACAAGCTGAACTTGATGACTTAATTAATGTAAAAAGACCAGCTAATATCTTATCTATAAAAGAAGCTCGTAGTTTAGGAGATTTATCTGAAAATGCTGACTATGATGCAGCTAAGAATGAACAAGCACAAATCGAAGGAAGAATTAAGACTATTGAAAAGATGCTTGAAAATGTAGAGATAATTAAAGATGTACCAAAAGATAAAGTAGGACTTGGTAGTACTGTAGGTATTAAGTATGTGGATGATCCAGATGATACTGATGAATACAAAATAGTAGGTAGTCAAGAAGCTGATCCATTTGAAGGAAGAATTTCTAATGAAAGTCCAATTGCTAAAGCTTTAATGAATCATAAATTAGGAGATATTATTACCGTTGAAAGTCCTAATGGAAATTACGAAGTAGAAATTACAGCAATTAAATAGTATTTATTTACAAGACATTTAGATAATGATATATTATTGCTGTATTAAATGAAGAAATCTTCATATAATAACAATGTCACTTTTAGCGAGTGACTTAGTAAATGATTTCGCTTGTGGTTGGTGCGAATAATAAATCAGACCATTTTGTAAATTAGGCATTACGCGGTTGTGTAATGTCTTTTTACTTTGAAAAAAATTAGTAAAAAAAGTTATTGACGAACAAACGTTTATACGATAGTGTATGTATACAACTTTTTGATTACGGAGGACGATATGAAATTAGAAACAGGATATGTATATCATATAAAAAATGTTTTTTTACTTTTGCAAATGATAATAAATTAATGACTAATCATGAAGGAACTGCTACTAGACCTAATTACTTTTGTATAAAAAGAGAAGATAGCAATTTATTATGGTTTATTCCTATGAGTAGTAAAGTTTGCAAATTCAAAAAAATAATAGAGAAAAAAGTACAGAATACAGGAAGATGTGACACAATTATAATTGGTAACTATAGGAATAGAGATACAGCTTTTTTGCTTCAAAATATGTTTCCCATTACCGAAAAATATATAGACCATATAGATACAGCCAATGGTATAATGCTATTATTGCTATAAAAGTAGCAAAAAAATAACTCTAGATGTAGACCTAGAGATATTATTACTTTTCTTTTTGATTTATTCCAACCATTCCTCCAAAAGCTGATGTTATTAAGAGTAGTAGGAAATAAATAGTCATTTTTAAATTAAAACCTTGCTTAGTAAGACTTGTTATAATGATAAATATAATAACGGTTAAAGCTCCAATCTTAGCTCCTTCTAAATAACCTTTTTCTCTAGCGGTTTTAGCAAAAGATTTGGTAGTGAAAAATAAAGAAAGAATAGGAAGTACTAGTTTAAAGATATTATAAATACTACTAGATGTGATATTAAAATAATAAAGAAGAGTAATAAGGATAGAACCAATAATAATAACTAGAAAGTTAATTAGTAACGTTTTTAAAAGAGATTTAAAATAGCTCATGTTTATCACCTAATAAAGATTATGTGTAAATAAATAAAATATGAAAGCTTTACTAAGACTTAAAAAGATGGTAGAATAAATTTAAGTAATTGTAGTGAGGTGAAATGTATGAAAGACAAAACAATGTTATTTCAAATTGAATCAAAAGATAGTAAGGAAGTACAGAAAGTACTTAAAGAAGTATATCTATCATTAAAAGAGCGAGGTTATAATCCAACTGATCAAATAGTAGGATACTTAATTAGTGGTGATTTAGGTTATATTTCTAGCTATCAAGATGCAAGAAGAAAAATGCAATCACTTGATCGTAGTAAAGTTGTTGAAGTTTTACTAGATAGTTTCTTAAGAGGATAATTTTGCGTTATTTAGGACTTGACTATGGTACTAAAACAGTAGGTTTAGCAGTTTCTGATCGAACTGGCTTTTTAGCTAGTAATTATGGTGTTATTCGTTATAGTGACACGGGTGAAATATTTAAAGAATTAGAAAGAATAATAAAAGATGAGAAGATAGAAGCCTTTGTTTTAGGATATCCTAAGAATATGAATAATACTTGTGGCAAACGAGTAGAAGAAACATTAATATTAAAAGAAGAGCTAGAAAAGAAGTTTAACTTACCAGTTTTTCTTATGGATGAAAGATTATCAACAACTGAAGCTGAAAAGGTACTGCTACTAGGAGATACTAGTAGAAAGAAAAGAAAAAAAGTGATAGACTCAGTAGCAGCTACAATTATATTACAAACTTATTTAGATATGAAAGGAAATAGTAAAAATGGAAAATAAAAATCAATTTACATTAATCGATGAAGAAGGAAAAGAAGTAGTATATGATGTGTTATTCACATTCGATAGTGAAGAAACTAATAAAAGTTATATAGTATATACTGATAATACATTAGATGAAGATGGGAATATTCAAGTGTATGCTAGTACTTATCAAAAAGGAGAAGGAACTAGTGCCAAACTTGATTCAATTGAGACTGATAAAGAATGGAAGATAATTGAAACTATTCTTAATACTATTCAAGAAACAGTAAAAGATAAAGAAGAAAATGCTGAATAATAAACTAAAAGAATAAAAAGAAAGACTGTGTGAGTAGATGCGTAAAATTGCAATAATATTTTTGATAATAGGAGTATTACTACTTGGTACATTTGGCTTTTATCAGTATCAAGTTAGTCCTACCGATAAAAGTAGTAATGCTAAAGTAAAAGTAGTAATAAAACAAGGAATGAGTACTAGTCAAATAGCTAGTTTATTAAAGAAGAAGTATCTGATAAGGGATGAATTCTTTTTTAAAGTGTATATGAAACTTAATAGAAGAGATAGTATTAAAGCATCAACTTATTATTTAAGTAAAAATATGAGTTTAGATAATATTGTATCACTGCTTGAAAAAGGAGCTTCTAATACGGATATATCTATTACTTTTAAAGAAGGTAAAACTATTAAGGATTATGCTAAAGTATTAAGTGAAACAACTAATATTAGTGAAGATGAATTTCTTACTAAGATGAAGGATAAAACATACCTAACTAGTTTAATAAAGTCTTATTGGTTTTTAACTGATACTATTTTAGATAGTAATATCTACTATGGATTAGAAGGGTATTTAGCACCTGATACTTATAACTTTAAAGATAAAGATGTAACAGTGGAAGAAGTTATTAAGACTTTACTTGATCAGGAAAAAAAGAATCTTTCCCCATATAAAGATACATTAAGTAAAATGAATATTCATGAGGTATTAACTCTTGCTTCGATGGCAGAACTTGAAGGAGTAAAAGATACTGATAGAAAACTAATAGTAGGAGTATTTCAAAATAGACTTAGTAAAGGTATGAACCTTGGAAGTGATGTTACTACTTATTATGCTTTTAATCAAGCAATGGATAAAGATTTAACTAGTGAGATGTTTAATACTTATAATCCTTATAATACGAGAAGTAGTGAGATGGCTGGAAAACTTCCAGTTGGACCTATTTGTAATCCATCAATTGAAAGTATCATGGCTAGTATTAGTCCAACAAGCTCAGATTATTACTATTTCGTAGCAGATAAAAATGGAAATGTTTATTATACTAAGACTAGTAGTGAACATAGTGCTAAAGTAAAAGAACTAAAAGAAAAAGGTGATTGGATATGGTAGATGAAACCTATCAAATAATTAAAGAAATAAAAGATTATGCCAAAGAAAATAAAGTACCGATTATGGAAGATGCAGGAATTGACTTTTTAACTAATTTCATAATTAAAAATCAAAGAGTTAAAGTGTTAGAAGTTGGTACTGCTATAGGTTATTCGGCTATCATGATGGCTTTATGTAATAAAAACTTGAAAGTGACTAGTATCGAACGTGATAGTGAACGGTATATGGAAGCTTTAAAAAATATAAAAAAATGTAATCTAGAAGATAGAATAACTTTAATCTATCAAGATGCTTTAAATGTTAGACTTGATGATACTTTTGATCTTATCTTTATAGATGCTGCTAAAGCTCAGAGCCAAAAATTCTTTGAGTTATTCGAAAGAAACTTAACAAAAGACGGTTACATTATAACCGATAATATGTATTTTCATGGTTTAGTTAATAAAAATGAAAAAGAAATAGAAAGTCGTAATGTAAGAGGAATAGTAAGAAAGATTAAAGATTATATTACCTTTTTAAAAAATAATGAAAATTATGAAACAGTTATTCATGATGTAGGAGATGGGATTGCTGTAAGTAAGAAAAAAGAAAGGTGATTTTATGGAGTTGTTAACAACAATAACTGATACTTGTTCTGATGCGGCCCTAGCTCGTGGTATAACAATATTTCATACAGCCATGACTTGGGTTTGCATAATAGTACCGATTCTTTTAATTCTTTCGTTAGCTATTTCTCTTTTATCTATGACAATTGATCCAAATCAAAAAGACGGAATGAAAAAGATTTATAAAAAAGTAGGAGCAGCAGTTATTATTTTTCTTATACCATCATTTTTAAATGTAGTAATGAATCTACTTTCTTATGCATCCTTTAATCAAAGTGAGATTTTTAATTTTTCTACTTGCTATAAAGTGGCGGTAGCAGCTAATAAAAAAATAGGTACTGGAAAATATCAGTCTGGTCTTGGAACAGCTCCTGGTAAAGGGCTTAGTGGTATGTATGGAGATTTATCTGGTTTAAAGAACTATACTACGAAAGATGATAGTACATCAACTAGTACGAGTAAGGGTGATGGTGGCATACTAATAGTAGCAGGTCACTCTTATGAACCGTATTGTAATCAAGGTCCAAAGGAATGCCGTGAGGAAGACTGGACTTATGTAGAACCAACAGAAACGAGAAAACTTGCTAAACTTTTAAAAAGTGAACTTGACGGGATGAATTTAAAGGCCTCTATTGCTAATGAAATGCTTGGGGGAACAGATGCTAAAATGAATAAGTCATTGTATGTAGAGATGTATATAAATTCACAAGAATTTAAGAACAATGAAGCTAAATTTAAAAAATTCACTCATGTAATTGAAATTCACTTTAATGCTGGTGGAGGAAAAGGTACTGAACTTATGATAGGACCAGCAGGTATATCTAAAGTGGATAAAGAACTAAAAAGTGCTATTGTAAAATATACTGGAAGAGCAAGAGAAGATGAGTCTATGGGACTACAAAATCAAAGATACTTTCAAAATTTAGGTATTCCTATGACTTATGTAGAAGTTGAATTTTATGATAATCATTCTGCTATGGCAAAATATGAAACTAATAAAGAGAAAATTGCTCATGAATTAGCTTTAGTATTTAAGAAAAATTATGGTAGTAAAATATCAAGATAGGAGAATCATATGGAATTTGAAGAGAAAAAATTAAAAATCAGAAGATATATAATTATAGGGATGGCTGTTATTGGAGTCCTTATATTTATAATATCTTTAGTAAGAATAATAAATAAAGATAAAGTAAAGTCATCTAACTTTATTAAACAATCAGCTAGTTACACAATACCAGGTACTAAAATATCTTCTTATTTACCAACCGTTACTATTGATGGAGCTGATACATCTTCAGTAAATAGTGAAATTAAAGCTGATTATGATGAAGTAGTAGCTAGTGGTGATTCTTCTTTTAATTATCAATATAGTGTTAATAATAATTATTTTTCATTGGTAACTATAACCTTGTTATTAGATGCTGATAGTGGTTATACTTATCCAGTATTTAAGACTTATAATTTTTCTTTAAGTACTAATAGATTAGTAGATGATAGTGAACTACTTGCTGCTTTTAATAAAAATGAAGATGATGTTTCAACTACTTTAGAAAGTAAATTTAAAGAATATTATCAAGGTGAATTAGATAATTACTATTTAGATAAAAATGAATGTGATTATAGTTGTTTCTTAAGCAGGCGAAAAGTTGATTCTTATGATGAAGAAAATTACTTATATGTAGAAAATAACACCCTTAAATTCTTTCATGGTTTTATGATATTTTCAAATATCGGGGAAGAAGAATTTTATAAAGATGAAAACTTTTTATATACGGTAGAGTAGGTGATAGAATGGTAGCATTAATAACGGGAAGTACCGGTGGACTTGGAAAGACAATCGCTTTTTCCTTAGCGGAAGCTGGTTTTGATCTAATTCTTCATTACCATAATGATGAAGTAGGAGTACTTAACTTAGCAAGTGATATCAGGAATAAATATAAAAGAAGCGTTAGAATGTATAAAGCTGATTTAACTAGGGAAGATGAAATAGATAAGATGGTATGTGATATAAAAGAAAATTATTTTTCTTTAGATGTATTAGTAAATAACGCAGCTATTTCAAAAGATACAGATTTATTATTAAAAGAAAAAGAAGAGTTTTTAAATGTCTTAGATGTTAATTTAGTAGCACCCTTTCTTCTTTCTAAAAAACTATCTTCTTTGTTAATAGATGCTAGTGGTACAATAATAAATATTTCTTCTAATAATGCTTTAGGGGAAAATTATCCGGAAAGTATTGACTATGATGCTTCTAAGATAGCACTTATTTCTCTAACTAGTAATTTAGCTAAATACTTTGCACCAACAGTTAGAGTAAATTGTGTTTGTCCTGGGTGGATTAAAACTAAGATGAGTGAAAACCTTGATAATGATTTTGAACAAAAAGAAAAAGATAGAATACTTTTAAATAGGTTTGCTACTCCTGAGGAGGTAGCGAATGTAGTTACTTTTTTAGCAAGTAATAAAGCAAGTTATATAAATAATGCGATTATTAGAGTTGATGGAGGGATAAGATGATAAAATTTTTAGTAGATCTTAATAGTGCATGTTCTGATTATGCTATAGCAGGAACACTAAGTCTTCTTTATCAAATCTTTAAAATGGTTTGTGTAATAGTACCAATAATTCTAATTGTTTTTGCTAGTATTAATATGGGAAAACTAATGATTAATCCTGATGATAAAAAAGGAATAGGTAGTATTGGTAAAAAGATAATGGCTGCTATCATTATCTTTATCGTTCCTAACTTCTTAGATATAGTAGTTCATTTTAATACTCTATCTGATACAACAGAAACTAATTTTAGTGTTCTTAGTTGTTTTACAAATTCAGAAAACTCATCAAAATCTATTGGACTTGCTGTTTATAAAGAAGGGGCAGGAACCGAAAAGGGAACAGGTCTTAGTGGTATGTTTGGTGATTTGTCAGGTCTTAAGAACTATACAAGCAATAGCGGTAATAGTAGTGGAGTAGCAGGAGAAGGTGCACAAAAATTAATAAATATAGCTGAAAAAGAAATTGGTAATAATGAAACAAATAAAGGCTATTTAAAATATATGAATTATTATCCTGAAAATCCTAAAGAACCTTGGTGTGCAATTTTTGTATCGTGGTGTGCTGATCAAGCAGGCTTTATTCAATCGGGAATAATACCAAAATATGAATCTTGTTACAAAGGAGTTGAGTGGTTCCAAAATAAAAATGCTTTTCATCGTGAAGGATCTGGTTATACTCCGCAGCCTGGTGATATTGTTTTCTTTGGACCAGGTGGTGGCTCTCATACAGGAATTGTAGTAAGTGCTGATGCAAATTATATTCACACAATAGAAGGTAATACCAGTAATTCAGTGGCTAAAAGAGATCAACCTAGAGGAACTGGTTATGTATATGGATATGGAACACCAGCTTATTAATAAGAAAGGAATAAAAAGATGTTTGGACAAATTGAATTTAATGAAGAGGAAAAAATTAAGTTAAAGAAAACAATCTTGATTATTGGTGGATTAGTAGTTTTTGCTATACTTATTTCTTTATATACTTCAACATTTAAAAATGATGCTATTAAGACAATTAAAATTAATAAAAGTAAAGCTCTTATTTATACAACTAAAGAAAGAACAATAGATGGTAAAAAAAGTGAAGTACCATATATTAATATGAAGGGTAAAAATATAGCAAAAATAAATCAAAATATAGAAGAATTTGTAAATAAGTATTATAATAATCCAACTAGTATTATTTCTTATACTTATGATGTTAGTGATAAGATATTATCAATAGTTGTAAAAGTAGCTTATTTTGATAAAGTGTATTATCCTGATTTTAGAACTTATAATATTAATCTTTCTGATTTGTCAGTTTTATCTGATGATGATTTACTTACTAAATTTAATTTGACAGAAGAAGATGTTTCTAATAAAATAGAGGATAAATTTACTTATTTTTATAATGATGCCTTGAATAAAGATTATTACAGTGGTGAATGTGATTATAACTGTTTCTTATATTTTAGAGGAGATAAAGATTATTTAGATGATATTCATTACTATATAAAAAATAGTAAATTATATGTTTATAAAGCATTTAATGTTTATAGTATTTATGATGAACAAAACTATTTTACAGAAGATGATTTTTTAATTGAAGTGAGTGATTAATATGAATTTAGAATTAATAGAAGAAAAACTAAAAGATGAGTTTAAAAAAATAGAAAAACAAGAAGAGGCAAATAGTATAAAGATATTAAATGCTTTTAGAGAAGAAAAAGTAAGTGAAACTGATTTCAACTCTACTACCGGTTATGGTTATAATGATGTGGGAAGAGATAAATTAGAGCGAGTATTTAGTAGGGTACTTGGTAGTGAAGATGCTCTTGTTAGAAGTCAGTTTATCTCAGGAAGTCATGCATTAACTGTTACTTTGTTTGCTCTTTTAAGACCAGGTGATACCTTATTAAGTATTTCTTCTAAGCCATATGATACTTTAGATGAAGTGATTGGTATTAGAGAGAATAAGTCTAGTTTAAAGAGTTTTAATATTAATTATAAACAAATTGATTTAATAGATAATGATTTTGATTATGAAAAGATAAAAGATGTTATTACTAGTGAAAAAATAAAAGTTATTGAAATACAAAGATCTAAAGGATATTCTACTAGAGCTAGTTTAAATATTGAAAAGATTGGTAAAGTAATTAAATTTATAAAAGACATTGATAAAGATATAATAATAATGGTTGATAATTGTTATTGTGAACTAGTAGAAGATAAGACACCATGTGAAGTAGGAGCTGATATCATAGTTGGCTCTCTAATCAAGAATTTAGGTGGTGCTATTGCTCCTAATGGGGCTTATGTAGCAGGAAGTCATGACTTAATTGAATTAGTAGCAGAACGTCTTACTTTACCAGGAGAAGGAAGAGAAGTAGGTCCATCACTTGGTATTAATAGAAGTCTTTATCAGGGATTATTCATGGCTCCTTCTGTAGTAGCAGCATCTTTAAAAACAGCTGTTTTAACCGCTTATCTTGCAGAAGAGATGGGCTATAAAGTAGAACCTAGATATAATTCTTTAAGAGCAGATATTGTACAAAGTATTATCTTTGAAAATAAAGATGACTTAATTAAATACTGTCAAGGAATTCAAAAGTATTCTCCAATAGATTCTTTTTCTACTTGTTATCCTGCTCCTATGCCAGGATATGACGATGAAGTTATTATGGCAAGTGGAAGTTTTACTAACGGCTCATCTATCGAACTATCATGTGATGGACCAGTAAGAGAACCATTTATCGCTTATCAACAAGGATCTATTAGTTATCAATATGGTAAGATAGCAGTTTATAATGCTTTTAAAGAGTTAAAGTGATTTAATCACTTTTTTGTTCTACTAAGATTATCCCTTACATAGAATGTAGTAAATTAAGGGAGGATATTTAATGATAAAGAAACAGAATTTGTGGTTTTTAACACTCTTTAGTTTAATACTAGTGCTTAGTGTCTACTATATTACAATGCCAAATGATTTGTTAGTCGCTAAAAATGCTGCTAATAAAAAAGAAACAGTTAAGAAAGATACTACTACAGTAAAAGAAAGTGATAATTTAACAGCACTTAGAGTTAGTAAAGAAGAAGAAAGAGAAGAAGAAAAAAGTGACTTAAAAAAGACTATGACTAAAGAAGATGCTACTACTGAAGAAAAGAATAATGCTTATGAACAGTTAAAATATTTAAATGAAGTAGAAGGACAAGAAGAAAAACTAGAAAAGAAAATAAAAGAAAAATATAATCTATCTTGTTTTATAAAAATAGATAACAGTGAAATAAAAGTAGTTGCTGTTTCTAAAAAACATGATACCACTCTTGCTAATAATATTATGCGTCTAGTACAAGAAGAGTTTAAACAAAAGAAAAATATAACTGTTAAATTTGAAAAATAGTCTAGGATTTTACCCACAACAAAAATCCTTTTTTTCATATGATACTATGAAATAGTGTAAATAACTTATGGGGAAAGGGGAGTTAAGATGCATCAAAAGATACTAACTGCTAGAGAAAAGACTGTTTTTGAACTATTAATTACAGGTAAGACTACGAAAGAAATTGCTACAATCTTAAAAATAAGTGAAAAGACAGTTAGAAATCATATATCTAATGTAATGCAAAAACTTGGAGTAAAAGGAAGAAGTAGTGCAGTAGTAGAACTATTAAAATTAAAAGAAATACATTTGTAAAGTACTAGATAAAGTACTTTTTTCATAATATATATTAGGTGAATTATTATGTTACGGAAAAAAGCAATAAGAAAAGCCTTTATTACTACGATGAGTCTTTTTATTATTATGACTATTTATACTATTCCAATAGAAGATAAGTTAAATAGTAAAGATGTATCTTTAGAAATAGAATATGTAACATCCCTTGGAAACCATTCTATTTATCTTCTTGATAAAAATAATTATCTAGTGAAGATGAAAGTACTTTTAGATAGTGATAATTTAAAAGATAATATTAAAACAATAATTTCTTATCTAACTGAATCTAACTCACTAAAGTATACTGATTCTTTGAAACCAGTAATACCAGTTAATACTAAACTTAAAAATATAACTATTAATGATAAACAAGTAACTCTTAACTTTTCTAAAGATATTTTAAAAGTGAGTAGTAAACTAGAAAAGAAAATGATAGAGTCTATTGTTTATAGTTTAACAGAGCTAGATGATATTGATGAAGTTATAATTGAAGTAGAAGATAAGACTTTAGATGAGTATCCTAACTGTAAAGAGAAAATTAATTATCCTTTAAAAAGAGATTTTGGAATAAATAAAAATTATCAATTTACTAAAACTAATAATATAAATAAAACAGTAGTATATTATTTAGAAGAAGTTAATGATAATTCTTACTATGTTCCAGTTACATCATATACAAATGATTCAAGAGATAAAATCGATATAATTATTGAAGAGTTGACAGCTGGTTATATTTATGAACCAAATCTAATGAGTATAGTACGAGAAGACTTAACACTACTTGATAAAAGCGTAAATGATCAAGTAATGATTCTAAACTTTAATGATGCTTTATTTGACTCTAGTGGAAAAATAAAAGAAGAAGTACTTTATACGATTGGTTATTCTGTATTTGACAATTATGATGTAAATGTTATTTCTTATAGAGTAAATGATAAAGAAGTAGTTAATTTACAAAAGAAAAAAATGCCTTAGTAATTATTGCTATTTTCTAAAAAGCTATGGTATACTTACAGTGTAAGGTGGTTAATATATGGAGAATTTGAGAAAAAATAATAAAGTATTAGTTATTATGTTGTTAGCATTTATTATTGTTATAATAGCCCTAGCTGTTTCTAACTTTATATTTAAGCAGAAAGGAAACAACGAAAATAAGATTACTTTAGGTAAGTTAGAGTTAACTTTAACAGAGGGAAATGCCATAGCACTTGCTGATACTTATCCAATGACTGATTCTGAAGGAACAAGTTTAGAAGGCTATACTTTTACATTAAAAAATACTGGTACAACAGTAGCTAATTATAGTATTTATCTTGATAATGTGGCAGTTGATACAAGTGATACTAAACTAGACGATAAGTTTGTTAAATGTAGTTTAACTAAAAATCAAGTGGTTGGTAGCCCAAAAACTTTAATAACATTAGGAAATAGTGGAAAAAGAGTATTAGATACAGGTACTATCGCTAAAAACACTACTATAACTTATAATTTAAAGGTATGGGTTACTGCTGATGTAGATGGTGATATATCAGGTCAAGTTTGGAAAGGAAAACTTAGAATAGAAGGAGAACAAGTTCATTAAAACTTGTTTTTTTAGACTAATAGCCTTTTTATTTAGAATAAAACTACATATCATATATTAGGTGATACGTATGAATGAAATATCAATTAAAAATCTTGCTAGTCTAGATGGACTTAATCTAATCGATATAAGAGCTAACTATTTATATGTAAGAGGATCTCTTCCTTTTGCAGTAAATATACCATATCAGTCATTAAAAAGTTATCCTAATAACTATCTAAAAAGAAATGAAGAGTATTATTTATTCTGTGAAAGTGGGATAGAAAGTAAGAAACTATCTAACTATTTAAATGCTTTAGGATTTAACACCTACAGTATAAAAGAAGGATATTTGGAAATCAAAAATAATAATTGACCAAAAATATGTTTGTAATATATAATCTATTTAGGGTGAAGAAAAAATGGATTATATAATTATTGGTTTACTTATCATAAACTTAATATTATTAGTTATAAGTTTAATGAAAAATATTAATGAAAGAGAAATAACTACTAGATTACAAACATTAGAGATTAATACTATGAAAGAATTACAAAGCTTTAAAGATGATTTAAATAAGAGTCTTCATAGTGATTTTGAACACTTAAATGAACAAGTAGAAAAAAGACTATTAGCAGTTAATGAACAGGTTAATTTAAGACTTGATCAAAACTTTGAAAAGACTAATAAGACTTTTACTAATGTTATAGAAAGACTTAGTAAGATAGATGAAGCTCAAAAGAAGATAGATGTTTTATCAAGTGATATAATTTCTCTTCAAAGTATTCTAACTGATAAGAAAACAAGAGGAATATATGGCGAGGTTCATCTAAAACATTTAATGAGTAATATCTTTGGTGAGAAGAATGATACTATCTATCGTTTACAGTATCCACTACCAAATGGTACTATTGTTGATTGTATTTTATTTGCACCATCACCTTTAGGAACGATTGGTATTGATTCTAAATTTCCTCTAGAACATTACCAAAAGATGGTTGATAGAAAGTTATCAAAAGAAGAAAGATTAATCGCTGAAAAACAATTTAAATTAGATGTAAAAAAACATATAGATGCTATTGCAGATAAATATATAATTGATGGTGTTACTAGTAGACAAGCTATTATGTTTTTACCAGCAGAAGCAATATTTGCAGAGATTAATGCTTATCATCAAGACTTAGTAGATTATGCTTATAGAAGAAGAGTGTTTATTACTAGTCCTACAACCTTAATATCTACCCTAACCGTTATTCAAATGATTATTAAGAATATGGAAAAAGACAAATACACCTCTATTATTCATGAAGAGTTAAATAAATTAGGCTTAGAGTTTGCTAGATATAAGGAACGTTGGGATAAGTTATCTAAAAGTATTCAAACAGTTAATAAAGATGTTGAAAACGTATCTATTACTGCTGATAAAATATCAAAGAAATTTACCTCTATCAATCAAGTAGATATAAAAGCTTTAAAGGAAGAAGTCTAATTATGGACTTTTTTCTTTGTATAAATCCTTTAATAATTTGTATACTAAAAATAGATTGGAATAAAGTATATTAGGTGAATAATTTGACTAGAATAATAATATATCTATTAGGATTTATGTTTACGACACTAGGTTTCTTCTACTTTATCTGTTATACCAATCTATTTACTTTTGGTTATTCATTTAGTGAGTATTTAAACTTTATGTTTACCCATTATAAGACTTATAGTCTATTACTAGGAATAATCCTACTTGTTATTTCTATCTATGGAAGGAGAGAGAAAAAATGATATATATTTATGATATTTTACTAAACTTAAGACAAATGGATGAAGGATTAGAGTTTTATGAGTGGAAGGAAGATGATTTAATTGAACACATTAAAAAAGTCCCATTATTTAAAGTATCTAAGACTTTAATAGAAGATTTATTTACTAATAAGTTACAACTAGATATAACCATATTACCTAAAATTAGAAATAAAGCGATCTGTTACTTTAATGGTGAGACTAAACAAATACCATATCTTGTTTTATTATCAGATGGTAGAAAGTGTTTTGCTATAGAGTTAGATAATAAAGGTAATACTTTATATAAAAGTAGTTTATTACTAGATGAGGAAGAAGAGGTACTTGAAATGACTGAAGAGTTAGTAGAGATGCCTATAGGATACAAAAAAACAAAGATAAAGAATAATAAAGAACAATTAACTAGATTTGAAAAGGATAATCAAAAGTTTTTATTAAGAGAGCTAGAGAAAATAAAAAATAATAAAGAAGAGATAAATTATCTTTATGAAGAGTACTTTGATAATAACTTAACTAGTATAGAGGATAAATTTAATACTTTAAAAGATAATGTCTATAAAGGTAGTAGTAATTATATTAAAGAGTTAAAAAGTTTCTTCTTAATTAATAAAAATGTATAAATTATAGATATTAGTACAATCTATCTATAGGAGGACTATAGATGAAAAAATTAATAATATTACTTAGTATTTTCTTATTAACTGGTTGTACTGATATTTTAAATACCCCTAGTAGGAAAGTAGAGGAGTTTTTAGGTAAATATCAGACAATGGATACATCTATTATTAAAGAGTTAGATGATTCTATTGAAGATATTGATGCTAGTGATAATTATAAGATGGAATATAAAAATCTTTTAAAGAAACAGTATCAGAATCTAGCTTATAGTATAAAAGATGAAAATATAGATGGAAATAAAGCTTCAGTAGAAGTAGAAATAGAAGTATTTGATTACTATAATACTTTAGAAAAAGTAGATGAAGATATTAAGAAGTATCCAGATGAATTTAAGGAAGAGAAAGATAAAAGTAGAAAAGAGAAAATAGAAGAGTATAAGATTAAACAGTTAAAAGCTACTACTAGTAAAACTAAATATACCATTATATTTACACTTACTAAAAAGGATAATAAATGGACTTTAGATAAGGTTAGTGATGAAGACTTAAAGAAAATTCATGGCTTGAGTGAATAATTTAAGTCTTTTTTTCTATAAAGAATTAATTGAAAATATAAATAGAATTTGATAGACTAAGTATAGATAGGAGTAAAGGATAGATGAAGTATGAAAAATGATAAGTATAAGAAACAAACATTTATTTTATCAATTATATTATTATGTCTTATATTAATAGCAGTAGGTATGAGTTATGCTTTTTTAAAGACTAGTTTCTTTGGAAATAAAACTAGTGTTTTAAAAGTAGGAAGTCTATCTCTAATATTAGATGAAACATCAGGTAATGCTATAACAGTAGAAGATGGAACACCAATGTATGATAGTGAAGGGGTAAAACAAGATAATTATTTTACTTTTGCTCTAAAGAACAATGGAACATTAGATTCATCTTATACGATATATTTAGAAGATCAACCATTGGATAATGGTGATATAAGAGTAGGACAAAGTTATGTTCATTATAATCTAGAAAAGGATAGTAGTGTTTTACCTGCTAAAGCTTTAGAAGGAGACCAAGCAATAGATAAAGGAATAATTAAAAAGAATCAAACGATCAATTATAAGATGAGGTTATGGTTTGCAAGTGATATACCACAATCTGAAGAAAATAAAGTATTTAAAGCAAAACTTAATGTAGTGGGTAATCAAAACATTAAAATGATGGCTAGTAGTTTAGGGTTAACTAACGATGAAAAAAATACAGTTACTAAAATAGTGTTTCAAGATTCTATAAAAAGTATTGATAATGAATCAAAGTCTTGGGATATATCAGTAGCTAAAAATAAAACAGTAATGGCAAGATTAGCACCAAATACTGCTGATAATACTACTAATACATTGTATATACAATCTGATAAAGAAATATTTGCTAACTATAATTGCCCTGGTACATTTTCTAATTTTCTCAATCTAACTTCCATTGAAAACTTGTCTATGTTAAATACTTCAAGTACGACAAACTTAATGAGCTTATTTAATGGCTGTAAAAGTTTGACTGATTTGGACTTAAGTAATTTTGATACTTCAAATGTTACTAGCATGAGTTATATGTTCAATGGATGCCGTAAATTACAAAACTTAAATATTAGTAGTTTCAATACTTCGAAGGTAACTGATATGCGATTAATGTTTAATAATTGTAATGAACTTGCTAATGTTGATATCAGTCACTTTGACACCTCAAAAGTAACATATATGAATGGTATGTTTCAAGGGTGTAGTAGCTTAACTAATTTAGACTTAAGTAGCTTTGACACCTCAAAAGTAACAGATATGAATGGTATGTTTCAAAATTGTTCTAATTTAATAACATTGGATTTAGGTAATTTTAACACACAAAATGTAACTAATATGACTAGCATGTTTAATAATTGCAATAGTCTAACAAGTCTTAATATAAGTAGTTTTGATACTTCAAATGTAATTGATATGTCATCTATGTTTATTTTTTGTAGAAGTTTAACAGAACTTAATGTAAGTAACTTTGATACCTCAAAGGTAACTACTATGACTAGAATGTTTCAAAGTTGTTCTAACTTGATAAAGTTAGATGTAAGTAATTTTAATACTTCAAATGTCACTAATATGAGTTGGATGTTTGGTGGTTGCACTAATATAACTGCGATAAATGTAAATGGTTTTAATACATCAAAAGTCACTACTATGACAAGAATGTTTTATGGCTGTAATTACTTACGTGAACTTGATCTTAGTAGTTTTGATACCTCAAATGTAACTAGTATGGATAGTATGTTTTATTATGATATTTCTTTAACATCTATAAACTTCAAAAATGCTGATTTTAGTAATGTTACTTCTTATGAAACAATGTTCTTTAATATGACTTCTTTACAAAAAGTTATGGCTAAGGATACAACTGCTAAAGCTTGGTTAGAAGATAAATTGGGTGGAAAAGGTACAGTTACTATTGCTTGATAATTAGAGTAACCTTGTGTAAAGAGGTTGCTTTTTTTCTTTTAAAAAAAAGTTTATCGTGATAGAATTAAAATGAAAGGAAGGTTTTATATGACAGCACATATAGAAAGTAGTAAAGATGATATTGCAAAGAGAGTATTAATGCCAGGAGATCCATTAAGAGCTAAATATATAGCAAGTAAGTTCTTAGAAGATGCAAGATGTATTAATCAAACTAGAGGTATGCTTGGTTTTACTGGTAAATATAAGGGAGTAGATGTTACTATCTTTGCATCAGGTATGGGAGGACCATCTATTGGTATTTATGCTTATGAGTTGTATCACTTTTATGATGTAGATAAAATTATTAGAATAGGTACTTGTGGTAGTAATAAAGAAAGTGTTAAAGTACGTGACTTAGTAATAGGAGAGGATGCTTATACCTTATCAAGTTATCCAAAACTATTCTTCGATGATGATAATAAAATATTTTCTGGAGATGAGGAAGTTGTAAATTCACTTTATAAACATGCAGTTGATGATGGAGCAAGAGTAGAAAAAGGTACTATTATGACTAGTGATATCTTTGATGTTTATGTTGATAAAGATCGTTATATGAAAAATTATGATAGTAAAATTGATACTTTGGTATCCGAGATGGAAGGAGCTATTTTATACTGTATAAGTAAACATTTAAATAAAAAAGCAGCTTGTATCTTAACAGTAGTTGATTCTATGTATGAAAAAATTGAACTATCTAGTCATGATAGAGAACAAGCTCTTGATCAAATGATTACCGTAGCACTTGATACAGTTATTGAATAAAAAATAATATTAAAGTAAATACTAGAAAAAGGTGATAATATGCAATATACAAAAAAAGATTTAGGTTCTTATAACTTACATTTTATTAAAACTAATAATTATAAAACTATAACTGTAAAAATTTATTTAAGAGAAAGAGCTGATAAAGATATAATTACTAAAAGAAACTTTTTAAATGATATGTTATTTTTATCTTGTAAAGATTATCCTACTAGAAGAGAGATGACTTTAAAAGCCCAGGATTTGTATGCTGCTACTGTTAATTATAATTCTAGAAGATTAGGTAATTATTTTGATACAATATATACTTTAAAAGTATTAAATGATAAATATACAGAAGAAGGAAACTTTAAGAAGTGTCTTTCTTTCTTCTCGTCTATTTTATTGAATCCTAATGTTATAGATAATGCTTTTACAGAGAATGATTTTAAAGTTGTATACTCAAGGATGAAGTCTAATATTGAAAGCTTAGAAGATGATAAAGCAAGATATGCTACTGTTAGACTATTAGATGAAATAGATAAAGATAGTAGTGTTTCTATTAGAACGATGGGATATTTAGAAGATCTAGAAAAGATTACTAAAGAAAATTTATATGATTACTACTTATATATGATTAATCATGACTTGATTGATATATTTGTATTAGGGGATATAGATGTAGATAGTGTTAAAGAAATGGTGGAAGATACCTTTAATATTAATACTTTTAAAAAGAAGAATGATGATTTACATTTAAATGTATGTGAAAGAAAGAAAACTAAGTATGTAGAAGAGTTAGTCGATGCTAAACAAAGTCAATTAGCAATAGCTTTATCTTTAAAAGATTTAACATTATATGAGAGAAATTATCCTTTAACATTATATAATATAATACTTGGTGGGGGAGAAAACTCTTTACTATTTCAAGAGGTTAGAGAAAAATCATCTCTTGCTTACTATATAGGAAGTAGTCCTAATAAGTGTGATGATTTAATACTAATTAGATCAGGTGTAACACCTACTAAAGAAGATAAAGCTTTAGATCTTGTTAAAAAACAGATTAAAAGGTTAAAGAAAGGGGACTTTACTGATAGTGATATAGTAAAAGCGAAAGAGTATTTTACTACTGCTTTAGATGATATGTTAGAAAGTCCCCTTGAGATAATTGATTGCTACTATATGATGGAAGTTTTAGGGGTAGATGACTTTAAGACTAAAAGAGAAAAGATGTTAATGGTAACAAAAGAGGAGATACTAGCTGTAGCTAATAAAGTTTCTATTCATACAGTATTTTGTTTAAAGGGGGTAAATAATGAAGAAAATTGAGATAAAAGGAACTGATACTTATTACTATAGAGAAAAACTTACTAATGGGTTAGAAGTTATATTACTACCAGATGAGAATTCTAAGAAGAAAAATTATTTTATTAATCTTGGTACTTATTATGGAGCTTTAACTAATAGTTTTGAACCAGTTGGTAAAAAGAAAATGGTTGATTTTCCGCATGGAATAGCTCACTTTCTAGAACATAAATGTTTTGAAATGAAAGAAGAGCCTGCTCCTTTTGAATTTTATGCTTCAACGGGAAGCTATGTAAATGCTTTTACTAATTATGATACAACTTGTTATGTTGTATCGGGTAATAAAAAGTTTAAAGAAAACTTAGAAGAGTTGTTAAACTTTGTTTTAACGCCTTATTTTACTGATGAAAATGTCTTAAAAGAACAAGGTATTATTACAGAAGAGATACATATGCGGGAAGATGCTCCTGATTATCAAACATTTTATACTTTAGCTGATAACCTATATCATGAATATCCATTGAAATACCCAGTAGCAGGAAAAGATACAGATATTAAAAATATTACTAAGGAGTTATTATATGACTGCTATAATACTTTTTATAGACCAGAGAATATGTTTTTAGTAATAGGAGGGGTATTTAATGTCGATGAAGTTATTCCTCTTGTTAATAGTAAGTTTAATAAATTAGGATTTACTAATAATAATAGTAAAGTAAAGAAAAAAACTATTCATGAAAAACTAGAAGTAGTAAAAGAAGAAGAAACTATTATAAAAGATGTTAAAAGAGAAAAACTATGTATTGGTTATAAAATGAAACGTGATAGTTTTCCTATTAAAGATGATATGATATTAGACTTATACTTAAATATGCTTTTATCAATTAATTTTGGAAATACTTCTATTTTTCAAGAAAAGGTTAGAAATAATAATTTAGCTATGATGGATGGCTATTGTTTTGATAAGGCAGGAGATATTTTAACCTTTATAGTAGAAGCTGATGTCTTAGATGAAGATGGTTATCTAGCTTTATTAAATGAAAAGTTAAATAATTTAGTAGTAGATGTTAAAGATTTAGAAAGAGTTAAAAAGGTGTGGATATCTTCTGAAGTGATGAAGACAGATTATAAAGAAGCAATGGTTAATAGTATTGTAACTGATCTTAATTTATATCATGACTTTTGTGATCACTATATTGATCTTATTAGGGACATGAATATAGAGACAATGAATAAAGTTATTAAGTGTTTAAGCTTTAAGAATAAAGCTTTAGTTAGAATGGTTAGTAAGAAAGATGAATAGTCTTTCTTTTTCTATATATAAGGAAAGTGCGTTTAGATTATTGCTGAAAGAAAAGTGGGTTCATTAAAACTAAACCCACCACGAAAAGATTAAAGCAAAACTTCAATAATAGGAAAGTTATAAAAAGTTTTAAATAGTTATTGCAAACATTTGTTTTACATGATACACTATGTTCTAATGAATTTGAGATGGTCATATGAAAGTGCTTAAAGGATATGTTTTTAGACTTTATCCAAATGTAGAGCAAAAAACTTTAATAAATAAAACTAGCCATTTTAAAGAGCAAATAAAATGTGATGATGTAGTTAGAAAAATCGATAAAGATATGAATAGATTGGAGTTAAGAAAATAACTATGGAACAAATAAAGTTAAATGATATTAATTTTCACTCTTTACAAAAATTAAAGCATCAAGGAACAAAAGCTACGCTATATAGAGATGGAAATGTATGTTTTAAAATTTTAGATGGACTATATGATGATGAAAAAGAATTGTTGTATAAGAAACTTCTTGATATGGATGGAATAAGAATAAACAATGTATTATTACCAAAAAAATTGATTGTCAAAGGGGAAAAATTACAAGGATATACTATGGATTATTTTCATAATTCAATACCATTATCCGATAAATTTTCAGTTAGATATGTAGATAGTAAAAAATTATTTGATTATGCTTTAAAAGCTAGTAAAACATTAAGAACAATTCATAGTAATAATATAATATGTCAAGATTTAAGTTTCGAAAACATCCTAGTTAATGATAATGGAGATGTAGCATTTTGTGATTTAGACGGATGTAGTTACGATAAACATATATCACCATTTATATCTATATTAATGAAGAGATTTCTTATTGATTACAGGGATGAAAAAATTCTATTGTCATCTAATTTAGATAGAATATCAATGTTGATTTCATTTTATTATTTAATATATGCTAAAGAAATTCAGCATTTAACTAAAAAACAATATCATAAATTATCTGATAAAATAACAACTCTTGAAAATGCAAAAATGTATGCAAATATGTTAGTTGATAGAAATAATCCTATTGGTCAAGTTCCGTATTTAGATGAATTAATAGATTTAAATGATGATTGTATTTATGATAGATATAAACAATTAAGTTTGGTTAGAAGATTTTTGAAAAGATAAGTGAGAAAAGTAACTGTTAAATGGTTTAAAAAATTTTTCTAAAATACAATTGTTATTTAATAAAGAATTAGCAGAAGAAAAGAAAGTACCTTTTGATAATGGACTTTATATAGTTCTAATTAGCGTTTTCCTAAGAGAATTGGAAAGTCTCCTAAAAGACACTTTGTTGATCCATCTTTTGCTTGTGCTAGTTTAAATCTTTTGTAGTAAGAAGTCACTCACCTTTAAGGTGGGGGATGAATTGCGTTTACTTATGCTTGGAGAATACTAAATTCATAATATAATAAAGTCAGTCGATAAAGAAAGGTGATATGCGATGGAATTAGATAATAATGCACATTCAGTATTTTTGATGCACTATCATCTTGTACTTGTTGTAAAATACCGCAGAAAAGTATTTGATGACCGCATATCGGATAGAGCAAAGGAAATATTTGAGTACATATCACCGAAATACAATATTACATTACAAGAATGGAACCACGATAAAGATTATGTACATATTCTCTTCAAAGCACATCCGAATACAGAAATAAGCAAATTCATAAACGCATACAAAAGTGCGAGCAGTAGACTTTTGAAGAAAGAATTTCCGCAAATACGTCAAAAGCTTTGGAAAGA
>CAKPPI010000013.1 GCA_934177545.1 uncultured Bacilli bacterium
GTGTTTACAATAACTATTTTAAGGTATCTATCGCTTTTTGTATATATAAATGGTGTCACATCAATTGTAACACTACACTGTTGCTATTGTTACTATTACTATTATTATTTACTGTATCATTATTAGCAACATTATTCTCTTCTGTTTTAGATGTTGTTTGATTATTTTTATCTGTCTCTTTTTCATCTTCTGTTTCTTTTTTAGCGTATATTAACTTTATTAAACTTCCTTTAACAACTTTACTGTCATTATTAACTTCTTGTTTAATTACTATATTATCTTCCTTATCTTTTGATAATTCTTCTTCTAAAGCTACACTAAAACCTAATTTAGTTAAAATATCTTTGGCTTCATCTTTATTCATCCCTATGACTGATGGTACCTTAACCTCTTCATCAGAAACATAACTATAAAGAGTTATTGTTTGTTTCTTTTTAATTGGACCTACAACACTTTGCTTATAAACCTTTCCAATATTAGCTTCATCAGTAGATACCTTCTCTTTAACTGTAACATCTAACCCTAGTTTTTCTAAAATTTCTTGAGCTGTTCCAATTTCCTCGCCAACCAAATTAGGAACTTTGATTACATTTTCTGTCTTTTCTGAAACTTCTGCCTTGCTACTTTTCTTGTTTGTCCTATTAAAACTTATAAATATTAAAAGACTCAACAATAATAGGATTATTATTCCAACAATTATTAACTTTTTCTTCTTCATATTACCTCACCTTATAACGATAGACCATTCTCTCTCTTACTTTTACAGTAGAACTAGCTTTTTGTTCTTTATCAGAATATTCACTCCATGCAGTCCATTTATAAAAGTGATATAAACTATCAGTAGTTTTATTACTATATTTATATTTAACTTTTACTGGGGTAGAAGAAACTATTTTATAGTATATCTTATTTCCATCTGTATTAGTGTAATATTTATCTTTATAGTCATCACCAATTTTATATGTATCTTTTGGTTGATTAGTAATATTTTCAGTTAATGTATAACTATCATCTTTATTGCAATATGGTTTACTATCATTAGGAATATAAAATCTATTACTAGTTTCATTGGGATTATAATATCCACAAAGTACTGCTTCATATTGTTCTTCAATAACCTCTTTATTATTAATAGTTACATCTTTATTACTCTCAAATTTTTTAATTTCTTCTATTGTACTAACTTCTTTTTCTAACTCTTCAGCATTTGGTAAATTACTTTTATCTAATGTCCATCCTTTTAATGTTCCTTTAGAAGAAGTAGTAGTCTTCTTCGTCTTAGTTGAATATTGTTTCTTTTTCTCAATAACATACTTACTATCAGTCACATCAGTTGGTAATTTACTAACCCATTTAGACCAGCTATGTTTAGATTGATATATAGTAAAACAAATCGTAAAGATAGAGAAAGCCAAGATTACAATAATCAATAGAATAATTTTCATTTGTTTTTTAGATACTTTTACTTTCTTAGAATTTTTTTTCTTTTTATCATGTTTTTGTTTTTTAACTAATGAGGTTTTATCTTTTACATCATTACTAACATTCTCTTGGATTAGTGACTTATTATCTAATACTTGTTCTTTATTTTCTTTAGTTACTTCACTTTCTTCAGTCTCTACATTTTCTTGGACTATCTCTTCTTCAGTAGTTTCTTCTATTTCTTCATCTAAAGGGGCTCCACAACTTTCACAAAATTTATTATCAGTACTATTTTTACTGCCACAACTTTGACAATATATTATATCTAATACTTCTTCTTGTTCTTTATTTTTTTTAGTTACTTCACTTTCTTCAGTATCTATATCTTTTTGAATTATCTCTTCTTCAGAAGTTTCCTCTATTTCTTCATCTAAAGGTGCTCCACAATCTTCACAGAATTTATTATCAGTACTATTCTTACTACCACAATTTTGACAATATATTATATCGATAGATGTATCTAATACTTCTTGTTCTTCATTTTCTTTAGTTACTTCACTTTCTTCAGTCTCTACATTTTCTTGGACTATCTCTTCTTCAGTAGTATCTTCTACCTCTTCATCCAAAGATGCTCCACAACTTTCACAAAATTTATTATCAGTACTATTCTTGCTACCACAATTTTGACAATATATTATATCGATAGATGTATCTAATACTTCTTGTTCTTCATTTTCTTTAGTTACTTCACTTTCTTCATCCTCTTGAACTATCTCTTCTTCAGTAGTATCTTCTACCTCTTCATCCAAATGTGCTCCACAACTTTCACAGAACTTATTATTAGCACTATTCTTACTACCACAATTTTGACAATAAACTATATTAGTATTAGAATCTGACTTTACATCAACATCATCATCTTCAAATTTATTACCACAAGCAGTACAAAATTTCATATCTAAATAATTATCTTGTCCACACTTTTTACATTTTTTTACTCTCATAATTACTGCCCCTTCTACAAAAATATGATAGCAAATTTTGTATGTATTTTCAATAATTTTTTATAACAAATAAAAACCTCCACCACTAGAGTGAATAGAGGTTATTTTTTTTATATTTTATTTAACATCCCCAACGTATTTCATATTAATATCACCAGGTATTTTCCAACCATTTTTACCATAATTAACAACTTCAATTTCATATTTAATTCTTTTTGCTTCACTTGATACTTCAGTATTGTTATCAGATAAGCATTGTGATTTATTATCAACTTCAAAAGATACAGTTGCACGAGAACCTAAAACATTACCAATTGACTTAACTTTTGTTCCAAATTGTTCAACAAATGCCTTAAGTTTTTCACCTTCTATCTTTTCCACTTTAAAGTTAGTAGCATGACATTTTTGTTCATCAGTTGTCATAGAGTCACCAAAATAAGATGAAATAGTTGTAGCAGTATCATAATCAATTGGAAAACCTGTAACAGAACTAATAAATCCCATAGTAAGATTACCTCCAATTGATACCATTTTCTGGGTAGACGGATCAAAACAACTAACCATAGTATTATAATCCATCTTATCAGTAGCTTCCATAAAGGTTTTAACCACTCCATCTGGTGTTGATACCATATAAGTAAAGTAATAATTAGCTAGTGCTATTATCAAAGCCATTAATGAAGAAGCTATTCCTATTTTAAAAACAACACTATGCCCCTTTTTTACTGATTCTTTAACAGCATCTTTAGCTATATCACCAGTTACCTCAATTCCTTTTTTTACAATACTTGTTTTCTTTGATAGTAATTCTCCACATCCAGCACAAAATCTACTATTATCATTATTTTTTCTTCCACACTTACGACAATACATATCACACCATAACAATAGATATCAACTTTTTATCTCTATTGTTTCCCTTCCTTTATAATTAAATCAAACTTCTATGTTACAAATATTTAATTAATATTCTTACTACTTAACTATCTTTCCATTTTTATTATATTTCAAGAAGTAAGGGATTAAATCTTTATTATTACCACCTAATTCCTTAGAAGATGTTTGTCCAACAATCGTATAGCCATATTTTGTTACTAACATATCACTAAAGTAAATATCTCTACTACCAGTCTCTGTTTTTTTTGTAATTTCTTCTCCATCTTTCTTATACTTAGCAAAGATACCACTATATCTAAAGATATTATAAGAATCAGTTGATTCTTTTTTATCTTTCTTAGCTGTATGACCAATAGCTACTATATTATCACCATCTACAACTACTTTATTAAATCTAGCAGAACTATTAACTCTATATCTCTTTTCATATTTGATATTACCATCTTTATCATATCTTAGTAAGACAGCTTCTGTTTTCTTATCTTTATCATCTGCTTCTATATTAGTTGTTTTTCCACCTACTACTACAAAGTCATCATCTATTTTAGCCATTGATGAGAAACCAACTACATCAGTATATTCATAAGTCTTAATAAATTCTTTTTCACCAGTCTTACTAAATTTAGCAAAGAATCCATATCTAGTAGCATCTTTTCCGACAAGATAAATTGCATCATCATCTACTACTACATCATTAAATATTCCTGATTTACTACCACCATAATTAGCACGCCATTTCTCTTTCAAATCAAAGTCATACTTAACCATAATAGCACCACCATCAGGATCATTTCCAATAGTCATATTTTCTAAAATACTTTGTCCAATAACTAAATAGCCATCATCCATTACTACTACTTTAGTAAACTTAGTATCACCTGCTATTTGTAAAGTCTTAGAGTTTATTTGTTTACCATTTTTATCATAAGTAACAATTAACCCATCCTTAGTTTTTTCCTTAACTTGAGTCTTAGTATAAGCAGCAGAACCTACAGCAATATAACCATCTTTAATTTGTTTAGCATCATAGAAATAAGAATCATATCCTTTAGTATAAGCACTTTCAAATACTATTTTTTCATTCTTATCATATTTAACTAACTTAGCTTTTTGATAGTCTTTACTATACTTATTATATTTACTATGTTTAAAGTCACTACTACCACTACCTAAGTAACCATCTTTTAGTTTTTCAATTGAACTTAAGGTATCAACATAAACAGTATTATTATTAGCTTGATAAATTTTAACTCCTATATAAATACCTTCTACTACTATAATAGCAATACACACTACCACCAAAAATTTTAACCACTTTAATAATTTTTTATTCTTTTCCATCTTTTCACCTACTTAAATACTATAATGAAGTACTTCTTCTTTCCTCTTCTAATTATAATATATTTATCTTCAATTGCAACTTCTTTTGTAACCATAAATTCTAAATCTGTTATTTTTTTACCGTTTATACTAATACTTCCATTAGTAATAAATTCACGAGCTTCTCTTTTACTTTTACAAATTCCCATTTCTACTAATAAATCTACTAATAGATATTCTTTATCTATTTCTTGTTGTTCTATTCCCTTAAAGGCTTGTTCTATTTCTTTAGAAGTTAAAGATGCTATATCACCACTAAATAATGATTCACTTATCTTAACAGCTTGTTTATATGCTTCTTCTCCATGAAGATATGTTATTACTTCATAAGCTAATCTCTTCTGAGCAATTCGTTTTTCTGGTGTTTCATTATGTTCCTTCATAATAGATTCTATCTCTTCTTTATTTAAGAAGGTATATTTCTTAAGATATTCTTCCATCATTATATCTTCAAAGTTTAGTAGATATTGATACATTTCATAACTAGTAGTCTTTTCTTCATCTAACCATAAAGCATTTCCATAACTCTTACCTAACTTCTTACCAGTAGAGTCAACAATTAAAGGTACAGAAAAAGCATATACTTCTTCATTATTTAATTTTCTTATTAATTCTATTCCTGTAGTTAAGTTACCCCATTGATCAGATCCACCAAACTGTAAATCAGCTCCGTAATGGTCATGAATATATTTAAAGTCATATCCTTGAATTAACATATAAGAAAATTCAGCATAAGAAATACCAATATCCATCTGTCTTTTTACTAAATCTTTATTAATCATATAAGAGACATTTACATACTTTCCAACATCTCTTAAGAAATCAATATAGTTATAGTCTTTAAACCAATCATAGTTATTAACTACTAATGTATCTTCACCAAATAGTTTTTGCATTTGTTTTTTAATCTTTACAAAGTTACTTTCTATAACTTTAATATCAGCTTTTTCTCTTTCTCCAGTTCCTCTAGGGTCTCCAACTCTTCCTGTAGCACCTCCTACTAAAATTATTGGTTTATGCCCTGCTCTTCTTAATCTTTCAGCAACTAAGAAAGTAGGAAACTGTCCAATATGAAGGCTATCAGCAGTAGGATCTGCCCCTATATAGAAAGTCATTCCACCTTTATTTAATTTTTCTTCTAACTCTAAAGATGTCACATCTTTAATTAAACCTCTCCATTTTAAATCTTCATATAATGTCATATTTATTCCTCCTTAAAATATAAAAAGTTTCTACAAATATAAGGACGGATATCATCCGCGGTACCACCTTATTTCATAGAAACTATGCTCTTAATAGATTAACGCTCTAACACGATTCTTTCTCCCAATGTGTATTTCATCTAAAACATTATCTTAGTTCCCACCAACCACTAAGTCTCTTAAATAATTATTCTAAACTACTATCATTCTTCACAGAAATCTAGAACTACTATAACATTTTCTTATGAAGATAGCAAGAGTTTTAGAAGACTTTTTACTAACCCAACTTAACAGTGAATGGATTATTTTTAGTACCATCACCACCAGTAATTACTACATTCGATTTTAAATTAAAGGATGGCTTAATTACATTTTTGTCATTAGGTTTGACAAAATATGCATCTCCATTAAATCCAATTCTACGAAGTTCATTATTGCTAGAAGGAGTTATCGCCCAAAGATTATAATTATTTTCATACACATCAAATTGACTATTAAAAAGTTCACCAATTCGTAACATACCAACTTTTGCAACAGCAACCTTACTTACTAAAGTATTATTTTCAACATTACTATACTTAGTTAATTTATAATTTCCATCTAGTTTCCCTAAATACCATGTCGTATTATCTTCTATCATCTTTAATTCATCATTCGTAAAATATGAATTAGATAAATAATCATTATTTAAAAATTTTCCTATCACAGTAGATGAAGAATAGATAATAGACTCATTATCAAACATCAAACTTTTCCATCCACCATTTTCAATTAATGGATTAGCACTAACTATTTTTGTCCCCATTCCATTTTCATGGCTTACTATTCGATATAGATTATTTTCTCCTGTTCCAAAGTTTATATATTCGCCACTATATCTAGTTGATAGTAAACTACCTGATGGTTTTTCATTATCTCCTTTTAATCTATATGGATTATTTTTTGTACCATTGCCATCTATAATTTTTACTGATGATTTCAAATTTATGGATGGTCTAACACCAAAAGGATAACCTGTATCATAAATTGATAAATATCCTAAATAGTTAAATGTATATAAATGAACTGAATCTGTGGGAGATATAGTATAGGAATACAAAGCATTATTTAAATAACCATTTTCTGAGGTAGTATTTTTATAACTCATTGCATATTCATAAGCGTTTAATAAACCAACTGTACTTGTTACTAAATTTGTTTTTTCTGGTTTAGTGGCTATTTCTGTAGTCATGGTGGTATTCCAAACACTATCCATTTTAATAAACTTTTCTGGTTCTCTTAAGTTACCTAAAAAGCCATCCACACTAGTATCATTTAACCACTGTTCCATATAACTACCTTTAAAATTTGAATTATTGTATGGATTAAAAGGAATAATTGATATATTCCATTGGGTAACCAACTTTACAGAATTATCTGATGAATCAATTGATACTGCTCTCCATAACTTTCCACTATACCAAATATAATTATTAGGATTATCACCAGTAATAAATGTCTGTTCAGAATCACTAGTATCTATAGCACCATTATTTCCTACTCCCTTTAACAACTTACCAGCTACTGTATCATTTGTCTTATTACTTGTACTACTGACTACTATTTTACTTTTGTAAACTTTATCTTGAATACTATTATCAGCATCTGATGATATCCATAAGTATAGTTTATAAGTTACAGATTTACCAGTTGCTAATGATGTTTCATCTACTATTCTATAAGTTGATGTACCTAAGTCTTTTAACCTCCTTATACCTGAATCATAACCATCAGAACCAGTTAATCTCATCTTTAAATAATTTGTATCTAATGTATTAGCTAATTCTTCTTCATTAGATACCGTATAGTATGCATCAACATCACCACTATTAGTAATAGTAAAAGTATAAGGTGTTGTATTCATGCCATTTTCATCAGTCATTGGCATGGCATTATTCATAGTAATTGCATTGCCTTCAGTAAAGTCTACTTTTAAAGTACCTACTTGCATACTTAGTTTTTCACTTTTAAATGATTTGGTAAGTAAAGCATAACTACTACCTATAAGTGCAATTATGCTTATTAGTATTAAAACTATTAAGACTATTATTTTCCTATCTTTCATATGCTAATCATCCTTTCATTCTTAGCATTTCTAAAAATTACATATTTATACTTTTGACAGTTTGATATTACTGCTCTCATTCTGTCCACTACCTTTCTATTTAATAATCACAAAAAAGATAGGACTAATCTTATAGTTCTATCTTTTCTACTACACAATAAAAGAAAGTAGTTTGGCTACTTAATGCCCCCCCCCCCATGTTAACTAGCTGTAAACTTAATATATTCATGGACGGCACCTCTACTTTCTTAAATATTTTTATTTTCCTGCTTTTTCTAATTTTTCTAATACTTCATTAGTAACATCAATAGCTTTAAGACGCATATCTTCTGCTGCTTTTTCTAAAACAGGAGTTCCTTTTTCTACAGCAAGATTAACTAGTTCTTGACATTTTTTCTTAATATCTGCTGCTTTCTTCTTAGCTATCTTTAAAGCCTTTTCTTTATCAAGGTCTTCTAATTCTTCCTTGATTTCATCAACTTTTCTTTCAAAAGTTTCTTTAACTTCTTCCATATCGATATCCTTAGCTTTATTAACTAATTCATCCATCTTTTCTTTTAGTTCTTTTCTAGTTTCACTACCTTTTTTAGGAGCGAATAAAATACCTAATCCTGCTCCAATAGCAGCTCCTGCAATGAACTTACCTAGTCCACTTTTATTTTTTTCACAACTCATCTTCAACATCCTCCTTTTTCTGTTTTCTTTTTTTTACCAAACTTTTAATTGTCCCCATTATTGTTGAGGCAATAGTATCAGTAACAACAGTTGCTTTAGTAGTAATAAAATCCATTACATTAAACAATCCACTCATAGAGTTCATTTTCTTTTCTAAATCATCTAATAGTGTATTAATTCTAGTAACCGTTTCTAACGTTCTAATACCTAGTATAATTAATACAATAATAAGAACAATTAAAAGACTATACATTACTGCTGGTAAAAACACATTGACAAATTCCATAACTAATCTTCCTTTCTTTATTATAACTAATTTTCTTTAGTATCATCATACATTGAGTCAAATAAATCAAATAAATTATCTTCAAGTTCTGGTTCAGTATCTTCTTTATGTCTTAAATCACTTCTTCTACCAGTTTTTCTTTCATGAGAAATATCTTTATAGTCAACATTATATTCTAATCCTAAATCTTCAAAATATTCCTCAGCATCCCCTACAGTTACCTTTGGAACAGCAGGAGTATTATCAGTAATATCTTCTAACATAGAATTAGTATCTGCTTCTTCCTCACTAATTTCCTTATATTTTTTTCTATCATCTAAATAGTCATCATCTTTTTTTTCTTTAGCACTAGATGTTAACTCTTCATCAAAAATATCATCATTACCACCATAAGCTTTAGCTCTAACACTATCTACATCTAGTTTACGAGAAGAATAACTACTTGTTATTCTAACTTCCTTCTTAGTTGTAACTTCTTCTTTTGCTTCACCAGAATCAATTAAACCATAAATTGGTGAAATAACAGGTGATGGATGAAAAGTTTTCTTTGTTTCTTTCTTCTCATAAGTACCATAGTTTTCAATCTTAATCTCTTCTTTTTTATTTCCATAAGGAAGCTTCTCAGGCTTTTTTTCCACAGGTCTTGGTGGATAAGCTGGATGAAAGTCTTGTGGTACTTCTCTTCTTTCCACAGGTTTTGGTTTCTCTTCAACTCTTGTAGACGTTTTTTCTCTAATATCAACAAAATCATCTTCACTAATAGCTGGAAACTTAAAAGTCTTCTTTTCTTCTTTTGGTAATTCTTCTTTTACTTCATCTTCTTCAAAGACAGCTTCTTCCCTTCTTTCTCTTCTAGTTTCAGGTAAAACTATCTTCTTAGCAATAGGCTTTTCCTTTTTATCCTTTTTTTCTTCTACTTCTACATACTCTTCCTCAAAAAGAGCATTCTTTAACTTATCTAGTATTTTCACTTTATTCACCTCATTATTCTGACTCTTCAATATCTATTTTATCTTCATCGGTATTCTTCTCTGTATATCCTTCATAAGTACCATACTTTTCTTCATAGTCAAGATAACTTTCTTTAGTCTTCTCATTACCTTTAGGTTTCATTACATTGTAAGTTTCTTCTTTATAATTAAGAACTTTAGTACCAATTAAAGTATCTAAAACTACTCTGTTATACGTTATAGAATTTAAAATAGAACTCATATATGGTAATACTTCTGTTATCTCTTTTTCTTTAACTATCGCTTCTATTTTTCCATAATTATACATAAATTCAATAAAATATGAATCATCTTTATCAAGCTTAGTTATCTCCAAGTAACCACTCTTACCATTATAATTTAATTTTTTAGAATAGTATGCATCCTTATTAACTTTATAATCCAACTTCTCTTTATTATAATAACGAATTACATCACTATAGAAATAATAACTTCTATTTTTCTCATCAAGTAAAACAGCATTATAATCTTTCTTAGAGGTAAACCTTATCCCTTTTGGAATATAGTATTTATATCCATCATAAACAACATTATAATGTTTATTATTTTCCTTAAGTAATATTGGTAATAAAGAATCTATACTTTTATTAGAGAGATTACTACAACCAGTTACTACAAAACAAAGAAGTGAAAGAAATAGTATTTTCTTTTTCATATTTCACCTACTCTTATCCTATTATAACAAATAATATTGACTTTTTAAATCACTTTTCTGCAAAAAAATGATAAATATTTGCACCTTTTCCCCTGAATTTACTCTCATATTCGGTCATTATTAAATCAGGTGACTGATAATTAAATGATACATCGTTTAATAAGTAACCCATATCACCAAGTGATTCTACTGAATACAAGAAGAAATCTCTATTATCAGTTCTTACTTCTATTCTTTCTTTATCTTTAAATATATTTTTATATTTCTCTAGGAATAGCTTACTAGTTAATCTTCTATTTTCATGTCGATTTTTAGGCCAAGGATCAGAAAAATTTAAATATATTTTATCTATTTCATGGTCAAATAAATCATCAATTAAGTTAGCATCATATTTAATTAAGATTAGATTATCTAACTTTTCCATCTTTAAGATAGCTTTAGCCATAATACTATCAAATCTTTCTATTCCAATAAAGTTTATATCTTGATACTTTTTAGCATTTTGATAAATAAATTGTCCTTTACCCATACCTATTTCTAAATAGATAGGATTATCATTATTAAATAATTCTTTAAATCTACCTTTATATTCTTTAGGATTATTCAAAAGAAAGGAACAATTATCAAGTATTTCTTCTTTATTTTTTACATTTCTTATACGCATGTTATCACTTCCCAGTTAATAGTTTAACACATGTATAATAAGTTTGCATATAATAAAGCGAAAGGAATGGATAAATATGATGAATCAAATGCCACCTTATAATATGTTCCCACCTGCTTTTGATCCTAATCAAGGTCAAGGGATGGGAAGTAATTGTCAGGAAAAAATACAAATGTTAGAAAGTCAAATAAACAGAATGGAAAGACAACTTAGAAGACTAGATAATAGAGTTAATAATATAGAGAATAGTTTAATAACTCCATATTCTAGTCAAAACACCGGATATGGTAGTGCAAATAATAAATATATGATGTAAAATAGTGTAGACAGTGTTGTCTACCTTTTTGTTAAGAAAGAAGTGATTAGATGCTTATAGTAGGAAGTTATAATCTTCAAAATAAATTTAAATTAAAGAGATATAATGGTAAGTTTAACAACCAAGATAATGTTCTTTTGTTAAAAGAATTCTTAGATGATTATAATATTGATATATTAGGAACTCAAGAGTTTGTTTATTGGTATTTAGAACGAGCTAGAAAAGTAATTAATGATAAGTACTCTATAAATGGTAAGTATAGATATCCATTATTAGTTTTAAAAAAGTATGATGAAACTAACAGTATAATCTGTAAAGAGACTGTAACTGAATGTAAAACTTGTCATTTACCTTTCTTACCTAATATTATACCAAGAATACTAACTAAAGCCTATATTGATACTAAAGAGTTTGGATTAATTACTTTTTATAATACTCATTTATCAGTTAAGAATGATAAGGTTAAGAAAAAACAATTAGATTTTATTCTAGAGAATATAAAAAAAGAAACTAATCCCATAATTTTAACTGGTGACTTTAATATGACAATTAATAATCCACTTTTTAAAGAATTTATTAATGAGTTAGAGAAAATAGGCATTAAAAGAGTAAATGTCTTAGAAAAGACTTATAAGACACATAGTAAAAATAATGCTATAGACCATATTTTTGTAAGTAGAGAAATGAATATTTTAAAGTATAAAGTTATAAAAGATGATAAGTATAAGGACTTTAGTGACCACTATCCAATTATTGTCTTTTTAAATAGAGTAAAATAGACTATATCTGGATATACTAAAATTGACTTTTAGCAAGGAAAATACTATACTTTTAAGTAGAAATGAGGAAACAATTATGAAGTTAAAAGAATTAAATATAGATAAATTTGATGAGTTTGTGAGAAACAATAAATATAAGAGTCATTTTTTACAATCGGCAGCTTGGGGAGAGTTATCAAAAGAAAAAAGGAATCTTACACCATATTATTTAGGATTAGTTGATGAAAAAGGTAATATTTTGGCAGCTACACTACTTTTACAAAAACATCTTCCTCTTAATTTATGTTATTTTTATGCCCCTCGTGGTTTTGTTATTGATTTTAATGACTTTGACTTACTTAAAAGTTTTACTAAAGAATTAGTTTCATTTGCTAAAAAGAAAAAAGCTATTTATATTAAATTAGATCCTGATATAGTATGGCAAAGAACTAAATATGATGGTGAAGTTATTTTAGAAGAAGCGAAAGAGAAAAAGATAATGAATAGTTTAACAAAACTAGGATATCATCATTTAGGATTCACTAAAAATTTTGAAACTAGACAACCTCGTTATACTTTTAGAATAGATTTAAAGCAAGACTTAGAAGAAATTGAAAAACACTTTTCTAAGACTACGATGCAAAGAATTAATAAATCTTTAAAATTAGCTACAGAAGTAGAAATTGGTAGTGAAAAAGATTTAGGTGAATTTTATCAATTAATGATGCTAACAGAGGATAGAAAAGACTTTGTCTCATACCCTTTTGAGTATTATGAAACTCTTTATCGTTTATTTAAGAAAACTGATGATGTATTTTTATTCTTAGGTAAAGTTAATCTTGAAAAAGTTATAACTATTTTAGAAAATGATTTAGATGATGTAGAAAAAGAATATAATAAAGAGAAAGAGAAAACATCTAAGAGTGCTAAGAATAAGCAGAAAGAATTATTAAGACGAAAAGATAAATTAACGGAAGACTTAGAAAAGTATAAAAAGATAGAAAAAGAGTATGGTAAAGTGATGACATTATCCGCTCACATGATTGTAACTTATGGTAATAAAGCCTGGGTATTATATGCTGGTAACCATAATTTATTAACAGAGACTTATACTAATTACCATACTTATTATGAACACTTAAAGTTCTGTAAAGAAAGAGGAATTGAAATATATGATCAGTTTGGAACGATAGGTGATTTATCTAAAGATAATCCAAGACTTGGGCTACATGAATTTAAGAAAAAGTTTGGTGGAGACTATATTGAATTTATGGGAGAGTTTGATTATATCTTAAAACCTTTTTACTACTTTGCTTTTACTAAACTTGTACCAATCTATCGAAATTATATTAAGAAAAGAAAGAAGAAGGAGTTAAAAGATGAAGTTAGAAACATTAACAATTAAAGAATTCACTAATTGGGCAATAAAGAGTGATGAAATAACCTTTCATCAAACTAAAGAATGGGCTGACTTAAAGAAAAGAAATGGTTGGAAGGCTTATTATGTAGGATTAAAAGATAAAAAAGAGATTAAAGCCGCTAGTTTAATTTTAGCTAAAGAAATACCGGTCATTAAAAAGAAAATGTTCTATGCTCCTCGAGGTTTTTTAATTGATTATCATGATTTAGAACTACTTACTACCTTTACTAAGGAAATAAAGAAATGGGCTAAAGAGAAAAAAGGAATATTCATTAAAATAGATCCTTATGTTATGTATAAAGAACATGACTTAAATGGAGACTTAGTTAAAGATGGTATTGATAATAGTGATACTGTTGATAATTTAAAGTCACTTGGCTATCATCATTTTGGTTTTAATCTAATGCAAGATACCCTACAGCCTAGATGGATGCATACTATAACTGTTAAGAACCGTTCTTTAGATGATGTTATGAAAGATATGGAGTCTAAGACTAGACAAATTTTAAGGAAGAACGAAAGACTTGGTGTTAAATCAAGAGAAATAACTCGTGATGAAATTAAAATATTTAAAGATATTATGCAACACACCGGTGAAAGAAGAGACTTTATTGATAGACCCCTTTCTTATTATGAAAATATGTGGGATACTCTTCATGATAGTGGTATTTTAAAGATTTTAGTAGCAGAGGTTGATTTTGATGAAGAAATTAAAAATACTAAAGAAGAAATTAAAAAATTAGAAACTGCTATTAAAGAACGTGAAGAAAAGTTTAATAATAAAGATATACCGATGAATGAAAAGAAATATAATGCTAATCAAAAGAGGGACAAAGAAGAAATTGAAAGACTTAAGAAAAATATAGAAAAGTCTAAATCAATGAAGAAAGAATATGGTGCTAAACCTATTCTTGGGGGTATTCTCTTTCTAATCTATGGTAATGAAGTTTTATCCTTATTTGGTGGTAGTAAAAAGGAATTAATGTCTTTCCAGTCTGCTTATACTCTTCATTTTGAAGGCATTAAATATGCTGTAGAACATGGTTATGATACTTATAATTTCTATGGCATCACTGGTGACTTTAGTAAAGATAATCCTCTATTAGGTCTATACTTATTTAAGAAAAGTTTTGGTGGACAAGTTGTAGAGTTAATTGGTGAATTTGATCTTATCATTAGTAAGTTTTGGTATCATACTTATAACATTAGTTTTAATCTATATCATAAATTAAAGAAGTTAAAAAATCACAAATAAAAATCCCTGTACAAAACAGAGATTTTTTCTATTTAGGCTTTCTAAGTGTCATAACTTTTTGATAAGCCTGATCATAAACATCTAATTGACTTTTATATGCTGCATTTTCTTCAAGTAATTGATTAAGCTGCTCTTCCATAATATGATTCTTTTGTTTTTCCTCGGTTAACTCTGATTCCAATTTATCAACCCTAGCATTAAGTACTTGATTATTTGTTTCTAATTCTGGATGTTTTTCAGAATTATCGTCACATAAATTATCATTACAAGTAGATATTAAAGTTAAGATAATCCCAGGAATATCAGTGGTTCCGCATATTTTATTTATAGTATTATTATCAAGCGGAGTTCCACTCTTAATACAATCTGATAATAATCTTAAAATATTTAAATTAACAGTTTTATCTTCTCTAACTGTTTTAAATTTATTAATAGTAAAAGCATAATCTCTTGCTACAGCTGGAGTAGCAGAATATTCCTGAGATATATTTATTATACTATTAAGTACATGTTCTTTTTCTGAAAGGGGGAAAAAATCATTAACTTTATAATCACGATATGGATTATTAATATTAAGTAAATGTGGATATGTAATTTCCTGTTTTCTAGCAACCCTATTCATAAATTCATTAAATTTTTCTTCATCATCATATAACCTAGATGTAGCAGGAGTATATCCTCTGTCATTCTTTACCAACCCCAAAACTAAATAATTAGAATCTTTCTTTCTAATAACATAATAATCACAAACATCAGGTACACTTATAGACTGATATGTTTTTTCATTATCATACTTTATAACACAATATATATCATCAATTCTAACAGAAAGATTATCTTTAAAAGCCGAAAGTTTCTGGTCTATAGAATCAGAAAACATATTTTCCATACTAATTGTTTTACTTACAAGTAATTTTTGAAATACATATGGTTCTTTTAATACATATTTTAATTTGTCATAACTAACTGCATCTTTCCTAAACTTATTAGTCATATTTAAATAAGAAAGATTAATTCCCAATAAATGAGCAATACTAGATTCTGGAAATCTAATATTTAATATATTTCCACTACCAAGATATAAATCAACTCTATTGTTCTTTATATCTAATCTTTCAAACCAAGTTACACATTCATTAATTTTTTCAATGGTTTCATTATATTTAGCAATATCAATGCTCATAATCTTTCCTCCTACAAGTATTGCATATTATACTATAAAATTAATAATTTGTAAATTAGAACTAAAGCATGTTTTTCTTTTTAAGAATAATAGCAACTATAATAGATAGTAAGAAAGATAATCCTAATAGTAAATAGAAAGAGTAAGGATTATGAGAAAATTTTCCAAAACTTACATTCATTCCCATAAAAGAAGCTACCATAGTAGGAATAGATACTACAATCGTAATACCAGCTAAGAATTTCATAATACCATTTAGATTGTTAGAGATAACAGTAGCTACTGTATCTGTAGTACTACTTAGTATTCCTCTATATAAATCTGCCATATTACTAGCTTGACTATTTTCAATAATAGCATCATCTAGTAAATCTTCATCTTCTAAATACATTTCAATTACATTGCCTTTTTTAATCTTATCAAGAACGACACCATTACTTTGTAAAGCAGTAATTATGTAAGTTAAACTATTCTCTAAAGCTAGTAAGTTTACTAGTTCTTCATTTTTAGTAGCTGTCAAAATCTTACTTTCTGCTTCTTCTATTTTTTTATCAATATCTCGTAATATCTTTAAATATAAAACTGCTAAACGGTAAATTATTTGAATAACAAATCTACTCTTCTTATAAGTATAAAATTCTTTAACCTTACCACTAGAAAATTCTTCTAAAAAAGTATATTTTTGTAATGATACTGTTACAATATAATCATTTCTAACTATTAAAATAGCTAAAGGTAGCGTTTTAATCTCATGTAAACCATTACTACTATCTTTAACTGGTACATCTAAAAGAAGCATCTTAGTTCCTTCTTCTTCATCAATTCTAGGCTTTTCATCATCATCTAAAATACTTACTAAAAAATCTTTTTTAATACCAAGAGAAGATGATACTTTTTCTATCTCTTCTTCATTAGGATTTTCTAAATGCACCCAACAACCTATCTCAAAATCATTAAGTTTTCTAAATTCATTAGTATTTAAATCTGTATTATAAATCTTTAGCATATTTCCACCTCTTTTTCTACTACATCATACGTTTTTAAATAATATTTGTCAAGCAAAAAGAAGTTACTCTAATACCTTAACTTCTCTTTCTATATTCTTTTCAAAAACTGTCATATTTTCCTTACTATCTAAAATGACTAGAGCTAGTGAATCTATATCTTTATAATGATTATTCTTTAATCTTGTTAATAACCATTCTTCATCTTTACCTATTTCCTTTAAATTATTAATCATTATTTTTCCATCTATAACAGCATTACAACATAATCCTTCATAAGATGTTTTTAACTTTAAATCTTTACGTTTAACTGGTTGAGCGGTACTTTTAGGTAGAAAACTAACCTGACCATTTGCTTCCATAATAGCATATTCTATTTCACTTAAATTAAAATATCCTTGAATTCTAGCTTCTTGTAAGAAATCATTTAAATCAAGTTTACTTTTTTTCAAAGATTTATAGTTAAGTTTACCATTTTCTATTATAACTGTTGGACAACCGATTAATAATCTTCTAGAAATAATACTTTTATTAGTTAATAAAGTTATTAAATAAGAGAAAATAGCATAGATAGAAATGGCAAATACTCCTTCATAAAAGTTTATATCATTATTTAAAGTCATCTCTGCTGCAATAGAACCTATACTTATTCCAATAATATAATCAAAGACATTTAACTGACTAACTTGCTTTCTTCCCATTACTTTAGAAAGAATAAATAATACAACAATTGATGTAATTCCTTTACCTAGAATTAATAAATATCCCATAATTATCACCAGTATTAGTATGGTTAAAAATATCTAAAAAATACCAATTATTTGATTATCAACAACATCTATTTTTTCATAATTTGGATTCTTGGGTAATCCTGGCATAGTAACTATTTTTCCAAGTAAGATAGTGATGAATCCTGCTCCTTTATTAATTACTATATCTTTAACTGTTAAATCATTATCTTTAGGAAATCCTAACTTTTTAGCATCATCGGAGATTGAGTACTGTGTCTTAGCTACACATATAGGAAGATATTCTAAATTTAGTTTGTTAATTAATTTAAGTTTTTCTAAAGCTTTAGTAGTATAATCTATCTTCTTTGCATGATATACTTTCTCTCCTAGAATTTCTAACTTTTCAGTAATAGTCATATCATCTGTTAAAAGTGGAGTAAATAATGTTTCTTTACTTGCTAGATTCTTTACTTTATTTGCTAAGTCTATAGCACCTTTCCCTCCTTCAGTATAACTATCAGTTACAGCAAAAGAATAACCTTTAGATTCGATATAATCTCTTAATTCGTCAATATATTCATCTTTATCTGTAGCAAAGTGATTACAGCATACTACTATTGGAATATTATAGTTAGAAAGATGTTCTAGATGGGCGTCTATATTAGAAAGACCTTTCTTAAAGTCATTATTTCCATGATGAAGAATTGATCTAATAGTAACTACCAAAACAACTACAGAAGGTTTTTCTTTTGAAATATTACAAAACAGATTCATAAATTTTTCTGCCCCTAAATCTGCTCCAAAACCAGCTTCTGTTATTACATAATCTGACAGTGATAAAGCTAGTTTAATGGATGTAACACTACTACAACCATGAGCAATATTAGCAAATGGTCCACCATGAATAAAAGCAGGTGTTCCTTCTAAAGTTTGAACAAGATTGGGTAAAAAAGCATCTTTTAATAAAGCTGTTAGGGCTCCTTCTAGTTTTAAATCATGAGCAGTTATGGGATTATCATCTTTATCTAGACCTAGTAATAAATTACCTAGTCTTTTTTTTAAATCATCTAGGGAAGATGCTAAACAAAATAGTGTCATTATTTCTGAGGCTGATGTAATAGCATAACTATCACTATATTCTTTTTTATTACAAGTTAAAGTTATATTTCTTAAACTCCTATCGTTCATATCTACTGCTCTTTTAAATAATATTTTAGAAAAACCAAGACTGTTGCCTTGCTCTATATGATTATAAATAGCAGCACTTACTAGGTTATTACAAGAGGTAATGGCATGGAAGTCCCCCGTAAAGTGTAAGTTTATATCTGTCATTGGTACTACCTGACTATATCCCCCACCAGTAGCCCCTCCTTTTAAACCAAAGACAGGTCCTAGAGATGGTTGCCTTAAAGCTAGTGATATTTTATCACCAAGGCTAGAAAAAGCATCAGCAAGACCAATACTTACTGTTGTTTTCCCTTCTCCATAAGGAGTGGGACTCATAGCTGTTACTAAGATAAGTTTACCTTTTTTACTTCCTATTTCTTTTTTTACTTTAGCTTTATCATTACCATATAAAATAAGATTATCATCAGCAAGATTAAGTTTATTAGCTATCTCTTTTATAGGTAAAGACTTAGTATTATTACATATTTCTATATCTGTCATTAACATCACTTTCCTTTTAACTAGTAGTATATCACAAATTTTTAAATTTTTTTTACAAGATACCAATTTTGTAAATTCAGGGTATAAAAAGTCCCGAATTTTGTAAATTCCTAGGGAGCCAGTGCAATTTTCAGCCTAAAAAAAGTCTGAATTTACAATTTTCCCCTTTTGCATTCCAAATTAACTTATGTTATTGTAAATCACGTTAAGAAAAAAGGAGGGAATTTATGAAAAAAATATTATTATTCTTAACAATTACCAGTATATTCTTCTTATGTAACACTACCAAAGTATATGCTAAAGCAAATAGTTTCTATGAAGGAGAATATGTTAGAGACATATACATGGTAAGATATGATAGAAGCACTAGTACTAAATATTATCAAAAAGCAAGGTTTTATCGTAGAGTTGGAGATAGTAGTGCAGCATACTGTCTAGAACCATTTAAAGTTTTTCAAGGAAGCAGTTCAACGTATGAGACAGTAGAAGAACAAAATATCTATGACAAGGATACATGGCAAAGAATAACTGATTTAGTAGCATTCGGTTACTTATACAAAGATCACACTGATGCTAAATGGTATGCTTTTACACAAATGATGATTTGGGAAACAGTAGATAAGAATAACAGTTTCTATTTTACTGATACTTTAAATGGAAATAAAGTTGATATTCTTAATAATGAAAGAAATGAAATAGAAAGATTAATTAGAGATAGTAAACGAAAACCAAGTTTTACTAATAATACTTATCATGCACTTGTTGGCAGGCAAATATCAATAACTGATACAACTGGTGTTTTACCAAACTTTACTACTGTACTTAATAGTGACACTACATTAACTGACAATACATTTACTATCAAAAAGAAAGAATCAAAATGTTACACTCAAAAATTTTACAGCAATTATGGTCTAAATAGACAATTAGCATTATTTTATAATAATGAAACTTCACAAAAAATAGTATCTCTTGGAGATAGTAAAGCACTCGAGATAGCAGTAAATTTCTGTTTTCATGAACTACAGTTAAATCTCACTAAAGTAGATAAAGATACTAAGGACTTTACAGGTCAAGGAGAAGCTAGTTTACAAGGTACCATCTTTACTCTTTACAATGAAAAGATGGAAAAGATAACTGATATTACTTTTGATGATAAAGGTAAAGCAACTATTGTTGGTAAGGGTGAAGATTCTAAAATAGATTTTGGAACTTACTATCTTCAAGAATCTAAAGCAGGTATTGGTTACCAAAAAGATGATACACTTTATAAAATAGTATTTGATGAAAACCATACTAATATTGACATGACCTTAGAAAATGAAGTTATTAAAGGAAAAGTAATCTTAGAAAAAAGCTATGGTAATAAAAACTTAATGAAAAGTGAAGCTGACATCGTCTTTGAAATATACAATAAGGATAAAAAACTAGTAGGTACTATAACTACAGATGAAAAAGGACTAGCTTCTATAGAATTACCATATGGTCACTATACCATTAAACAAAAAACTACTACAGAAGGTTATAGTAAAATAGAACCATTTGAAATCTTTATTGACAAGATAAAAGATTATAAATATAAGATTTATGATTATGAGGAAGAAAAACCTAAAAAAGAAGAAATTATCATAGTAGATGTACCAAATACTTATTTAAACATACCTAAAGCACTAATAGGATGTAGTGTCTAATGAAAAAGAAACTAGTTTTACTACTTGTTAGTTACGTAGTCTTCTGCTTTTGTATCTATCAAAATAACAATATAAAATCAACCACAATTAAGACTGATAACATTGAAAGAGTGAGTAACACTGCTTCTATAAAAACAAATGAAGTAAGTACTAAAGAAACTAATAATAATAGTGATTCATTTGCAATTTTATCTATCAAAAAAATCAATCTAAAAGAAAAAATTTATTCTTTAAACGATAAAAGAAATAATGTAGAAGAGCATGTCACTATCTTAAATGATTCAAATTTAGCTAATGACTCTTTAATTATTTTAGCAGCTCATTCAGGATATGGAAAACTAGCTTATTTCAATAGATTAGATGAATTAAAAACCGGTGATAAAATCGAATTAAATATTAACAATGAAACACTTACATATATACTAAAAAAGAGTGAAGAACAAGATAAAACTGGTAAAATTGAAATAGTAAAAGAAAATACTAAACAACTAATCCTAACAACTTGTAGTAAAAGTGATAAAACCAAACAATTAGTTATATACTGTGAAAAAATATAGGCCTATTTCTGGTCTATATTTTACTTGCAATATCCTTTTTTCTGATAAATCTTACCTACTATATAATAACTAGCAAGTATTAGAATAACAGTTAGAAAACATCCTATAATTATTTCTAATAAGAAATTATTAGTAAGTCCTATAATAGTTACTACTATAGCAATATCTAGTGAACTAACAAAACTTATTATGTTTAATAATCTTTTATAATTAACTTTCTTTAAATCTAAATTATAGCAATTAACTAAATATTGAACTTCAATTGGTTTCTTCCTTTTC
>CAKPPI010000014.1 GCA_934177545.1 uncultured Bacilli bacterium
ATTTTTTCTATTTTTAACAATTCCTTATTTTATAAGGGTTTGCGAGGTTATTTACCACAACAGTTTTTGTACTTTTTGCCGCTGCCACAAGGGCAAGAATCATTACGTCCTACTTTTTTAGATTCTTTTTTCATATTGTTATATTCTGAAACTGTATAATCATTATAAGCCCAAATACTTATAGAATCTTTATATTCATTATATAGCTTCATCATTTTATCTCTCAACTTAGATGATGAATCAATATTATAATATTCTGCTATTTCTTCTATATTACTTTTAGTAAATGAATTTTCTTTAGTCAACCACCATGCACTAAAGTTCATGGCTTATTTAACTACCCAGAAAGTAGGCATATCTCTTAATCCATTAGTACCAGCTGCTACTGGATGATTTATAATCTTATTATTGATAACTAATTCTGATGAACTACCTCCATCCATATTAGCAGCATTTACAGCTCCATAGTTTTCCATAATTTCAGTTAAGTCACCCATATCTGCTCCAATACTAGTAGCAAGACGACCATTAATTACTAGGAATAGAACAATTCCATCACTTCTTTGACCTATTGCCGTACGAGGAGCTATTCCCCAGCCACCATTACCTTTAACGAAACTACTCTTACCATTGACAATTAAAAATGGTCCAAACTCAACTGCATCACGGATTCCCATACTAACAGCTTGTTCTTTAGTGAACTTACCAAGTACTAGTTTATTTTCTTTATTAAAGCCAACAAAACCGCCACTCATATTAGCATCATCAAAGTCACTTACTACTACTCCATTAGAAATAACTGTACCATGTGGTTGAGCTCCATTACTATTCCAATCAGGATCATAAAATCCCCCAGCATTCATAGCAATAATAGCATTTTCTCTTTTTGCAACTGTGGTAATAGCTTCTCCTCTTTTACCTAAATACTTAGTAGTAGCAATTGATATTCTTGATGGATCATAAACTGCTACTAAATATCCTTGATAAGATGCTCCTTTAATATCAATTACTTTATATAAAGCATCATCCTCATGTTCTAGTATTTCTTTTTCATATTTATTTTTATAAATAGTCTGATTCTTATTATAATCACTAATGTTAACTAAATCAGGATTAGTAGTGTCATTAACTTCTACCATATGGTTTTTAGATAAGACCTTATTAATCACATCATCATTATAAAACCAAGTAGCTAAATACTGATGTGTCATGGTAGTCATCGCTGAAGTTATCCAAAAGTCACGAAAGAAATTAAATGGTCCATAGAAAAGAAATAAACCTAGACTACTACCTATAATTATTAAACTACTAAGAATAGTCTTAATCTTTCCCTTTTTAGGTTTCTTATTCTTCTTATCAAGCTCTTTTCTAAGACTTGGCATTATTACTGTTTTTTCTAAATCTTCCATAACTCACCTTTTAATTCTTTCCTAGATATTTTCTATCACCATCAACATCTATATAATCAATAGTTAATTTAACCTCTTCTATCTTAGTATCATTTTCTTCTAAGACATCATTATAATCTTTAATATTTTCATTATATTTCTTAATATCACTAACATAAGAATTTATCGCTTTCTCATAACCAATTACAAAAGCTTCACATTTATTATTAACAGATACATCAGGATATAAAACATCAACGCATTTATCTTTTAATATTTTATAGTCTTCTTCAAGTGGCTCAATAGTCTTGGTATAATTACCAATGATTTCTTTATACTTAGTATCGTTATTCTTTAAGTCTTCATAATACATATCTTTCATTACTACTTGATAAAAGTTATCACGTTCCTTATTAAAAGAGTCTATATGTGTTTTAAAATTATTATAGCTTGTTATAACACTATCTATCTTCTTTTTAGATTCTATCTGATCATTTTTATAACCAATTACAAAATAGATAATTACAATAATAACTAGTAGTATAAAAAGTATTCCTAATCCCCATAACACCTTTTTCTTAGAACTTTTCTTCTCCATTATATTTGTCTCCAATTCTTTTCTTTATTTTTTTCTTGTTCTTAACTTTTCTATTACTGCCTAATAGCCCTAGTAAGATAAGAAGAAGTAATAAAACTAATCCTAGTAGTCCAAGAATAAGATATTTATCATTACTGTTACTACTTTTGACCTCTACCTTATTATATCGTTGAATAGTTTTTTCTACCTCATCATAATTATATAAACTTTTTTTACCAGTTTCAACATTTTCTCCATAAATTAAGAAAAATGAATCACTCTTATTTAATTTATAGGCTTGATACTCATTATTATCTATTTTTAATTTATAAGGTTTATATCCTTTAGGTATCTTTTTAGTATCAAGGATATGGATAGAGATATTACCACTAGTTAGTTGTTTATATAGTTTATAGTTATTATTTTTATATTCATAGAAATTAATATTTCCTTTGCTATCTTTTAGAGCAACTATTGTTAGTTTTAAGACTTTATTTTGATAAGCTAAAACGTCTTTATCATTTATTTTTACAGTAGTCTTTTCAAAGTGATTAGGTACTTTATCAGTTAATTCTTCTTCTTTTTGAATAAGAGTCATTTCTTTTTTATCTACTTTAACATTAATAGGGTCTAATTCTTTTACCGTTACAGTTAAGTGATAAGTCTTAGTAGAACCATTTTCAGCAGTTACCACAATATCAAAAGCATTAGCTCCTTCATGGACTTCTTTTTCCCCTAGACCAGTAATGCTACTTTTACTATCTTCTTTACTACCTTCAATTGTTATCTTCTCAACATCATGTTCTACTTCTAAAGTATAGTTAAGTTCATTTTTATTGAAACTTGGTGATATTTGATAATCTTTTACGCCAAGACTTGCTAGATTATTATTCTTACTATAGTTTGCTACAATTGTCTCTCTTTTAATACATTTAATAGTAGTAGAGTCTTTGGGAGCTGATCTTGTTGCTTCGTCATAAGAAACAAAGTTTGAAGAAGCGATTCCTACATTGGCACTACCTTCTTTTTTTACTGTAAACTTATAAGAATAAGTCTTTCTAGTTTGACCTGGACTTTGAACATAATCAACTACATGAGTCTCACCACTAGTAAGAGTTAATATACTACTATCATAGGAAACATTAAACTCCCAAGCTCCAAGACCTGATGGCTCATTAACTGTTACATTAACTGTTACATTTCCCCCTACTACCCCTTCACTAGTAGTACCTGCTACACTAATACTAGCAGCAAAGACATTATCTATACCACAAAAAAAGAAAAAGGAAAGAAGGAAGAAGATAAATATTTTCTTTTTAGTCATTTAAATCATCTCATTTCTGTTCTATTTTACTATATCCTAATAAACTTTTTTGAATTCTTAAAAGGTCTACTACGGTGATTAAACCATCTCTATCAACATCACTAGCGATTAGTTCAGCATCACTTAAGTTGTTATTACCTAGTAAGTATTTTTGACATCTTAATAAATCTATAATACTAGTATTGCCATCTCCATTATTATCTCCATAGATAACTACTTTATATTCTTTAGTATCTTTAGAATTAGAAATTGTAACTACATCTCCTGTTGCTAAAGCATCATTTTTATTATTACCATATTTATCTTTTAGACTAGTTACTGTTAGTCCAGTATAAATAGTTTTAAGTTTATTTTCTAGATTAGTTTTGGAAGTATTAACTTCTATTCCTGATAGGTAATTATTAGTTAAGTGATAACCACTAGCTACAATTGCTTCATTTATAGCAATAACAGGAACTTCTGGAATTTCCTCTTTCTTATCATCATCAGTCTTTGGTGTTTCACTAACTCCTGGCATATTTTCATAAACTGGTATTAAAAATTCATAAGTTTTATCTAATAAGTCATTATTCTTATAACCTTTATACATGGTTAAAGCTTCACTAGCCGGAGCTTTTATATTAGACATATATTGATGGGTATAAGTTGAGTTTAAGGCATTAGGACTTACATTGAATTTTTGAAGGTATAGAGTATGTTGATTAGCACTTATATAACCATTAACTATATATAAGGCTCCACCAATAATAGCTTTTTCCTTACTAGCCCATGGTCGCATATAACTAGTTACACTAGCGTCATAGCCACCATTTGCCCAGATTAGTCCTCTAATTACTGGACTTTGATAACTTCCATATGCACCAATATTATAGAAATTATATATACCACTATAAGATGTATCTGTTCCACAGTTATTTAGAATAGTCCAGTTGTCACTATTGCGATAACGATTTATACATTCTCTATCTTTTGCAAAAGTAAATTTTGCTCCATCTATACCCGTAGAACCACTAGCTCCTTTTTCTTGTCTTACTCTACTAGCAAGATAGGTAGGACTTGCTCCTGACTTTTCAGCAGCCCTCATGAAATAGTTCAAATATTCATCACTATCCATAAACGTATTAGAAATTATACTCTTAACGGTATCAGTTGTTTGAATAGCTTTATTATATTGTAAGTTTTCAAACATAAAGATTCCTTCATCCGTTAAAAAGTTTCTAGGATCCATAAAGTATCCTACAGCACTACTACTTGCTTGATACCAACCTTTTTCTTTAACTGATTCAATAAAGTTACCATTATCATCTTTTTTTCTTAGTGATTCATCACTTCCGTTTACTAATGATATCTCACCAATTGTTTCATTTCTTATTGCCTCATTATAATCTAGATTAGTCTTAAGAGCATTAAAAATCCAGTTAGGATGCTTTTCATGTAGGTTTTTAAGAGCTGATAAATAACTTTCATTAAACCCCTTTGCTAGCATTTCTTTTTCAAAGTCAGCTTCTAAGTTAACATCACTTTCTTCTATTACTGCCTGATCACTTGAACAAATATAGCCAGTTACATCCTGATAAGTTACCTTATACCAAGGTGATCTACAACCATAACCACTCTTATTAGTTTTTTCAACTACTACTACTTTACTAAGAGTTGGTAAGACTCCTTCATCACCAATAGATGTAATTCTTGAACCTGATGGACTATCTTTAAAAGCTTTTGGAGTATTTAAAACAATATATTCTTTGGCATATACATTAGGCATCATAAAAAATATAGCTAAAGTAATAAGACCAAATAAAGTTTTCTTTGGCATAAAAGCCACCTCCCCTAGTATCTAAATTATACCATTAAATCGACAATATTTGTCTTATTTAGACTTAATTAATTAATACTTTACACTAGATTTTACTGTTATTTAGCTAGGAAGATTGAAAGATATAAAAAAATTAGCTATAATGATAAGGTATAAGTGGAGGAAAAGTTTATGGAAAAAGATGAGAAAAAAGAAAAAAAGAAAAAAAAGAAAAAGTATCGTCTATGGTTATTTATCCTTACTTTAATTACGATACTTGCAAACTTCTTTGCTATTTATGAAATACTTTTATTAGGACCGGTAGAAGAAGTTATTAGATATGTAGTTATTGGCGTATTTTTACTAATTGATTTAATTTTCTTCTTAAAGATGAAAAAGAAAAGAAAGAAGAAGGAAAATAAAGCTAAATTACTTACTTTCTTCTTGATACTTTATTTACTATTAAGTTTATTTATCGGAGTAGTTATAATGTATTTATATGGTAAGTTGGAAAATGTTAATAAAACTTATGTTACTTATTCTAGTAGTTTAATTACTATGTCTAATAATAGTATGAATAAGATTGATGATGTTAAGGATGCTAAGATTGGTCTACTTAAGGATAAAACATCTCCTGATGGTTATCTTATTCCAAGAATAATTATTAAGGAAAATAAGTTAGATGATAATAATAAGATTAAGAAGTATGATGACTATAATGCTATGATTGCTGATTTATATGATGGTACAATTGATGCAATGTTTATTACTACTAACTACCCTAGTTTATTTCAGAGTATTGAAACTTATCAAGATATAGCAACAGATACCAAGATTATTTATACCAAAGAGAAAAAGATGTTAAAAAGTTCCACTAGTAAAAGAGAAACCGCATCTACTGGTAAAAGTATAAGTGAACCATTTACTATACTACTTATGGGTGTTGATTCTACTGATGAAGGGTTATCTAAAAACACAGTAGCTAATGGGGACTCATTAATATTAATTACTTTTAATCCTAAGACATTAAACGCTACAATGCTTTCCATTCCAAGAGATAGTTATGTACCAATTGCTTGTTGGAGTGGTACTCCTGAAAATAAAATTACTCATGCGGCTGCTTATGGAACTGACTGTATGATGAGTACTATTGAAAATTATTTTGATGTTAAGATTGATTACTATGCAAAGATTAATTTCCGTGGACTAGTTTCACTTGTTAATACTTTAGGTGGAATTGATGTTGAAGTACCAAAAGACTTATGTACTGATGATTCTAATCGTGAAGGTTACGTTTGTATTAAAGAAGGTATGCAACATCTAAATGGGGAACAAGCCTTAGTTCTAGCTCGAAATAGAAAACAACTTGCTAATGGTGATTTGGATCGTGGACTTAATCAACAAATCGTTATTCAAGGTCTTATTAATAAGGTTAAAGATATGTCTAGTGTTAGTCAAGTTATGGGAGTTTTAGATACTATTTCTAATAACTTAGATACTAATTTCACTACTAAACAAATATTATCTTTCTATGATATTGCTAAAGATATAACTACTAATGCTCTACAAAAAGATGATGCTGATTTAATTAATATTGAACAATTATTCTTATCAGGAACTGGTCAAATGATTTATGATGAGCGAAGCAGATTAGTTTTATGGGACTATATTCCTAATAAGGAAAGTAGAAAAGATATTATTAATGCTATGAAAGTTAACCTTGGTAAGAAAAATCCTACTATGATTAAAGAGTTTTCTTTCTCTATCAATACTCCTTATGAAAAAACAGTTACTGGTACAGGGCCTTATAAAACAGCATCTACTTACACCCTTTTACCTAATTTCATCGGGGATAGTCAATCTGCCGCTCAAGCTTGGGCTTCAAGGAATGGTGTTAAAGTAACATTCAAAGGAACATCAGGACACGTTATTGCACAAAGTTATCCTGCTAATAAAAGAGCTGACTTAGTAAGTGGTTCTGTAGTTCTTACCTTATCAGGTGGTTCTAGTACTACTAGTAACTCTTCTACTACAACTGATAATAAAAACACTACTACTAATAAAGATACAACTACTAAGAATAATACTAATAATAATGATTCTAGTAAAGTTGAGACTAATGAAGATAAAACTGGTGAAATCAGTGGTGATAAAGATAATATAAATTCTGGAGATGGCAGTACTGGTAATGGTGGTGGAGAAACTCCTTCTGAAAAAGATAAAGTTCCATCTGAATAAAACTTATTGAAAATCCTTTATGGATTTTTTATTTTGTAGTATAATATACTTAGGTGTAATGATATATGCAAAAAGAGTAAATAATTAATAATTGTTATTTACTCTTTTCTATTATTCATAATTATCAGCTTTTACTTCCATAAAACTTTGTTTATGATTACATACAGGACATACATCTAAAGCATCTTTTCCAATATAGACATGACCACAATTACGGCAAATCCATAACTTATCGCCATCTTTATGAAATACCTTATCATCCTTAACATTCTTAAGTAATGTTAAGTATCTTTTTTCATGTTCAGCTTCTATTTTTCCAACACTTTCAAATAGATATGCAATTCTATCAAATTCTTCTTCACGTGCAGTATTAGCGAATTCTTTATACATTTCTGTCCATTCGTAGTTTTCACCTGCTGCCGCATCTTCTAGATTTATAATAGTTGAAGGAATTTCTCCCCCATGTAATTGTTTAAACCAAAGTTTGGCATGTTCCTTTTCATTATTAGCAGTTTCTTCAAAGATAGCTGCTATTTGTTCATAACCATCTTTTCTAGCTTTTGATGCATAATAAGTATACTTGTTTCTTGCTTGACTTTCACCTGCAAAAGCAGTCATTAGATTTTGTTCTGTTTTACTTCCTTTTAGTTCCATTATTATTCCTCCCTTTTAATGATCATCTTCTAAACAGTTGGAACATATTCCATATCCAATAAAATCGAAAGTATTAACTTTTCTATTAGAGAACAATTTCTTTATCATTTCTTGTTTATTATTATTATAAAATATATCCTCTATTTTCCCACACTTCATACACTGAAAATGGTAATGATCTTTAGCAATATCATATCTAAGTTGATGATCAAGGGAAGCTATTGTTAACACTTCACCAGTAAGGCTTAATTTATTAATTACTCTATAAACAGTCGCTTGTCCAATACTAGCATCTTCTTCTTTTACTAATTTAGTAAGTTCTTGTAAAGTAGGATGGGAATGACAATTATCTAATACTTCATAAATTTTCTTTTTTTGTTTTGTATTACGTTCCATCATATCTCCTTATTGATAATCATTATCAATTATATAATAACATATTTCACTTAAAAGTCAAGAAAAAAACTATCTTTCATATCTTCTCTTTTACTTTTTTATAAGAATTTTAGTACTTTTTTTAGTCTTCTCTAATCTTTTTCGCATTCCTGGTAAAATACTACCATAAAGCAATTCTTTATAATTAGAAGGTATATTAGAATTTAAAATTGGATTTTTTAAATCGTCCCCATATTTTGCACGCAATATTTCTTGATGTCTAGGCGTAATTTCACTAAGTACTTTAGTAATATCATCATCGTTGTAATCCTCAAAATAAGTATATAAATTTTCTGTACTTCTTCCTTCTCTTCTTTTTCTTGGTCTATGTTTATCTTTAGGAAATTTATCACTTAAAATATATTCTTTTCCTTTATCAGGATTATCAAGATAATCAACTAATTTTATAGCATAATCAGATTTTCTTAGCTTTCCTATAATTTTATTTTGATTTTGTCTAACTGCTTCCGTACTGATTCCAATAATAGATCCTATTTCTGTTAAAGTATATTCTGTACCATCTAAAAAACCAAATCTTAAATTTAAAATCATAGTTTCTCTTTCTGTCAAATTACACTTTTTAATTAGTTCTTTAATTAATAATGAACGTTCAGTATTTAAAAACATATCATCCATATTTGGATCAGCCACTTTTACATATTCCTCTAAACTAGAACAATTATCATCATATACTAACTCATTAAGACTTGTTATATCTTCACTATACTTAATTAATTCATTAACTTCCTTAATACTAATATTAAGTTTAGTAGCTATTTCATCCACTTCTGGTTTTCTTTTAAGTTCATTTGTCAACTCTTTATTTGTCTTATAATACTTAGCAATTCGTTCACATAAATGAACTGGCAATCTAACTGTCTTCCCTTGAAGCTTTATACTTCTAGAGACTTCTTTTCTAATCCACCAAGTGGCATAGGTTGAAAACTTGTTACCTGTAGTTATATCAAATCTCTCTACAGCTTCCATTAAACCAATATTTCCTTCTTGAATAAGATCTAAAAACTCTAATCCCAATCCCTTATATTTTTTGGCAATACTAACTACTAATCGCAAATTACTTTCAATTATTTTTTCCTTAGCTTCAGTATCACCATTATTCATTCTAATGAATAAGTCTTTTTCCTCTTCTTTAGTTAAAAGTGGCTTATTCAAAGTTTTAAGATAAAGACTTATATCACTATTTGTATACTCATCAATGTTATATAAATATTCACCATAGTTATTTGTATTATTTTGTTCTTTCATTTATATTCCCCCCTTAACAGCTCACATATTATACCATATTTTTGAAAAAAAACAAGTTATTGAAGATAAAAAAAGCTATCACCAAAATTTTTCATGATAACTTTTATTTATTATTAAATGTTTTAACATATACTTTAGAATTATTATTATTCAATGCTTTTTCATTTTCTTTAGATGTAGTAATTTCTGATGTGTCATATTTTCTTAGATGACGTTTCATTCTTACGAAAATAGAACTATACAAATAGGCTCTATCTTTATTAGATAAGGAATTATATATTGGATTATCAAAATCTTCACCATATCTTTTATGTAATAATTCTAGCGATTTTTCATCAAGTTCTTGAATAACTTCCTTAATTTGTTCTTTTTCATATCCTTTAAAATAAGAGTATATACTTTTTAAGTCATTGGCGGTTCTTCTTCTATTATTTCTTTTTTTTCTTAGAATTTTATTTTCTGATTCTTTTATATCAAGCTTTACTATTTCCCTTTGTTTTCTTAATATTTTTTGTTTAAGTTCTTTAAGGCTTCTGCTTTCTAATTGTCTAACTCGCTCTCCTGATATACCAAGTATATCACCTATTTCTTGAAGAGATTTAACCTCGGAATAATCAAATCCAAAACGTAGTCTAATAATTTGTTGTTCTCTAGGTTTTAAGGTTGATATAACTTTTTCTAGTTCTTCTTTGGCAACATTTTCTATTGCTTCTATCTCTGGACTAACTATACTATCATCTTCTATATAATCGCTTAATTGTCCATCATCTTCTTCGCTAATGTTTTGGTTTAAGGACAACATCGATTGACTTACTATAGATAATTCATCTAATTTATCAGTAGAAATATTTAACTTTGTTGCAACTTCTTCATCAGTAGGAATTCTATTTAATTCTTTTTGAAGTCCTTTTTTAGCATTTCTAATTTTTGTATTCCATTCACTTATATATACTGGAAGACGAATCGTTCTTCCTTTATCATCTATAGCTCTTGTCATTACTTGCTTAATCCACCAAGTAGCATAGGTTGAAAACTTACAATCTTTTTCTAAATCGAATCTATCAACAGCAATCATAAGACCAATATTTCCTTCTTGAATTAAGTCTAACAACTCAAGTCCTTGACCAGAATATTTTCTTGCCATTTTGATTACTAGCCTTATGTTTCTTTCAATCATTATATCTTTAGCTCTTTTATCACCTTGTTTTATTCTAGTTAACAAGATTATTTCTTCTTCCTTAGTTAAAAGAGGTAATTTTATTGAACTAAAATAACTTGCTAGACTATCATCTATGTAATCAGTTAAATCATCATTTTGATTAATAGAAATATTATTTAACATACAGTAATTTTCAATAAATGCCACTTCAATATCATCAAAAAATATCTCTTCTAATGTATTAGTTTCTAATAGTTTTCTCTTTTCTACTACAATGTCAGATAAAATTGATTTAACTTTATTATTATTTAATATAGCAATACATAAGTCATTGCTAGGATAATAATTAAATTCATTAAAAAAAGCAATTAGTTTTTTAAATGATTTTTGAGAGTTTTCGTCTTTTTTGAGATTTTTATCTACATATCTATTAAATAGTTCTAGCCCATTTCCCTCTTTAAATGTTTTTCTTAGATATCTGTTAATATTATTTTCAACAGTAACAGAAAAATCAATTGCTACTACTTTATCACTATTTATTATTCTATTATATTTTTCTTCTACTATCTTTTTTAACCAATTATCAAGTGCACTACCTGATGTACTTATATAAGAATATTTTTCTTTTATATTATTTAAAGTAGGAATTAATAGTTGATAAAGTTTATCAAATGTCATTGTTTTAATGTCATTAGTTGAAAATGTCATATTATCGCCTCACTTCAGAATATTATTTTATTGCAAAAACAAATATTTAGCAAGCATCATCTAAGTGTTTATTAATCTTTAAAACTAAACAACACAAAAAAGATTATCACCGTTTATGATAATCTAATAATAATAGACTAGTTCACTTTTATTTTTTATTTAGTGTCTTAACATATACTTTCGAATTTTCTTCTTTTCCTGCTTCTGTCATCTTATCTAATGACTGATCTATAATTTCATCTAATTTTTCTTTATATTCAGCCACCCCACTTTTAATTATTGTTGTAACTTCTTCTTGTTCCATTCCCAAAAAGTTGGCAATTGAATTTGCAAAAAAGTACTTATCATCTACATAACCAAAAGCTAAAGATAAAACAATTATTTCCTTTATTGATTTAGTTTTAGTTATTTCTTTAAATTTATCTCCATTAAATATTTCCAACGTTTTGATATATTCATCCATAATGTTATTCTCACTTTCTATTTTTAGTTCATTTATTTCAGTATTTTCTTTATCAGAATAAGTTTTATCCACCAAAAGGGATGACTCATCATTAAAAGATATTGTTTTTTTATCGTCCGGAGCTATTTCCTCTTTAATTGCTATAGTTTTCTTTTTCATTAATCTTCTTTTTATTTTAGGAAAAACACATCCTTGAATAAATTTTTTATCATCTTCTGATAATGTACCATTAACTGGATTAGCAAAGTCTTCACCATATTTAATGTGCAGTACCATTAAAGATTTTTCATCTAATCCTTCAATAACTTCATCTATCACACTTTTTTCATATTCACTAAAATAATCATATATATTACTTCTTGATTTTTTATTTTTTCTTTTTTGTCTTGTCTCTATATTTTCTAATTCATTCATTTTTTTAACTCCTGTCTCTAACTTTTTTATATGTTCATTGGTAATATTATTTTTTCTTTCTCTATTTACTTTTTCATTATCTAAATTTTGTTGTTCAAGTAAAGTTGTTAATTTCTCTTTATTATCAGTAGGTATCACTGGAGTTTCGTTAGTTAAAAACATTCCTTTTGATATCTTGTTATTTCTGTTTTGTTTTAATTTTCTTTTTATTCTTGGAAAAACGCAATTTTTTAAATAGTTTCTATCTTTTTCTGCTAAATTACCATCAAGTATTGGGTTAGCAAAATCATCACCATATCTCATATGTAAGATTGTTAATGCTCTATCGTTCAATTCTTCAATAACTTTGTCTATTTCTTCTTTGCTATATTCACGGAAATAATCATATATATTATCTCTAGATCTGTAGGGACAATTATGATCTGGCATATTGGAATTAAAAATTATTTTTTTATCACTCCATTTATACATACTACGTTTAAGTTTTTTTAGTATTTTAAGTTCCATTAATCTTACATTTTCTCTAGTACATCCTATAATATCCCCTATTTCTTGAAGAGTTCTTGGCTCCTGTCCATCTAAGCCAAAACGGAGTATTATAACTTGTCGTTGTCTATCACTTAATATTGATAGTTTTTCTCGTATTTCTTCAACTGTTACTTTTTCTATTGTTACTTCTTCTGGTGTTGCTGTATTATTTTCAATAAAATCTCCTATCTCTGAATAATTATCATCATTAACTCTTTGATTTATTGAGGTTATAGTTTTACTAGCAGTAAGTATTTCTTCAATTTTTTTAATAGAAGTATTTAGGTTATTAGCTATTTCTTCAGTAGTTGGTTCTCTACCCAATTCTTTTTCTAAATTCATTGCTACGTTTTTAATTTTAAAACTTTTTTCATTAAGGTGACAAGGAATACGAATAGCCCTGCCTTGCTCATACGTTGCTCTTATTATTGCCTGTCTAATCCACCAAGTAGCATAGGTTGAAAATCTACACCCTTTTTTCAAATCAAATCTATCAATAGATTTCATTAGACCTATGCTTCCTTCTTGAATTAAATCCGAAATTTCAAGTCCTCTTCCCTGATATTTGATAGCAATCTTAATAACAAGCCTTAAATTTTTTTCAACCATTATATCTCTAGCTCTTTTATCTCCTTGCTTTACTCTAATTAGTAATTCCATTTTTTCTTCTTCCGTTAAAAGAGAAGTTCCTAAACTGAAATAGTTTGTTACATTATCATCCATATAATTATCTATATTATTATCAATGTCATCTTGAACCAGCTTAATATTATTTAATATACAATATGTTTCTACAAACGATATAGAGATATCATCCTTAAAAATCTTTTCAATATCCACTTTGCCTAATAAATACTTTTTCTCTTCTACTACTTTAGTCAAAATTTTACTTACTCTCTTATTATTTAATAAGCTAAGGTAAACTTCATTACTAGGATAATAATTAAATCCATAGAAAAAATCTGCTATCTTTTTTAAAGAGTCCTGTGTTTTTTTTCCTTCTTTTATATTTTTATCTACATATCTATTAAATATTTCTAATCCATTTCCTTCTGTAAATGTCTTTTTTAAATAATGATTAATATTCTTTTTTACTACGGTAGTAAAGTCTATTGATGTTACCTTATCATTACCTATTACTTTTTTGTATTTTTCTTCAACTATTTTCTTTAACCATTTATCAATAGCTTTATTTGATGAACTTATATAAGAATATTCTTTTCCTATTTCTCTTAAGGTAGGTGCTAATAATTTATAAAGTTTATCAAATGTCATTGCTTTTATTTTCTCTGTTGTTAATTCCATCTTTGCTGTCACTTCCTTGTTAATTATAATATAAAAAAAAGAAACATTTAGCAAGCATCTTCTAAATATTTCTTTATTTTTCTAAGCTCTTCTTGTCTTTCTCTAGGAATACTATTGTTTAATAGGAGATTATTTATATTTCTTAGTTCATTTCTATAATATTCTTTTATATCTTCTCTATTTTTAGTCATTAAGATAGGTCCTAAGTATAACTCTTTATCAGAATAAGTTTTATTTCCCTTAGAAAAGACTAAAATGTGGTATAACTTATCACTTTCTTCTACTAATTCTTCATCTTTTAGATAGTATCCTAAACTAGTAATAGTCTCCCTTACTTCTTTGATAAAGTTATTAGGTGATAAGATAATGGTTTTAATATTAGCAAGTTTATCTCTACTTTCTAGAAACATTTTATTTATAGTTAAACCACCCATACCAGTTATAGTAATAGTATCAATTTTATCATTAAGCGAATCAAGTCCATCAGCTTTAATTAGTTCTATTCTATCTGCTAGATTATAGTAGTTTACATTTTCTTTCGCTTGATTTAGGGGACCAATCTTATTATCAGAAGCATAAACAAAAGGAAAGTTTTTCTCTTTTAATAAATAGATGGATAACTTTGCATGATCACATCCAATATCAAGAGGTACACTTCCCTTATCAACATAATCTCCAACTAGTCTTAAACGATTATTTATTTTCATTAGTCTGTTAAGAAGTCCTTTAACTTACGAGATCTAGATGGATGTCTTAATTTTCTTAAAGCTTTTGCTTCTATTTGTCTAATTCTCTCTCTGGTAACTCCAAAGATTTGTCCTACTTCTTCAAGTGTTCTACATTGTCCATCATCTAGTCCAAAACGAAGTCTTAATACTTTTTCTTCACGATCAGTTAAAGTTAATAAAACACCGGCTAATTCTTCTTTTAATAATTCTTCAGTAGCATACTCTTCAGGACTAACAGTTCTCTCATCTCTTATAAAGTCTCCTAAATGAGAATCATCTTCTTCACCAATCGGTGTCTCAAGTGATACGGGATCTTGACTAATTTTATATACTTCTCTTACTTTTTCTACAGAAATTCCTAATTTCTTAGCTATCTCTTCATCGGTTGGTTCTCTATTTAAGTCTTGTGTTAATTGTCGTTGTACACGAGCTAGTTTATTGATAGTTTCAACCATATGAACAGGAACACGAATAGTTCTTGCTTGATCAGCTAAAGCTCTAGTAATAGCTTGTCTAATCCACCAAGTTGCATAAGTTGAAAATTTATAACCTTTTTCTGGATCAAATTTATCAACGGCTTTCATAAGGCCAATATTTCCTTCTTGGATAAGATCAAGGAAAAGCATACCTCTTCCCACATAACGTTTAGCAATAGAAACAACTAGACGTAAGTTTGATTCAGCTAAAATCCTTTTAGCTTCTTCATCACCTTCAAGGGCACGACGAGCATTTTCAAATTCTTCATCTGAAGTAAGTAAGGGAATTCTACCAATCTCTTTTAAATACATTCTAACTGGATCATTAATCTTGATATCTTTAGATAAAGTAATATTTTCAACTAAAGTATCATCAGTTATTTCTTCAGCACTAGCTTCTGTATCATTAGCATCTTCACTTACTATTTCAATACCAGCATCTACTAAACTGTTATATAAGTCATCAAGACTATCACTATCTAGTTCTAATCCTTTTAATTCATTAGCCATCTCTTCATAAGTGATAAATCCTTTTTCGCTACCTTTTTTTAGAAGGCTTTCTTTTCTTTGTTCAATAGTTTTAATTTCATTTACCATTTTGCTTCTCCCCAATCCTTATTTTTCTTATCTCTTCGGCAAGTCTTGCTTGTTCTAGTGGATCAATAGTATCTAATAATTTCTTATTTAATCTTTTGATTTGTTGTTTTCTACTATAATCTAGAATAACACTTTTATAATCAGAAATATCTTCTTTATCTACTTCCTTTTTTAAAGGATAAGATCCTATTTGTGATAAGAGTTTTATTAGTTCCTCATTTGTACCTAGGTAAGTATAAAAGTCAGCCCAAGTTATGAAACCATTAGTTCTATAGTAATCTACTATTTCACTTTCTAATAATCTTAATTTATCAGTAGGAAAGACTAAATGGGATTTTTCTACTTCTTCTATTACCCAAGGTGAATCAATCATATAAGAAAGTAGTGCATAACTAGCTTTTTGATACTTATCTAGTTTTTCAGTGGGTGCTTTAGTTTCCATAATTTTTAAAGGTTTTATTTCTTTCTTGCCTTTTAATTCTTGAAAACTTTTTTCCAAGGTATTATACCCTATTTCGAAGTTTTTTGCAAGGTCTTTTAGAATTATTTCTATTCTTATTTGATCATCTATTTCCTTAGCTTCTTCTAAAACTTGATGGATATAGTTAGCTTTTTCTTCACTACTAGCAAAGTTAACCTTACTTTTTAATCTTTTAATCTTATAATCTTTAAAGTATATAGCACTATTAATTAAGCTAGCAAAAGCCTCTTTTCCTTTGGTTAATAGGAAACTATCAGGGTCATCTTCTTCCGGTAACTCTATTACTTTAACTTCTATACCTGCTTCTTGAAACAAGTTTCCAGCTGATAGTGTTGCTTTCTGTCCTGCCTCATCACCATCAAAACATAAGATAATATTTAAGGATAATCTTTTGATATTATTGATATGGTCTTTAGTAAGAGCGGTACCCATAGTAGCTATTGTATTATCAAAGCCATAAATACTAGCTCTTATAATATCCATAAATCCTTCCATAATAATTACATTCTTACTAACTCTTACTGCCTCTTTAGCAATATGATAATGATATAGTAGTTTCCCTTTTTTAAAGAGTTCTGTCTCTTTCGTATTTAAATACTTATTTTGTTTCCCACTAGTAATGATTCTACCACTAAAACCAATTACTCTTCCGTTTAAATCGTGTAATGGAAACATTAATCTATTATGATATAAGTCATTATTACCACTACTTAATCCTACTTGATTAAGTAAGTCTATTGGATACCCTTTCTTCGTTAAAAGATCAGATAAGTTATTATTATCTAAGGACCAACCTAGTTCAAACTTTTTAATTACTTCTTCATTTATATTTCTATTCTCAAGATAGCCTCTAGCATCTTTTCCCATGGTACTCATCAAGTTATTCTGATAGTATTTTAAGGCTAGATTATATATCTCATACCATTTATCATATTTAGTTACTTTTTTCTCCTCATGATAACCTACTAGGGGAATACCTACCCTATCAGCTAATTCTTTTAAGACTTCTCTAAACTCTTTATGTTCATAATCCATCAAAAAGTTAAAGACATTACCAGTTGCATGACAAGAAAAACAAGTATATATTTGTTTTTCTCTTGATACACTCATAGAAGGATTAGTATCATCATGAAAGGGGCAAACACCAAAATAGTTTTTACCACGAGCAACAAGAGGGATTTTTTCACTAATGATATCAACTATATCATTTTTTTGTCTAATCTCTCTTATGATGTCTTGTTGATTCATTATTATCCCTCCACTTCTATATTAAATTTTTTCTTGTATAACTTGTAACATTTGGATAAGTATAAATATCAACTGTTCCTTGATTAACCATCTTGATAAATCCTAAGCCATTAATACATAAATCTTCATCAAACTTCATCTGATGAGTAGTCTTACCCATCTCTTCTTTTAAGTCCATTCTCTTACTTGCTATCTTTCTTATTTTTAAATCATTAGACATATAGAAAGTAAAACTATTTTTCTCACCACTTGTATAATCTATTCTTAACAAGTCATCTACTAATATACTTTGTCCTTTTCTAACTTGATAAGTCTTAGGTTTAATTTCTTTTCTAGGACTTATTTTCTTTAAAGTACTCTTATCTACTACATTAACTATACTACCACTATCGACTAGTCCTGGTGTATCTATTAATGTTAAATAGTCATTAAGTTCTATTCTTACAGTACTTAAAGTAGTAGCAGGAAGTGGTGAGATAGTTAACTCTTCATTATTATCTGAATAATTAGAAATAAGTTTATTAATTAATGTACTCTTTCCAGCATTAGTATGTCCTACTACATAAACATCCTTACTAGTTTGATATAGTTTAATCTGTTTTAATAAGTAATCAATATTTTGATTCTTTTCTACACTAATAACTACAACTTTCTCAAATGGTGTATCCATATTATTAAAGTAGGCAAGAATCTTTTCTTCTTTAACTGACTTTGGTAAAACATCTTTCTTATTTAAGACTAATATCATTTTATTAGGAATATATTTTCTAATCTCTTCAAAGTCTTCTTCTAAGTTTAGTAAATCTGCTATATATAAGACTAAATCTTTAGTCTCTCCTACTTTTTTTAATATATCTATATATTCATCATTACTCTTAGTAACTACTTGATAATCACCATAGTTTTTAATTCTAAAACATCTTTGACAATAATCTTGTTCTAGACTAACAGTATACCCTTCTTGTAAAACGTTTTCATCTTGCAGCTTAATACCACAACCTTTACAGTATTTTTCTTCATTCATGATAATATTTTCCTTTCTCTAATATTTTATCTTCAGCTAGTTTTTTTAGTATTCTTCCCTCTAGGAATCTATTAATACTAGTTATTTTAAATTCCTTATTAGATATTGGATCTACTAGTATTGTTTTTATCTTTAATTTTTTAGCTAATAACATATCAGTCATATATTGATCACCTATTAAGACTATATCTTCCTTAGCTAGATTATTTTCTCTAAGAAGTCTTCTCATATTTCTAGTACTTGGTTTTAAGGATAAATGATAATATTTAATCTCTAATTTATCACCAAACGGTTTAACTCTTTTTCTAGGACTATTAGAAAGAATAAATAAGGTAAAGTCTTTTTTCAAGATCTTAAAGTATTTAACTACTTTATCATTTGGGTACTTTTCACTTGTCATAGCAATAGTATTATCAAGATCAAAGACTAAGGCTTTTACTCCTTCTTTCTTTAGTTTAGCAATAGGTATTTGATAAATATCTTTTATATAAATATTAGGTTTATAATACTTTTTCATAGCATCTCCTCTAATTATTAACTTTTTGTCTTATCATTTTAGTTCCTGGTGTTATCTTATCAAAGTGGTAACCATTCTCTTTACCATATTTAATAATTTCTCTTAAAGCATCTCTTGTATATGGCTTTATATCATGCATTAACACCATATTAGTTCTCTCTTTTGATAAGTTTCTAGTAACTTGATTTATGATGCTTCTTGAATCTTTATATTCACCAGCATCACCACTAGATATATTCCAGTCATAATAGTAATAACCTTTTTCTATAACCTCTTTAGTTAAGGTAGTCATTATTCCTTCTTGATAGTGTCTACTAACAGTATTACTACTACCTCCTGGGAATCTAATAATTCTACTATCATAACCAGTAATAGATGCTACTCTATCATGAACTTTAGTTAAGTCATTAAAATAAGCTTCTACTGATTGATAGACGGTTTGATAATTATGAGAGAAGGTATGCAAGGCAACAGTATGTCCTTCATCATATTCTCTTTTAATTAATTCATCTGGTCCTTTACCAGTCACAAAGAAAGTAGCTTTTACATTTTCTTCTTTTAAGATATCTAGAATAACATTAGTAGTTCCATAGTTAGGTCCATCATCAAAGGTTAAGTAAATAGTACCAGGACTATCTCTTCTTACCATTTTTACAGTTCTTTTAGCTTCAGTCTTATTATGAGCTTTATCTTCTACTGTATAAGTTAGTACTTGATCATTACTACTATTAATATCAACACTACCACTAGTTATAACCATTCCAGTTATATCTCCATCACAATTATCTGTAGCTTTATAACCTGGTTCTACATAAGTTTCTCCTATATAGGAAAAGACTATATCACCACCAGTTAGCTCTATTGTAGGTTTCATCTTATCTCCTACTTGAATCTTTCTAGTAACACTAGTCTTATTATGAGCTTTATCTTCTACTTCATAAGTAACTTCGTCTTCTTTTTCAGTTATCTTCACTTTCTTAGTTAAATCTCCATCTATATTGTCACTAGCTTTATACCCCAATTCTTTATATTTACTATTAGGACAGATATAAGTATCTTTCCCTCCTTCTAAGGTAATAACAGGTCTTTCTATATCTTTAACTTCTACTTTTCTTTTAGTACTAACCGTAATAAATGGTCCTTTTACTTTATAAGTTAGATAATATACTCCATCTTTCTTATTATTAACCTTTCCTGATACTTTTACTTTATCAGTTAGATTATCAAACAGATAACTTGCATGATAGCCTGGTTCTTTATACTCACTATTAATATTTACCATAATAGTTGTTTTACCTTTCAAGCTGATTCTTGGAATCAATAAAAAAAAGATAAGCAATATAACTACTAACATGATAAGAAAAACAAGACCAATTTTTCGTTTATTAAGTTGCCAACAATTTAATTTATCTACTTTTTCCATAGTGCCTCTTTTCAGTTACTATATTATAACATAGCAATTATTTTTTTTTAACATTAAACTTCATTAGTTATTATACCACAGGAACTTAAATTTTAAACCAAGAAGAAAATTGCCTAACTAGGTAAGCAATTTAACGACTGTTTCTACTTTTATCTAATTTTTTTTGAATTCTTAATACTTTTACATCTTCTTTAGTTTCATCATTGTCTGCTTTTGTTGCTAAAATATTTACTAATTTTTGCTGAAGTTGTTTTTCTTGTTTCTTTTCTTCCTTAGTCATTAACATTTTTTCTATATCTTTTTCACTATATTTTGAGTTAAAAAGTGGTACTAAGAATTTAAGAGGTTCTCTTACTTCTTCATCTTTATTAGCTTCTCTTAAGAAAACATCAATATATCGATCATTGCCTAAAACAATTTCATATGTTATAGGAATTAGTAAGTCTAATTTAAATTCTTTAGCAAAAAGTAATCCTCGCCTAGCTCCTATTGAATAGGTATCCCCTCTTTCAATTATTCTATACATTATAGCATCAAGCATTTTACTCTTTCTTTCTTTTTTGCCTTCATATATTTGAATTTCTTTATCAATTTCATTACCAGTAGGTGAAATAATTTCTTTTTCTTTTAGCAATGCAACTACTTCTTTAACATCTTTACCATTTACTTCATTCTTT
>CAKPPI010000015.1 GCA_934177545.1 uncultured Bacilli bacterium
TCACTATTCTTATTATCAAAATAATATTTATTAGGACTATAGGTTAAGTTTTTTCCAAATACATATTCTTTTCTTTCATTATAAGCATCTATAAAACTAGAAGCTTTACTATAAGTAGATAAAGTATACTTTTTCTTATTACCTATCTTTATCTTTAAATAAATATCTCTATAACTAAATTGAAATTCCAAGTTTATATCTAGTTTTTCTTTGATAGTATTTAAATCATTATTTTTATAACTTGCTAGTATTTCTTTTGATAAAGCTAATTTATCTATAAATTCATAACTTGCTATAGTTTCATAATCATCTAGTAAAACTGCTGCCACATGTTTACACGTCTTAGCTCTTTCAAACTGTGGACAATTACAAGAGTATCCTTCTATATCAGCACCATTATTTTTAATTTTAACGGTATAAATTCTTCTTGATGATTCTGACTTTACACGATACGTATGCATAAAACTACTAGCTAATTTAGTAGTATCTTCTTTTTCAATATCACTACTATACCATCTTCCCTTTACAAAGGAGTCTCTTCCTACAATTCCTAATATGTATCCATAATTCATCTAATACCTCCAAGAACAATATTTACTATAAAACACTTTTAGCGATAAATTCTATAACATCACTTTCATCTTCTTTTATATTTTCTTTATCTTCGCTAGTCATATCTGTAAAATATTTATTTAGTTTTTTATTTACCGATATACTATTTAGTGGATAACCAGGATCAATTTTAGAAGTTGGCTTATCTACTAAGTAAAAATCATCTTTACTCCATGTATAAGTATACTCTTCTTTCTTATTTATTACTGCCATACCATATACCCATCTACAAGTTAATTTGCCAGAAGCTGAATAAGTATGTGCCAAATTAGAATAGTAATCAATCATCTCTTCATCAGTTAGTCTTTTTCCATTAATTCTTCTTACATACATGCCAGGTTGTTTATCATCTGGTATATTTTCTATATACAAGTTATCATCCATAGCAAAGACAGGAATATCTATTTCTTTAGCATAACTTCTTGCTTTAATGAGAGCATTTTCAATAGCATTAGTTCCATTTTCAATAATCTCTATTTTCTTATCTAAATCATTTATAGTAATTATTTCAATTTTCCTTTTTAATAATTGGTTTTTAAACCTTAAAACCTTACCTTCATTTTCAGTGGCAAATAATATTTTTCTCAAGATAGTATCCTCCTAACAGCTACATATTAGTATACAGAAAAAGTTACATATTTACAAACCATTTCTTTTTAAGACGGAGTAAAAATTTATCAGAATGCATAAAAAAAGAAAAGACTCATGGTATAATATGCCTGTAAAATCAAAAAATAAGGGAATCTTTTCATGCATATTTTACCACAGATTTTAAATATTAGTTCAGAAAATTCATTAATTAATAGTCTAATTGACAAAATTAAAGAAAAATTAGCCATTTGCATTGAAAAATTTATTTTTAGTAATATTAAAAATATATATGTTAACTTAACTATTTCATTGCAAGAATTATTTAATGATTTATCTTATGACCTTATAAAAGAATTTATTGAAGCCGTTGATTTAGAATTTAAAAATTCAGAAAAAAGAAAAGAAAGATTTTATATCAATAAATCTAATGTTAAGAGAACCATTGTTACTATCTTTGGGGAAATCACATTTCACCGCACCTTATATCAAGATAAATATACTAATGAATACTATAACTACATTGATGAAGCCTATAAAACTTATGATCCTATAGTATGTGGAATTCTCATTCAAGATTCTGTTTGGCGTAATCCAAGTCACACATCATCATTTTCTTCTTTAAATGCTTTACACATAAAACAATCTTTAGAACAAACATTATCTATTCCAAAGCAGACTATTTATCTATTTAAACGTGAAGCTAAGCTACGTGAAATAAAATATGATGAAATAGAACATGGTAAAACTTTATATGTTATGGTTGATGAAAAGTGGATACATAAGCAGGATAAAAATGAACCTAATAAAAAGAAATGGATTATGAGTAAATGTTTTGTCACTTTCACTGGTATAGACCGAAAAGGCAAAAGAAGTAGATTAGTTGGTAAACATGTCTTTATAACATCTTCTGATAAACCATGGCAGGAGTTTATGAATGTTATTCCTAATATTTACAATTTACTTAGTGATGCTGGTTCTTGGATACTTTTTGGTGCTTCTGAATTAAAGTTATATACTAATAACAAAGTAACTATTAACACTTGCGAGTTTCATGTAAAACAAAAGATAAATCGTTATACTACTGACAAAGAATTAAGACAGAAAATTGCAGATATTATCTACGAGAAAAAAGATAAAAAAGCCTTTAAAGAAGAAATGGACAAGTTAATAGAAAGTAAAAAATAGAAGGATACAAAAACTACATTCTTAACCACTGGAAAGGCATCCAAAATATGAAAAATTATTTGTGCAAATCATCTTATGGAGGCTCACATAGAACACTGTATTGCTTCAACCTTTTCAAATGTTCCTAAAGCTTATTCAAGTAACAATATAGAACAATACTTAAAACTACATGAAATGTTTTTAAATTGAGTTAAGATATTCTACAGTCTTATAATTCAGATGATGATTACGTTTACAATGATAAAGAAAAAGAATTAGACTTTTCTATGTTTGAAAGTTCTAATTCTAATGTTCCAATTTTATATACAAGCAATAATTTATCTTCAGTATTATCAGGTATTTGTCACCCTAGTGGTCTATTCCGATAAATTTTTACTCCTTCCTTTTTAACTATTTATAATATAAAATTCCAACTAAAAAGACCGATTAATTTTGGTCTTCTAACATCAATTACTATCATTATTACCAAATAATCGTAGTAAGTAAATAAAAATATTAATAAAGTCTAGGTATAGTTGGAAAGCACCATAAATAGCACCTTTTTCTGCTCCTAAATTATCAAATAATATTGGCAACTTTTTAGTATCATAACAAATATAACAGATAAACGCTAATATTCCAATAATACAAATTATAAAATCAAAAGTATCACTTCCAACAAATATATTAATCACACTTGCTATAATTATTCCTAACAACATCATAAACAAAATGGTTCCTAATTTATCGAAAGATAATTTAGTAAACATTCCAAATAGAGCAAATAATCCAAATACAAGTGCTGTTACTAAAAAGATTAAGATCAAACTTTTCATATCAAAAGCCAAAAAAATGGTAGAAAACGTTATTCCTGTTATAAAGCAATATAATAGGTAACAAAAAGTTGCCATAGCACTATTCATCTTATGAATACGTGCTGATAGAAAAATAGCAAGACCAAATTCTATTAGTAATATAATTATATATCCCATTCCACTCATAATATTAATCATGGCATTTTCATAATTAGAAAACAAAGCTCCAGTTGCAAATGTTAGTAATAATCCAATAAATAGCCAACCATACACTTTAGAATATAATTTATTCATCTTTTCCTCCTTCGATCTTAGTATAACATTTATACTTTAAGATGTAAATTAGTAGAAAAAATAGTTAACATCAAAATGTAAAAGACTAGTTTGTTCAAGTCTAGTCTTATTTTTTACTTATTAATTCTATATAATTTTTGATAAGCAAAATGGTCAAACTTAGATAAGAATTCCCACTCTAATTTCTTTTCAAAGAAATATTCTTTTACTGTCACACTATCAACTCCTAACTATAATGTACTAAAGCTCTTAAGCGTTTAATAACTTTTTTTTCTATTCTTGATATATATGATTGACTAATTCCTAGCATATCTGCCACTTCTTTTTGTGTCTTTTCTTCTTGTCCTAAAAGTCCATATCTTAAAATCATAATATCTCTATCCCTTGGTTCTAGTCTTAATACTTCATTTATCATCAGTTTCTTATCATCTTCTGTCTCTACTCCTTTAGTAACAATATCAGCTTCTGTTCCCAAAATATCTTCAAGTCTTAATTCATTACCATCTTGATCATAACTAAGTGAAGCATCAATTGACACTTCTGTTTTCATCTTTTTAATTTTTCTAAGATGCATAAGTATTTCATTATCAATACAACGAGAGGCATAAGTAGCTAGTTTTATATTCTTATCTCTATGAAAAGTATTAATTCCTTTTATTAGACCAATAGTACCAATACTTACTAAGTCTTCTAAGTCTACTCCTGTGTTTTCATATTTCTTAGCAAGAAAGACTACTAATCTTAGATTATGTTCTATTAACTTATCTTTAGCAAAACTATCCCCGTCTTCACTTCTTACTAAGTACCCCTCTTCTTCCTCCCTGGATAAAGGTGGGGGAAGAGCATCACTACTTCCAATATAATAAAGATAACTATAATTTGTTAGTATACTACCAATAAATAATAATAAACTAATCATGTATTTCCTCCTTTAATATTTCTGGCATGATACAATTAGCACCATATAAATTAATCTTTTCTCTACTCTTTCCTACTAGGTATTTACTACTATCTAACTCTTCCCCATCTAATTCTAAATATTCTGGTTTAATACATTTGATTAGTCCATTTGTACCAATTGTTTCATATGGTACATAGATAATATCTTCATCTTCTATAGGAAAGTCCAGAAAATAGATGAAAACATCTCTTTTCTTGTATGGGTCTTTTATCTTATTACCAGTATCTAAAAAAGCTTTTAAAGTATAAGTATTTTCTTTATAAGTAAACTTAATATCATGTAGATAGTTTTCCCTAATATATTCTCTTCTTCTACCCTTCAAATATAAAAAGAGTAATACTGGTCCAATTAATAATAATAGTATGATGATAGAAGTATTTTTATTCTTTATAAAAAGAAAATCTTTTTTATAAGTATTAAACTGTGAATCAAGTGCATAAAGTATTCCTCCTAGAATAATACTACTACCATAAAATGATTTTAAGTTACTGGTAAATGTTTCTCTACTCTTATAACCAAAACTTATAAGAATTAGGATAAGACTAGTTAGAAATTTAAAGATAAGTAAGAAAAAATTATTTAAGGGTAGAAATAAAAGTACTAAGGTAATAGATCCTGTAAGACTAGCAAGTAGTAATCTTTTTATTTTTGGATAAGTTTTATTTTCAATAGTTACTGATAAGAGAAGAAGAAAATCATAACAAAAATTAAGAATAAATACTACATCAAGATATACTTTCATTTCTACCACCGTAATAAGCATACAAAAAAGAAAACGATTATTTTGTCGTTTTCTGTTTATTTAGTACTAAACATTTTAATTGGTTTAGCATAGTCATCCATTTTCATATATAAAGCTAGTTCCTTACCATCTTCTAAGAATAAAAGCATATTTTCATCTATTCTTATCTTACTACCTGATTTAATCTTTTTAGCTAAATCTTTATCTATTTCTTTAGTTTTAACTTGTAGAGCGTCTTTAATAGAAATTAACTCTACATTTTCATCAATTTCTGCTAAATTTTTAGCATTAGTCAAAGAAAAATCTCCTTGTTTGGTTCGCTTTAAGGATGCCATGGTAAGTGGTACTCCTAAAATCTTTCCCATATCTTCTATCATACTTCTTATATAACATCCTTTAGATACTGTTGTTTTAAAGGAAAAGGTAGTTGATGTTACTGATAATAGTCTTAAGTCAAGAATTGATACATCTCTTTTAGGTAGTTCAATACTTTTACCCTCTCTTGCATATTCATATAATTTTTTACCATTTATCTTAACAGCTGAATAAATTGGTACTTCTTGTGAATACTCTTTAGGAAATTCTTTAATCATCTTTAAAATAGCATCTTTAGATAAACAAACATCATCAACTGATTCTAAAACTTTACCAGTAATATCTCCCGTATCGGTTCTAGTACCAATAAGTACTTTGGCCTGATATTCTTTTTGATAAGCGGTTAAAAATTCGTTTATCTTAGTAGCATTATTAATAGTTACTACTAATAGTCCAGTAGCCAACGGATCAAGTGTTCCATTATGTCCTACTTTCTTAGTATCAAATCTTTTACTAATAATATTCACAACATCACGAGATGTCATTCCTTTTTTCTTATTAACTAATAGTATGCCACTTCTTCTATATAGTTTATGATACTCTTCTAGTGTTAATTTCTTATCATAAATAATCTTAGCTGTTGAAGTAGTAACATAACGATAGTGCCATGGTTCATAAGTATATCCTGTAACACTTTCCTTATCTTTAGGATATCTTAAGATAAGACCACATCTATAAGCTTTCTTTTCTACCTTTTTCCAAAAGTCTATATATTTATCACTTAGCATTTCTTTATTTTCTAAGATATTTTTATCTTTATCAATTAGAAACAAATCAAAAGCAAAACCTGTATGATGTTCACTAAAGCCACTAGTAGCAGCGTACTCCTTATATAAGTTATTTATCTCATCTTGTTCTTCTAAAGAACGATAACCACTATCTATATCTAATTTAATATCAGTAGTAAACTCTTTCTGTAAATTAAGAAAAGCTTGTAAAGTTCTTCTTTCTAGAATAATTTCCTTACCTAAAGAGTTAGTATAACTAACTAACTTTTCATTTTGAAAGTCTTGTTTTTCGTATTTATTATCTTTATTTACTAGTATCTGATAATTCATTCTTCTCATCCTCTAATTTTTCTAATACTTCATCAATTCTAGAGCCATAAGCGATAGAATCATCATATATAAATGTTAATTCTGGAGTATGTCTAATATCTATTCTTTTACTTAACTCCCCTCTTAAGAAACTTTTAGCATCATTTAATGCTTTTAAAGTAGTATTTTTCTCATTTTCATCTAATACTGTTACATATACTTTACAATAACCCAAATCACTTGATACTTCACAATCTGTTATTGTAACATTTTTAAGTAATTCATCTTTTGCCTCTTTAAATAAAATACTCATTAATTCTTCTTGTACGGCATGATTAATTCTCTCTATTTTTATATTAGCCATAATACTTCCTCCTATAACCAAAGATAGTATATCATTTGAAAATAAAAAAAGGAAGAGTTTATCTTCCTTTTCTAACTTCTTTTCTTTAACTTTTGCTGTATAAACAAGTCCTGATAGACAATTTAAACTAATTATTCCATACATTAAAGTCTTATCAGACGTATTATGGTTTTCAATTTGGGTAGTGTTTTCTATTTTCTCATTAGTATAAGCTAAAGCGTAACTAGAAAACTTATCTGTTTCAAATGATACTTTATTATCATCAGTTAAAGTTGTATCTAAAATATCAGTTTTTCCATTATGAAGCCTAATTACATAATATGTTTAATATGTTCTTTTGCAACCATTTTCAAGAGCTTTAATAGTAGGAGAAAGTGGTACTGTTACAACAACTTCTTCATTATTTTCAAGGACTTGTTCTACTTTAACTTAATCATTTAATCCTTTAAATAAATCAATATTAAAGTTTCCAGCTACAGTATAATTATTTTTAATAGCATCATTAACTAATTTTTCATCATTAGAAGATAAAGTAGATCCATTAACTACAACTATATCTTTTAAATCTTTCTCATTTACTGCCATTTGTTCTCCATTACTAGAAGCTATTACATCATACTTTTAACTTTATCACTTTTCTTATAATCATTAAACCAATCAAGTATTTTAAAACTAGATAAGAAAAATAACTACCATTACCCATTTACGTAATCTTAATCTTTGTCTTCATTTCATTTTTTTGATATGTTACTCTAGTCATTTCTTTATCATATCTCTGTCTCAATGCAATTATATCAATTTTTTTAAATTTGTGAAAAGGAAAGTGAATTTTCGAAATTGCTAAGTTTTAGTGATATCTATTTGCTAAATTAAGGGTAGTTCTTAAATATAATTTTATTTTTTAGGTCTAAAAGATACCTAAATTTACTATTTTTCATCGTTTGCAATTAGATTTTTATTGTGATAGATTAGGGGCGAAAGGAGGAAAATTTATGCTTGATGATATAACAAAACTAGAAAAACTCAGAGATAATTTAGTAGCGAACGGTAAAGTTATTCCTGCTAACTTTGATCCGGTTTTTAAAATTGTCATGTTAGATTGTCCTAATTATCTAGCTTTTCTAGTTAGCAGTTTCACAGGTATTCCTAAAGAAAGAATAAAAGGAAGGATAAGAGTTCAAAATAATGAGCATAAACTTAGTAATGCAAAAGAAAGAAAAAAGATATCTGACCTCATTATCAAAGTAGATAAGATGTTAGCTAACTTTGAGATGAATAATCGTTATTTTGATGGATTGTTTATCAGAAATGAAGCTTATCTTGGAAAGATTGAAGGTGAAAGCTTAAATGTTAATGAAGACTATAGTAATATGAATAGTTTTTTGCAAGTAAACTTCAATAATTTTTCACACTTTAAAGTTAAAAGTCCTATCTTAAAATTTTATTATACTGATATGAAAAATAGGATAATTGAAACGGGAAAAGTTAAAAAATATCATATCAGTCTTCCCAAACTGAAGAAGAAATACTATAATGGGGATAAGTTAACTAAACTTGAAAAGGCCTTATTAATACTTAGTATTGATAAGATTAAAGACCTAGATGAAATTAGCAAAGGAGATGATGATTTAATGGAAGCAACTAAAAGAATTAAAGAAGCTACTTTTGATATTAATACTATCGGGCTATATGATGCTGAAGAAAGACGAAGACAAGAAGATGCCATGTATTTAGCGCATCGTGAGAAAATTGCTACTAGGCGAGGGTACCGTAATGGTCGAAAAGCTGGTGTAGAACATGGCTATAGTCAAGGATTTAGTCAAGGAATCAGCGAAGGAATTAGTCAAGGAATTAGTCAAGGAATTAGTCAAGGAATTGAGCAAGAAAGAAATTCTATAATTAATGCTATGCTAAGCAAAGGCTTATCCTATGATACAATTGCTGAAATAACGAATATTCCTAATCAAGACATAAAAAGAATGAGAAGATAGTAACTAAAATCCTCTCACTCTTTTTTTATCGTTTAATTTCTACTAAATCATATACTTCAATCTGATCATTTTCTCTATAATCTTGACAGTTTTCTAAAGTAAGTCCACAATCCATTCCTTTGCTAACTTCCTTAGCACTATCTTTTTCTCTTTGAAGTGATTTAATTTTTCCTTGATATACAACAATACCATCACGAATAAGTCTTGCATTCTCACCCATCTTAATAGTACCATTAGTAACATGACACCCTGCTATTAAACCAACTTTAGAAAATTTAAAGATTTGCCTAATTTCTAAATTACCAGTTACTTGTTCTTCAAACTCAGGCTCTAGCATACCTTTCATAGCAGCTTCCATTTCCTCAACTACTTTATAGATAATATCATAAGTCTTAATAGAGACACCATACTCTTTAGCAAGATCCATAACCTTACCACTACCTCTTACATTAAATCCAATGATGATGGCTTGTGATGCTTGAGCAAGTACGATATCACTTTCCGTAATAGCCCCAACACTTGCTCTTATAATATTGACTTTAACACCTTCAACATCAATTTTTTCAAGAGACTGTCTTACTGCTTCTAAACTACCAGTTACATCAGTCTTTAAAACAACATTGATTTCCTTTAGTCCTTCATTAATTTGACCAAATAAATCATCAAGAGTCATTCCCGTACGATTGGTATCAGCATCTTTTTCTCTTAAACTTCTCTCTTCAGCGATAGATTTTGCTTGTTTTTCCGTTTCAAAAGCCATAAACTTATCACCTGCTTTTGGCGTTGTTGAAAGACCAGTTATTTCAACAGGCATAGAAGGAGTGGCTAGAACAATATTTTGTCCTAAATCATTTTTTAGAGTTCTAACTTTACCACTAGCTGTACCTACAACAATAGGATCTCCTAATCTTAAAGTACCATTTTGAATTAGTAAAGTTACTACACTACCCATATGCTTATCCATTTGGCTTTCTAAGACTGCACCTGTTGCATATCTTTTCGGATTAGCTTTTAACTCTTGCATCTCAGCAATTAATAGGATATTTTCAAGTAATTCTCCAACACCTTCACCAGTAACTGCTGATATTTTATTAACTAAAGTATCTCCTCCCCACTCCTCAGGAGTAAGACCAGCATCTACTAGTCCTGTCATTACTTTATCAATATTAGCTTCTGGTTTATCTATCTTATTAATAGCTACAATAATTGGAACCTTTGCTGCTTTAGCATGATCAATTGCTTCTCTAGTCTGTGGTTTAACCCCATCATCTGCTGCTACTATAATAATAACAATATCAGTAACAGAGGCCCCTCTTGCTCGCATTTCTGTAAAAGCTTCATGACCGGGGGTATCGATAAATGTTATATCTTTACCCTTACATTTAACTTGATACGCTCCAATTGCTTGGGTAATTCCTCCAGCTTCGCCACTAGCTACACTACTTTTTCTTAAGTAATCAAGTAAAGTTGTCTTACCGTGATCAACGTGTCCCATAATAGTAACTACTGGTGGACGTTCTACTAAATCATCTTCATTATCAACTAACTCATAGTTTTCAAAATTAGAGATATCTTGGGTTTCTTCTTTCTTAACAGATTTGTTAAACTCAAGGGCTAGCACTTCAACATCATCAAAACTTAAAGTCTTATTAACATTAGCCAAAATACCAAGTCCCATAAGTTTCTTTATAACTTCACTAGTACCAACACCTAAAGCTTCAGCCACTTCACCAACAGTCATACCATCTTTATAAAGAAGAACAGAATCATCTTTTAAAGTTTCATTACTCTGTAGTTTTTCTCTATGCTTATAAATCTTCTTTCTCTCTTCCTTAAACTTAGATGTTGATTGTTTATTATTCTTATTTTTCTTTACTGCCCTTTTATTTTCCTTATTATAAGAATTATTGTTATAAGCAATCTGTTCAGCTTTCATAGAAAGTGCTATATCTTCTACTACCTCATCATTTACATCTTCACTTGGTACATAATCCTCTTCATCTTGAAAAGCATTATCTAGAAGGATTACCTCATCATCACTTAAAGCTCTATTAGGATCAGTAGTAATTAGTTTTAGACTCTTCATCTTCTCTAAAACTTCCTCTTTACTTTTACCAATATCTAAAGCATAATCTTGTATATTCATACACTTCACCTCTTTCTTTATTTTTCTATTATCTTTTCTATTTCCTCATAAATACTATCAGGGATAGTACATTCTAACTTTCTATCTAGACTCTTTCTTTTTCTAGCTTCATTTAAAACATTTATATCTTTTTTAATATATGCACCGCGACCATTTTTCTTTCCTGTTAAATCAACAAAGACCTCTTTTTCTTTGTTTCTAACAATTCTAAGTAAATCTTTTTTCTCTAGTTTTTCTCCGGTAACGGCACAAGTTCTATAAGGTATTTTCTTAACCTTCATAGCTTACTCACCTTCTTTTTTGATATTGATTCCTAACTCTCTTGCTTGTTCACTAGTTTTAATATCTATATTGTATCTTGTTAGTCGACTAGCTAGTTTAGCATTCATTCCTCTTCTACCAATAGCAAGTGAGAAATTATCACCATCAGCTACTACTATTGCTTCTTGTTTCTTAGGATCAGTTACTAATACTGTTAACTCTTTAGCAGGTGATAAGGCATTGCGAATAAATTCTGCTGGATCTTTATCATACTTAACGATATCAATCTTCTCACCATGTAATTCATTAATTATATTAGCAATACGGCTACCCTTTTCTCCAATACAAGCTCCAATTGGATCTACATTACTATTTTCTGAATAAACAGCTACTTTACTACGATTTCCAGCATCCCTTGCTACTCCATACATTAATACTGTTCCATCACGAAATTCTGGTATCTCATGTTCAAATAAGCGTTTAACAAAACCATAATGAGTTCTTGAAAGTAAAACAAGTAAGTTACGTCCATTATTATCAACTTTAGTAACATAAACCTTTAATTGGCTACCCATTTCAATCTTTTCCCCAGGAATAATATCTTTCTTAGGTAAAATACCATTACAACGTCCTAAATCAATATAGTAGTTATCAGTATCTTCTAAAGCAACAGTACCAATTAATAACTCATCTTGTTTATCTCCAAACTCAGCCATAATACTATTTCTTTCAGCTTCTCTAATCTTTTGTACTACTACTTGTTTAGCAGTAGATGCTGCTACTCTTCCAAAGTCATGAGGAGTTACTTCAGTATCAATAGTATCACCAATATTTAAGCTTTTATCTATCTTTCTAGCATCAGTTAATCTAATTTCACATTCAGGATTAAAGAAACTAATCTTTTCTTTTTCTTCTTCCTCTTCGTTAGTATCTTCTACTTCCTCTTCTTCATCTTCATCAGTATAATGTTCAAATAGATAATCTTCATACTCATCTTTAGTCATCTTTTCATCTTCAACTACTGTTAGATAAGAATATACTTTTATCTCTCCTGTTTTATCATTGATTAATACTTTTACATTACTGTTCTTAGTATTATAGTTTTTCTTATAAGCAGAAGTTAATGCTTGTTGCATAGCATCATAGACAATGCTTTTATCAATATTTTTCTCTTTAACAATATTATCAACTGCTCTTAAAAATTCTTTATTATTCATTTTCTTCTCCCTTCTCTTTAGAATGAATATCTAATACATCAATATCATCTAATAAATTTGTCTTATCTAGTATTGGATTAATTATCTTAGTTGCCAAAGTAATCTTTTCTACATCAATAACACTATCACTATCCAGTTCAATATTTCTAGTCTTAACACCTTCTTCATTAGAGTCATAAACACTACTAACTCTAAGGTCAAGATCACTAATAGCAGCACTTATTAAGTTTTTAATTTTCTCTTCCATACGTCCTCCTTCAACTAGAAAGAGTGGGATTATTCAATCTCCCACTCCTTTCTTAGTACCAATTATATCTAAATATTTTAATTTTGTCTAGTTTTTTCTTTTCTCTTTTGCTATTATATTTATAGTGAGGTGATTTAACTTGAGTGATACTCTTAAAGAGAAAGTTATTTATATTTTAAAAGCAATTGTTGTTATGTTACTATTCTTTGGTTCTAGTTATATAAAGGTGTTCTTCGCTTTAATATTAAATATTAAGTTAAAGAATATATCAGATTTAAATTTTTTAATACTAACTATTTTATCAGATATTGTTTTATTCTTTATTTTTTATTTAATCTACCGAAAAGAGTTAAAGAAGGATTTTTTTACTTTTAAAAATAATTTTAGTAAATGTTTTGATTCAGGTTTAAAATACTGGTTAGTAGGACTTGCTATTATGATGATAGCAAACATATTAATTTCTATGTTTACCCCTCTTAGTAATTCTACTAATGAAAAAACTGTTCAAAGTTTAATACCAGCTAGTCCCATCTTAATGTTTATAGCAGCCGGATTATTTGCTCCTATTCTAGAAGAAATTACTTTTAGAAAGACTTTTCAAACTATCTTTAAAAAGAAATGGGTCTTTGCTATTATATCATTCTTAGTCTTTGGCTATATTCATGTAATGAATAGTAATAATCCCCTAGAATTACTTTATATTATTCCCTATGGTTCTCTAGGATTAGTATTTGCCCTAACAGATTATGAAACTGATACAGTATTTACCTCTATCATGATGCATATGATTCATAACAGTATCTTAATAATTTTATCTTTATTATAAAGAATAAACAGTCTAAAAACTCTCTAGACTGTTTTAATTTTATAGATGTATACAATCTTTTATAGTAGTATCTAAGTTCATTGTACTTCTTAAATCATCTCTAAAGATGACAATAACAAAACTCCACCTTTAATTACAAATTTATCTTTATACTTAAATATTGATATTCTTTTCTTTTTGAAGTAAACATTTGTAACTACTTTTAACTATAATATCATATCTAATAGGTATTCGATTAGACAAGCCATGTAAATAAAGTACTGTTGCATTAGAATAGATTGAATACTTACTTTTGCTTTGTAAAACTACAAGTTCATCTACAAAAGCATTCTTTTTAGTATATACTTACTCTTTCTATTTTATCTTCTTTAATGAGTTTAGTAAGATATAAATTATCAGTAACTTTCTTGATAGTTAAATAACCATTTTTTAATAAATTTAAAATTCTATTTTTGTATCCCATATTTATTTTTCCTTTCACACTTAAATTACAACATTTTTAAGTGTATTTGGAAACTGCTTTTTACTTATCTTTACAATCTATCAGTAAAAATTTATCGGAAGGCATCTCTCTATGATTAGTATTTGCTCTAATAGATTATGAAGTTGATACAGTATTTACCTCTATCATGATGCATATGATTCATTGTTGATTTGTAAATTTTATCTATCAATAAGCTTATCTTCACATAAAATATAACTAAGAGGTGGTCTTATGAAATATAATGGTGGTAAACATAATTTTTTCTGTAGATGTAATTGTTGTAAACAAAAAAGAAGAAATAGTCTTCTTTACTTAGGATTATTAATTTGTTTTATCGTAATTATTTTTTATCAAGCGATACTTTTAGTCTTTCTAGTTACAAGACTCCATGCTATTTTATTACTAGCAGAACTATTACTTACTGTTTTTCTTCTCTTGCTTCTCATCTAGAATAAATCTATTAAAGATAATTAATCTATCATAAAACGTTAATAAACTTTTATTAGTTTCTAAACTAGAGGGATAGATATTAATCTTATCTGGAATAGCAAGTTTAACAAATAATAGTAATCTTTCATCTTCACTATAAGGATACTTTCTCTGATATAGATTATAAGTAGTTACTAAATCAATAGTAGAAAAATTCTTTCTAAATAAATATTCTATATCATCAGTTACTCTTCCAAGATGAGCATTTTCTAAACTTATGAAATAACCATCATCTTTAGGTAGAAAATGATTAAGTGAACACTTACCATGAGAATACACTAATCTTTCTCTTTCCTTAGTCTTTACTATACTATACCATTCTTCTAATAGCTGATTGGCTAGATTAAGTTGATTATTAATAAGACTACTATTTCTTAGGAATAAATATTCAACGGGAAGATAATACACTTTAGACTCTAGTTGTAAAATAAGGTCATGATAGTAAGCATATAAATAGTTAATCTCTTTTTTCTTAGACTCATAAAACTCTTTAACCTCATCTAGATTAATAGTTCTATAAGTAGTAGTTTTATTCTGCCAAATAGCAAGATTTAAGACAAGTCTTTTACTTATCTCATCATCAGTTAAACTAGTCTTTTCTATATAAGGAAATATTAGTTCACTATTAGTTATTTCTATTGGCCTTAAATAATTATCTACTAAATGGTCATCCAAATACTTATAGACATCTTCTATATTATAACTAGTTCTTTTCTTAATAAAGAGTATTTTATCAGGATACTCTATTATTTTATTATTACCAACTAAGGTGTACTTAACTTGCTGTTGCATCTTTTTTTACTGTCGGAATAATTATTTTACTACCAACATTTAAATTATCTAAATCATTATAGTATGATAGTTCTTCTCTTGTCACTCCATAATTTTCTATAATATTTTCAATACTATCATTTTCTCTTAATAAATAAACAGAATAAGTTGTGTAAGTTTCTTCGGTATTAGCAAAAGCAGAAAAGATAGAATTCATCACTTTAGTATCAGTAGTGGTTTTAACTTCTTCTTGAGTATCATTCTTTATAACAGGTTCTTCTTTCTTATCAGTATTAATTATATTATCAATTACTTTTTGACTATCTTCTACCTCTTTCTCTGTTAATATTTCTTTATCATCATTAGTAGTATCTTCTGCTTGTTCTTCTATAACTTGTTCTTCATCTATTTTAGGTAGTTCTTCTCTAACCGGTTCAATTACTTTCTCCTCATCTTCTTCAAGTTCAATTACTTCTCTACCTTTAACTAAAACATCAATATATAAGTGAAGAGTATCTTCATTTCTAATATCATAAGTAAAGTTATGAATAGCAATAGATCTATTATCTTCTTCTAGCTCTTTAGTTAGCATAATATCAACAGGAATTGCATACTGAAAGTCTTCTTCTAAAGTTGATGCTTCTGTCATCTTATAAGTACCACTAACTATCATATCACCACTAATTGTACTAGGACCTTGGAATGATAAAGTATGTTCTAAGGAAATACTTGTCACTTCTCCTATCATCGTCTTAAAAGCTATTTCTTTTTCAAATGAAATAATTTGTTTCATAAATTCCTCCTCTAGTTAAGTCTATTCTAAGGATAAATTTTTATGAAAACAAAAAAGTCCAAAGAAGCGGGGCTTCGAACGATAAAACCTATACTTATATATAGGTGGGTGTACATAGTCTATCTTCTAGGATCCCTAGTCAGTGAAAAGGTATTCAACACAGATAAACACTCATCAGTACTCCCTTATCGCTTCTTTAGTCGGTTTTATACTGTAAGCCGTATCGTCATTCTTTAGACAATTAAATTATATCAAATATATATTTTAATAGCAAGCATGGTGTCTAGTATTTTACATTTTTTTATTTATCTAATATATTTTCTATCATGACTACATTTATACTTGGATTATATTAATTACGTTAATTTTTTTTTACTATTTGATGTCATAATCTATTATGGAAAACTTCAGTAGTTTTAGTTTTTGTAATTTCGTAAAATTATGATTACTCAAGTTTTCCTTTTAAATTTACTTTTTTTAATTCATTGGCTTGTTTGTAGTTACCAAATTAAAATCACTATTATGTGTTATCAAATATAATTAACATTACATATTTCCTTTAACAATTATCTCTGTTGTTACTTTTATACCTTTTTAAATTCTTTTATTTTTCTCTTAGCATTAGTAGTCTTTGTATAATCTAGCCACTCATTACTAGGTCCACAAGATAATGAATCAGTTAATACTTTTACTCTATCTTTATTATGAAGAATATAATCTATATTAACTTTCTTATCATTTACAAAAGCTCCTATCATAGTATTTCCTATATCAGTATGAATCTTATAAGCAAAATCAATTACTGATGAATCTTTAGGTAGCTCTATCACTTCTCCTTTAGTAGTATAAACATATATCTTAGATGAAAATAATTCTTGTTTGACTTGAAGGACAAAGTCTTTATTATCATTAAATACTTTATTTATATCTACAAGAGAATTAAAAAATTGATATTTACTTTTTAAATCCTTTTGCATCTCATCTCTTGCTCTTCCTTTATTAATATCCCAGTAAGCGGTAAGTCCAAATGATGCAATCTTATCCATTTCAAAAGTTCTTATTTGTGTTTGAACAAGTCTATCATCTAAACCAAAAACCGTAGTGTGTAATGACTGATATCTATTAGTCTTGGGATTAGATATATAATCTTTAAATTTATTATTAATTGGATGATATTTAGAATGAACTAATCCTAAAGTATAATAACAATTAGCAATATCATCTACCATTACCTTTAATGCTAATAGATCATGTATATCAGACACTTTATGCCCCTGTTCTAATCTTTTATAAATGCCATAGATGTTTTTAGTTCTAACTTTTATCTCATGTGGTATTTCCTTATTAGTTAATAATTCATTAATAGTTGCTAACATCTCTTCTAGACAATGTGAACTATCACTTTCTACTTTTAGTTTTGTCTCTTCTACTCTTTTATATTTATCAGGATAAAGATATTTTAAAGACAAATCTTCTAATTCTGATTTTAATCTATATGCTCCAATACAGTATGCTAAAGGTACAAATATATCCATAGTCTCCATAGAATTTTCTTTTTGCTTAAATTCACTTTTAAATTCTAGTGTTCGCATATTATGAAGTCTATCTGCTAGTTTTATAATAATTATTCTAACGTCTTCTGTTATACCAGTTATTATTTTTCTAGTATTAGCAAGATTTTGATCTTGTTTAGTAGAAAAATTTAATTTACTTATCTTAGTTACACCATCTACTAGTTTTGCTACATCTTGATTAAATAGTCTTTCTATTTCTTCTTTCGTTACATTAGTATCTTCTAAAGTATCATGTAAAAGTCCAGCACACAAAGTATCTCTATCAGCATGCATCTCTGCTAGTATATAAGCAACATTTAAAGGATGAGTTATATATGGCTCACCACTTTGTCTTATTTGTCCATCATGTAGGTAACTAGCAAAGTCATAAGTTTTTTTGACGTAGTCCACTTCTTCCTTATTATATTCTTTAACAACATTTAATAAATCATCAATTGTAAGCATATTCATACCTCCAGACAAAAAATCACCAAGGCTTTCCTTAGTGACATTCTTTATTCATATCTTTTAAAGAGTAGCATACGAAAGAAGTATTAGAGAATATTGTTTTTTTTAGCTTTTTTAAATAGTTTAGACAATTCTTCTTCATAGTTACTCCTTGATATTGATACTAATATAGTATGAAATGTTTTACTTGTCAATCCTTTTTACCAAGAATGTTAATCCTTTTTTAAAATGTTATCATATCATTAGTTAAAATGTTACCATTAAATAATGTATAATATATCTTTGG
>CAKPPI010000016.1 GCA_934177545.1 uncultured Bacilli bacterium
GAAATTGCTTTTAATAATAAAGAAGAGATTAATGAAACAATAAATGTTTTGTTATCAAAGAGACTTGTTGCAAGTATCCATATTATTGGAAGTAACAGCAACTGAGGTTATTGTGGAACGGGCAAATCATGATAAAGAACATATGGGCTTAACGAATTGGAAGAACTCACCAAATGGTAAAATAATGGAAAGTGATGTTGTTATTGCTAAAAATTACTTAACAAAGAATGAACTTAAATCACTAGAAAGAATAGTTACAATGTATTTAGATTATGCTGAAGATCAAGCAGAAAGACATATTCCTATGACCATGGAAGATTGGAAAAATAGACTTGATATATTTCTACAATTTAACGAGCGAGATATATAGATAATCTAGGAAAAGTTTCTCATAAAGTTGCTGAAAGTTTTGCACTATCAGAATTTGAAAAATATAGGGTAGTTCAAGATAGACTATTTGAATCTGATTTTGATAAATTTTTATTGGACATGAGAAAAGAAGATTGTATCAAATAAAGGTATTAAAAAGATAAATATATTATAAATTAGATGTAATGAGAAAATGATAACTTTGAAATTGATTTTTTCTAGGAAAAATGCTGTCATTTTCCTAGAAAAAGCGAATAGTTAATTAAAAAATAGAGAAATATTAAAGGGTGAAGTTGAATAGATGTTTTTAGTCCCACTAATATAAGTAAATTATTTTTCCAGTGTAATTGCGTCACCAGTGGTGTCGCAATATAAGTATTATAAAAAGGAGCTTTATATATACTCCTTTTCATTAATCAACTAACTTATGATAAACATCTTCTACATTAGAACAATCAGAAGCTAATGGGAATTTATCATTTTTATATCTTGGAATAACATGAATATGAAAGTGTTTTACCTCTTGACCATAATCATTATTTTGAGAGACAGTTAATCCATACGAGATATCTTAAAAAAATAATTATTTAATTAAAAACTATTTTCAAAATTTATTAAATATATTATAAGTTAGACGTGAGAATAAAGAAAAAGCAAATAGCTAATAAAAAATAGAACAAGGCTGTTTTAGTAATTGTACTAGGTGGTGATAATGTCATAAGTTACAAATAAAGAATTATTTGAAATTGAGCCCGTATTGTATTCAGAACAAGAATTTGTTAATTATCTGCTATTTATCAGCATGAAGTATCATGATACAGTATTTGCTTCTGATAGTGGATATTATTATCATAATTTAATTGATTTTGTTCCACAAGAGTATTATTCAGGTTAAAGACATGGAATGATCATTTAATTTCTCGACAGTTTCTTTTTTTTAGCTTATAATAAATTATAGATTAAAGGATGGTTTAAATGAAAATAGAAGAATTAAACGAATTAAAAGAAAAAGTTAATCAATTGCAAAAAGCAAGAGATAAAGTATTAGAAATTCAAGCTGAAATTAAAAAATTAGAAGAAACTGAAGAAATTAAAAGCTATTTAAGCTTATTAGACTTATTAGAAGAAAAAACAACGGGAAAAAATACAGGAATTGAAAAATATACAAATAAAAAGATAATTAATATTGCAATACATGATACCAAAATAACTCCTGATGATGAAATATATGTATATTTAGGAACATATAAATATAATAATGAAGTTGACGTTGTTCATGGAGCAAATGATATTTCCGTTAGTAGAAAAAATCATGATGCTAACTATGTTTTATATAAAAATTTAGAAGTAAAAGATTATGAAACTGTTCAAGTTCCATATGAAAAAGCAGATGAATTTGAATCTACTCATAAAATAATTATTCCCCAAAATGTTGCAAGCAAGCAAAAGTATTTTTATGATTTACAATCTGAATATTTTGAAACAATGATTTTTGAGTCTCCTTTAAAGGCCAAAGAGAAAGTTAATAGACTAATTAAAAAATAGGAATGAGAAGTATTAATTATTTACAAGTAAATATATTATGAGTTAATTAGACTAACCTTTACATTGTCGACACTATTAATGATTTAAGGACTCTCATGAAATCATTCCCTTTATGACAGTTCTTTTTAATATGCACATATTTGAAAATAAATCTATACAAAAACCCAATAGTTTTAGCCATTGGGTTATTTATTAATCAACTAACTTATGATAAACATCTTCTACATTAGAACAATCAGAAACTAGTGGAAATTTATCATTTTTATATCTTGGAATAACATGAATATGAAAGTGTTTTACTTCTTGACCATAATCATTATTCTGAGAAATAGTTAATCCATCAATATTTAACTTATCATTTAAGATAGGTTTTAGTTTTTCTCTAATAATATTTAACATATAAATTAAAGTATCGTCATCCATTTCATAAAGATTAGCTTTATGCTCCTTTGGAATAACTAGTAAATGACCATCATTATTAGGATTAATATCTAAGAAAGCCTTAACCTTATCATCTTCATATACTGTATAAGATGGAATACTACCATCAATAATTTTACAAAATAAACAATCACTCATAACAAATCCTCCTAAAAACATTGTACTTTTTTTAGCTAATTTTGGCAATATATTATGCAAAATATAAAAATAATGCTATAATAAAAACGCCAAGAAAGAAAGGTGATATTAGTGTTAAATATAGAAAATTTAGTAGTAGATGTTAAAGAAAGTGGAAAGAAAGTATTAAAAGACTTCTCACTTAATATAAAAGAAGGGGAAATACATGCGATAATGGGTCCTAATGGAGTAGGAAAAAGTACCCTTGCTAAAGTAATTATGGGGGATAAGAAATATCTTGTTAAGTCTGGTAGTATCAAATTTAATAATGAAGAAATGTTAGATAAAGAAACAGACTATATAGCAAGATGTGGTATTTATTATGTAATGCAAGATCCTAAGACTATAATAGGAGTTACTAATAGAGAAGTATTAAGAACAGCTATTACTGAAAGAACAGGGGAAAGACTTAATCTTTATACCTTTATTAAAGACTTAAATAAAGAAACAGAAGAATTAAAAATGGATAAAGAAATGATTCATCGTTATGTAAATCAAGGATTTTCTGGTGGAGAAAAGAAGAAAAATGAAGTCTTACAGTTAAAGATACTTAAACCAAAACTTATTCTTTTAGATGAGTTAGATAGTGGATTAGATGTTGATAGTTTAAAAATAGTATGTGAAAGTATTAATAAATATAAAGAAGAAAATCCTGATACAGCTATTTTAATAATAACTCACTATAGTAGAATATTATCACTAATTCATCCTGATTATGTTCATGAGATGATAGATGGAAAAATAGTTAAGACAGGACCATTTGAATTTGCTAAAGAAATAGAAAGTAATGGTTATCTTAGGGAAAATGAAATGAGTGATAATGATGCTAGAGAATAAAATATTATTAGATGATGAAAAGTATAGAGAAGTAGATAAAGATAGTAGTTATGTATTTTTAGAAGATGATGTTATTTATTTAAATCTAAAAGATAATGTTATTTGTAAATTATTAGTAAAAGCTAAAGTAAATTGTTACATCTTTGTTAAAGACTTATCCTCTAAGATAGAAATTCATCTAATGAATGAAGGAGAAATTAATCTTTTCTTAACAACTATTACTTCTAAAAAAATATTAAATAACATAGTAGTTTATCATGAAGATGAAAATACTAAGAGTAATGTTATTTGTCATGGAGTAAGTTATAAAGAAGGAGATTTAACCTTTAATATTGATGGGGTAGTACCTAAAGGATTAAAGGGTTGTATTTGTAATCAAGATAGTATGATTCATCCATTTGCTATGGCCAAAGGAGAGATAAATCCTAATCTTTATATAGATGAATTTGATGTAGTTGCTAATCATTCAGCTTATATTGGACCATTTCCTAGTGATATTATCTTTTATTTAAAAACTAAAGGGATAGGTTCAAAAGAAAGTATGCGACTACTATTAGAGTCCTTTTTACTAAACGATGCAAAAGATGATAATTATATTAAACTAATAAATAATAATATCTTAAAAATAATAAGTTAGGAGGTGTTTTTTCATGAATAGAGAAGATTTTCCCATTCTATCAACTGGTTTAATTTACTTTGATAATGGAGCAACTACGCTAAAACCTAAAAGTGTAGTTGAAAAAATGACTGATTATTATTATAACTATCCAGCTAATATTCATAGAGGAGATTATAAAATAAGTCTAAAAGCAAGTGATGAGTATGAAAAAGTTAGAACTAAAGTAAAGAACTTTATCAATGCTTCTAGTGAAGATGAGATAGTCTTTACTGAAGGAGCAACTGATTCTCTAAATAGAGTAGTATTTGGTTTTATGGAAGACTATTTAACTAGTGGTGATGAAGTAATCATTAGTAAAGCAGAACATGCATCAGCTGTTCTTCCCTGGCTTATCTTAGCAAGAAGAAAAAATATAAAAGTAGTGTTTGTTCCATTAGAAGAAAATCATGAACTTTCTTATACTACCTTAGAAAAATATGTAACAGCTAAAACTAAAGTAATATCTCTTGCTGCTGTAACTAATGTAATAGGAGATGTTCGTGATATTAATAAGATAGGTAAGTTATGTCATGATAGAGATATTCTATTTGTAGTAGATGGTGCTCAAAGTGTACCTCACCAAAAGACAGATGTAATAAAAGATAATATTGATTTCTTAACATTTTCTGCTCATAAGATGTTAGGACCAACAGGAGTAGGAGTTTTGTATGCTAAAAAAGAATATTTAGAAGCAATGCGACCTATTGAATATGGTGGAGGAATGAATCAGTCCTTTGATAGTGATGGTAATATGGAGTTTAAAACTGTTCCAACAAGATTAGAAGCTGGTACACCACCAATCGCTGAAGTAATAGGACTTGGGGCAGCTATTGATTATCTTACTAAAATAGGAATGGATAATATAGAAAAATATGAAAGAGAACTAAAAGAATATCTTATTAAAAGATTACAAGAAATAGATAAAGTTATTCTTTATAATACTACTAGTAAAGGAGGAATTGCTGCTTTTAACCTAGAAGGTATATTTAGTCAAGATACAGCCTTATATCTTGATCATTATAATATCTGTGTAAGAGCAGGTAACCACTGTGCTAAAGTATTAAAAGAAGAGATTAATATTAAAAATACTTGTCGTATTAGTTTATACTTTTATAATACCAAAGAAGAAATAGATAAACTAATAGAAGTTTTAAAAGATAGTAAAGATTTATATAAAATAGTATTGTAGGTGAAGAATATGGAAATAGATCAAGAATTAAGAAGAGAAATGATTGTAGAAAATTATGAACATCCTTTTCATAAGGGATTAAAAAAAGAAGAAGGATATGTTAAAGCGAATACTAATAACGAAAGCTGTATTGATAATATTGATATAGAATTAAAACTAGAAGATGGAAAGGTAGTTGATGCTAACTTTGATGGAGAAGCTTGTGCTATTTCAACATCAGCTACTTCTCTTTTCTTACAAAAGATAGTTGGTAAAAGTATCGAAGAAGTTAAAAATATCTTAGAAAATTATCAAAAGATGATAAATGAAGAAGACTATGATAAAGACTTACTTGACGAATTAACTATCTATGATAGTGTTGCTTTACAACCTAATAGAAAAAAATGTGCCTTATTACCAAAAGTTACTATAGAAAAGATATTGGAGAAATTGAAATGAAAGAAAAGTTTAATACAAGTGATTTATATCTAGCAGAAGTAAAATATGCCGATAAAGAAAAAGGAATAGAAGTGATGGAACCTATTTCCTATGCTTTTGTTTATCATCAAGATAATTCTTTTTATAATGTTATTACCAAAGAAGAACATCCAACTTATGAAAGAGTACCTTATCCTAATAGAACTATAGATGGAGAAGATTATGGGACTAAGGTTAAATTACTTAATAATATTGATATTACTGGTGAATGTTATTTATTAATTAGTAATTGTAAAGCTTTATTTAAAGAAGATAAGGTTAGTAAAGATACAATTGATGAGTATATTTTAAATTCAACATATTATTTTAAAGATAGAGTTGGTATAGCAATAAATAGATTAACAGAGTTAAAACAACCATTTAAAATGTTTAGAATAATTAAAAATGAATATAGTAAAAAAGAAGAAACAGATGAATATTTTAGAGAAAGAGAGATAAGTAGACAGAAGGTGAAACAATGGAAATAAAAGGTTTATCAAAAGAAAATATTGTTAGTATTTCTAATCATAAAGGAGAAGATAGTTGGGTAAAAGACTATAGATTAGAGGCATATAAACAATTTGAAAGTATGAGTGATAAACTACCATTTGGACCGGATTTTAAACTTGAATTTGATAAGATAACTTATTATAAGTCACAAGATGACACCCTAAGAAATGATTGGAATCAAGTTTTAAAACCTGTTAAAGAAGAACTAGAAAACTTAGGTGTACTTGAGAGTGAACGTCATATGGGTGGTATGGGTGTTCAATATGAAAGTGAAGTTATTTATCATAAGATGTTAGATGAGTTAGAGTCTAAACATGTTATCTTTACCTCTATTGAAGATGCCTTAAAGAATCATAAAGATATAGCTTTAAAATATTTTGGGAAGATAGTGTCTTTTAAAGAAAATAAGTATGCAGCTTTAAATAGTAGTGTTTTCTCTGGTGGAAGTTTCATCTACATTCCTCCTCATACTAAACTAGATAGACCACTTCAAAGTTATTTTAGAATAAATAGTAAAAATATGGGTCAGTTTGAGCGAACCTTAATTATTGTAGATGATGATAGTGAACTACATTATATAGAAGGATGTACTGCTCCTACTTATAGTGAAGATTCACTTCATGCAGCTGTTGTAGAAATTTATGTTGGTAAAAATAGTAAATGCCGTTATACTACAATTCAAAACTGGGCTCCTAATGTTTATAACTTAGTTACTAAAAGAGCATTAGTAGATACTAATGGAACAATGGAATGGATTGATGGCAATATTGGTAGTAAACTTACCATGAAATATCCTTGTTGTATCTTAAAAGGAGATAATAGCAGAGGAACTTGTGTAACTATTTCTTTAGCAAGTTCTAATCAAGACCAAGATACAGGAGCTAGAATGATTCATCTAGGAAATAATACTAAAAGTAATATTATTTCTAAGAGTATAGCAAGAAATGGTGGTAATGCTACTTATAGAGGAAAAGTAAGAATAGATAGTAAGGCACAAGATGCCGAAGCAATGGTTAAATGTGATACCTTAATACTAGATGCTAAAAGTAAAAGTGATACTATTCCTACTAATATTGTAGAAAATACAACTTCTAGCTTAGAGCATGAAGCAACAGTATCAAAGATAAGTGATGATAACTTATTCTATCTAATGAGTAAAGGAATACCTAAAGAAAAGTGTGAAGAACTAATAGTTTTAGGCTTTCTAGAAGAGTTTAGAGAAGAATTACCAATGGAATATGCCGTTGAATTAAATCAGTTAATAAAAAGGAATCTTTAGAAAATTTTTTTCTAAGATGCCTTTTTTGTATTTTCGACCTAAAACTACCCCTAGATTTTGCAAATTCGGGGGTCGAATTTAACAAAACACCCAAAAATGAAGGGGGAATTTGTAAAATTGCCTGTTTGCAATGAGTATATTCATTGTGTTAGAGTAGCTACTTGAAAGGAGGATCCTATGCTTAATGAAATAATTCTAGTAGGAAGATTAACCAACAACATTATTGTAAATACTACTGATAATGGCAAAAAGATTGGTAATTTAACCCTAGCTGTTCCAAGAAGTTTTAAAAATATGGACGGACTATATGAAACTGATTTTATCCCATGTATTCTTTGGGAAGAGAAAGCAACTCTTGCTAAAGATTATTGTCATACTGGTGATATAGTAGGAATTAAAGGTAGATTACAATCAAGAATTGTTGAAACTGAACAGGGTAAAAGAAATCAGTTAGAAGTAGTAGCTGAAAGACTAACATTCCTATCAAGCAAAAAAGTAAGTGATGTCAAAAAAAATGATATTTAGTTAAAAATAGCCTTTAACTACAACAAAGTTAATTATCTGTAAACTTATGTGGAAAAAGTAAGCCACCTAGTATATAATATATATCCGAGGTGGTAAAAATGCTATTGGCAAAAAGAATTAAAGAGTTAAGAAATAAAAAAGACTTAACTCAAGAAGAGTTAGGAAAACTAATTAATGTGACAAAAGTGAGCATTTGTTGCTATGAAAACGGAACAAGAGTACCGTCCTTAGAAACAATAGTAGCCCTAGCAGATATTTTTGAAGTAAGTTTAGATGATTTACTAGGAAGAGAAATGGAAATAGTAGTTAAGAAAAGAAGAACAAGAATGGCTATAGAAGAAGTAGAGTTTATTAGAGAAATAAGAAAATCAGAAAGAGTATTTCACTTATTAACAACTAATCCTAAAAGATGTGCTTCTTTAATTGAAAAAAAGTTAAGTTGAAAGACTAGTATTTCTTTCTCTTTTTTTTTATAATAAAAATGGTGATAATAGTGATAAAGGAAATAATTGAAAAGAAGAAAAATAAGGGAGAATTAACTAAAGAAGAATTAGAAGCAATGTTTAATGGTTATCTTCATGATGAAGTAAAGGATTATCAGATGAGTGCTTTATTAATGGCAATATGTTTAAATGATATGACTGATAAAGAAACTGTAATGTTAACAGATATCTTTCTAAATAGTGGAGAAAGACTAGATTTGTCTTTTATTGATGGAATAAAGGTAGATAAACACTCAACAGGGGGAGTGGGTGATAAAACAACTCTAATAATAGGACCAATAGTAGCAAGCTGTAATGTACCTTTTATAAAGATGAGTGGAAGAGGTTTAGGATTTACTGGTGGTACTATTGACAAGTTAGAAAGCATTGAAGGATTTAAAGTTGATTTAACGGAAGAAGAAATAGAAAAACAAGCGAAAGATATCAATATTGTAGTAACTTCTCAGACCAAAGACTTAACACCTCTTGATAAGAAAGTATATGCTTTACGAGATGCTACCTCAACAACAGAGAGTATTCCTTTAATTGCAAGTAGTATTATGAGTAAGAAAATAGCAGGGGGAGCAGATAAGATAGTTATAGATATAAAAGTAGGAGAAGGAGCTTTATTGAAAGATAGAGAAGAAGCAAAACGTCTTGGTAAGTTATTAATAGAAATAGGTAAAAGCTATAATAGGGAAGTAGTAACTATTTATTCTGATATGAATACACCTCTTGGTAAAACGATAGGTAATAAACTAGAAGTAATAGAAGCTATAAAAGTATTAAAAGGATTAGAGAAAGGTTCTCTTTATGATGAATGTGTAATTCTTGCTAGTAACTTAATTTCACTTGCTAAAAATATATCAATAGATGATGCAAAATCTGAAGTAATAGATAGTATTAATAGCTTAAAAGCTTATCAAAAGTTTTGTGAATTTATTACTTATCAACATGGTAGTATAGATAACTTAAAAATAGAAGATGAGGAGATAATTATAAGAGCAAATAAAGAAGGTACTATAAAAAAGATACATGCTTTAGAAGTAGCAAAACTTTCTTATAATCTAGGAGCAGGAAGATGCAGTAAAGAAGAAGAAATTGATTATGATGCTGGAGTTTATTTAGAAAAAGAAATAGGAGATAAAGTTAAACCAGGTGATGTCTTAATGAGACTTTATACCAAGAAAAAGTTAGATACTATTAATATAGATAAAATATTTGAAATTGGATAAAAGACATATGAGAATAGTATTTGATAAAAAACTTTACACTATCAATACACATGTATATTAGGTAAATTAATCGATTTTTGGAAATATCTTGAAAAAGATATTTTTCTTTGCTATACTTTATCCATAAGGTAAGGTGATATATATGGGTACTAAAAGTACACGAAAAAAAGTTATAAAAAAGACTTCCACAGATTTGGAATTTGAAAAAGCTAAAAAAAATGTTAAAGTGATTGGTATTGTTGCTACTATTTTTCTATTTATCTTAGTAATAATAGGTTTTTTAACTATGGGAAAACCATCTTATGCTGCATTACTTGAATCACTTCCAAACACGTTTACTAGTAAACTAGGAAAAAATCCTAAATGTACTGATGGTGAGGTGTCAGAAGCATGTAATATGCTAAGAGAAATTGGAACTATTGATATTGATTATGACTTTAAAGCTAGTTATGATAATAAACTTACTGATTTATTTTGTATTGAACACATGAAATCGATGAGTACTAGTGTTAACTATACTAAAGATAAATCAGTATTAGATACTTATCCAGGAATCGTATATATTCTAGATAATAATGATTTTGATACATCTAAAGGTACTTGTAAATCACTTAGAACTTGTACTGATTCACAATTAAATGAATATTTAACACAAATAGCTATTTGGTGGTATATAGATAAAGTCAATGGTTGTGATGATGATAAAAACTATTCAAGCAAAGGAACTTTGTCAAATATCACTGAAGACAATGATGGAAATGGTAAATATGATTCCAGTAAAAATTATGCGTATTATAACAATTTATCAGTACTTGACAAACAGGCTATAAAAACAAGTAAATATGCTAGTAAAATAGACTCATTAGTTAATGGAGCATTAGCCTATAAAGGAGATACTTCTACTCCAAATATAACATTACCATCAAAAGATAGTATTACTTATACAGTAGATGGTAGTAATATTGTTACTAATGCAATAACACCTAATAGTACCTCAGGAAGCTTTTCTAGTTATACTGTAACAGTAAATAATAGTAATGTTAAAGTACTTAATACAAATTTAGTAGAACAAACTACTTTTGGAAAAGGTGAGTCATTCATCATATCTATGCCTACATCTCTTGCTAATAATAATGAAATATCAGTTGATGTTAGTGTAGAAGGAAACTTTAGTAAAAAAGATGCGTTCTTTTATAAACCAACAAGCACTTCATTACAAACTACAGTATTAGGAGTAATTAATAATTCTAAAGAAAAAGCTAATCTAAATTTAACTTATCAAATAGAATTAGGAAAAGGTCAATTCCGTAAAATTAATGCTGAAACTGGTGAATATGTTCAAAATGCAGTTTTATCAATAATAGATTCTAAAGGAACTACTGTTAGTACTTTTGAAACAGGGGATAAAGATACAATTATTACACTACCAGTTGGTAAATATACTGTAACAGAAACAAAAATACCTGATGGATATAGTGCTGAGAAAACAACTTATGAGTTTGAAATTAATAAAGATGAAATAACAGAAGTAGTTTTAAATAATACAAAACTAATTGATGTTCCAGATACAAAAATTTCAATGAATTATGTTTATGGTATTGGAGCAGCAGTAGTTATTGTTGGTATTATCTTCATAGTAATAGCTAATAAATCTTCTAATGAAAAAAAGAAGAAAAATTAATAAAAAAGACCAACTTCTTCTAGTTGGTCTTTTCTTCCTTTTAATAGGAATATTAGTAATGGTTTATATTCCTATTAAAACTATTAAGGCTAAAGTATTTAGTGAAATGAAATTAGCTATTTATCAAGATGAAATAAATGAAGATAATGAAACTATAAATGATATAGGAACTAGTAAAATAGAACAACCAACTACCAATAATACACAAACGGAAAACAATAATAATGATACACCTAAATCAAGTGTTTCATATACATATATTGGTCAATTAAGTATTCCTAAAATTAAATTTAAAAGAGGATTTGTAAAAAAAGAATCTAAGTATAACAATATCGAATACAATGTTGCTATTGCTAAAGAGGCAGATTACCCTGACGTCAAGAATGGAAATTTCATTCTAATGGCTCATTCAGGAGATGCTCCAATATCTTTTTTTGAACCACTCTATAAATTAGAACTAGGAGATATTGCTACGGTTAGTTATAATGCTAAAGCATATTACTATCAACTAGTAAAAACTTACCAAGTAGAAAAAACTGGAAAGATTGCTATTTATCGTGATTATAATAAAAAAACATTAACATTAATAACCTGTACTCATGATGATTTAACTAAGCAAAGTGTTTATATTTTTGAACAAACAAATGAATAGGAGGGAAAAATGGATTTAAATATTACTGATAAATTATCGTTGTTTTTAAAATTAAATATCAATTCATTTCTAGTGATAGAAGAATTACTGATTTTTATAATTATATTAATCTTTTTATTAGTTAATCTAAGGTATAAAAACAATAAAATAAGAATGTTTATTCCTTTTCTTCTTCTATTTATAGTAAGTTTATGTATATTCCTTTATAGTAGTAGCATCTTATATGTTCTAGAGGAAATAGTAAAAGGAATAATTTATGCTATTTATTTTCCAAATATAATCTTTTATGTAGTTACAGTTATAATAAGCTTTATTCTTATGATATATACAATACTATCTAATAGACTAACTAATAAAGCAAAAATAGTTAATTATTTATTATGTGGTACCCACTTATATCTATTCATTCTATTTATTACTAATTGCCTAGACTTAAATGTATCACTAATAAGACCGTCTAAAATATACAAATATGATGAGCTCTATGTTTTAGTACAAATAAGTCAATTAACATTTGCAGTAAATGTTATTTATCAAGTTGTAAAGAGATTGGTAAGAAAATTGAAAAATAAGAGTAACAATGATATAATAGACGAGAAATGAGGTTTGTTATGAAAGAAAAATTAACTAAACAAGTAAAAAGAGGAAAAAAATATTTAAGAAGAGTTAAGGAAGAACATTTGATAAAAAAATATTTTCAAGATAATACTCTTTTCTTAACCTTTGTTTTAGTATGTGTAATAAATTCTACTATGCTTAGATTCTTTACTATGCATACCTTAGAAAATTATTTAGCTATTAAACCAATAATAGCAGATATTGGAATAGTAGTATTAGTAGGATCGTTTTCTTATCTATTTAAGGGAAAGAAAAGATATACATATTTACTAATAGCTAGTATTTTCTTTACAGCTATTTGTATGATTAACTCTATTTACTATACATTTTACACATCCTTTGCTAGTGCTTCTATGTTATCACTTACTCAGTTTATTGCTCCAGTATCTGATGCTGTAGTAGAAAATGTTTTACAATTAAAAGATTTACTTTATTTAATACCTTTTGCTTTCTTTATCTTTACTTATCATAGATTGTTAAAGAAAGGTAAGTTTAAACGTTATACTAAAGAAGAGAGAAAAACAAATTGGTTACATACTTTTGTAGCGGGTATTGTTATTATGGTAGTATTTACTATTACTTTATCAGGACTTGAAATAGGTAGATTTGTTAAACAATGGAATAGAGAATATATTGTTATGCGATTTGGTATTTACTTATATCAAGGAAATGATGTAGTTAAAAGTCTACAACCAAAGATAAGTGCTATGTTTGGTTATGATAATGCTAAAAAAGAATTTGATGAGTACTTTAAAGATAAAAGTGATACAAGAGACTATACTAATGAATATACAGGAATACTAGAGGGAAAGAATGTAATTGTTATTCATGCTGAGAGTTTCCAAGATGTAGCACTTAATAGAACCTTTAATGGACAAGAGGTAACTCCTAATATGAATAAATTAATTAAAGAAGGATTATTCTTTAGTAACTTTTATTCCCAAGTAAGTGTAGGTACTAGCTCTGATACAGAATTAACCTTTAATACTAGTTTAATGCCTACTCAAAATGGTACTGCCTTTGTTAGTTATTTTGATAGGACTTATAATGGTACTCCTAAGTTTATGAAAGAAAAAGGTTATTATACATTTAGTATGCATGCTAATAATGCTGACTTTTGGAATAGACGAGCTATGCATGAATCTTTAGGATATGATAAGTTCTATAGTAAAGAAACATATAAGACTGAAGGAGAAGAAATGATAGGACTAGGTCTTTCTGATAAATCATTCTTTAAACAATCAGTAGAAAAATTAAAGAAAATAAAACAAGACCATGATAAGTTTTATGGAATAGTAATATCACTATCAAATCATACACCATTTTCAGATGTTACTAAGTATGGTGAATTTAAAGTTACTATGAATGAAGAAGTTACTAATGAAGATGGAACAACTACTACTGTTGAACATCCTTATCTAGAAGGTACTAAACTAGGTAACTACTTTAAATCAGTTCATTATGCCGATGCTGCTTTAGGTGAGTTCTTTCAAGAATTAGATGAAGCAGGGTTACTTGATAATACTGTTGTGATGCTTTATGGTGATCATGATGCAAGACTACCAAAAGCAGATTATGTTAAGATGTTTAATTATGATATGACCACCGATAGTGTTAAATCTAAAGATGATCCAACATATCAAGAATTTAATAGTTATCATTATGAATTAAATAGAAAAGTACCATTATTAATTTGGACTAAAGATGATACTATTAAAGCTAAAGAAGTAACAGATATTATGGGTATGTATGATGTACAACCTACAATTAGTAATATGTTAGGATTTTATAATAAATATTCACTAGGACATGATATCTTTGAGATAAAAGATAATAATATAGTAGTATTCCCCAATGGAAACTGGTTAACTAATAAAGTTTATTATAATAGCCAAAAAGGTGAATATATGTCTTTAAAAGATGAGGTAATAAGTGATGATTATATCTCTCAAAATAGTAAATATACTGAGAAACTATTAGATGTCTCTAATAATATAATTGTCTTTGATTTATTAAATAAAGATAAGAATGAGAGTAAAGTAGTTAAGGAGGCCAGTAAATGAAACTAAAGAAAAAGGTAAAAAGATGCCTAATAATTGGTAGTGTACTTTTAGTAGCAGGAGCTGGTGTTCTTGTCTATGATATTTCTTTTAAACCTAAAACTACAGTTAAGAAAGCAACGGTTTTAACAGAGATAAAGGGGTATGGCTATACCTTAAAGTCTAATAAGAGTAAAGCTTATAAGAAAGAATTTAATAATCTAGCTGAATTATTAAAAAAAGATAAGGTTGATGAAGAAGAATATGCTAAAGAGTTAACCAAACTATTTGTTCTAGACTTTTATACCTTATCAGATAAAGTAGCTAATACTGATGTCGGAGGTACTGACTTTGTTCATACTAATGCTAAAAATAATTTTCTAGAAAAAGCAGAAGATACTATTTACAAGTATGTAGAAAACAATATGTATGGAGGAAGAAAACAAGATTTACCTACGGTTAAAGAAGTAACAATTGATAGTGTTGAAAATACAAGTTTTACGATAGACAAAGTAACTGATGATAAGGCTTATCAAGTAACAGCATCTTGGACTTATGATAGTGAAAATGATTATCAAAATAAAGCTACATTTACTTTTGTTCATGAAGATAAAAAGTTGTCATTAGTAGAAATGAAATGATATGCTTATATAGCATGATTAATTACAGATAAAAAAATACTTGCTATACTAACTATTAGATAGAGGGTGTATTTAAGTGAATAAAATAGATAATCAAAAAAAGAAATTATTAATTGCCATTACTCTTATGATTATATTAATATTAGGACTTGGAATAACCTATGCCTGGTTAATACAAATAGTAAATGGTGAAAAAATTCATTCTATGCGAGTAGGTACTTTTAGATTCAGTCTAACAGAAGAAAACTCTCTTACTATTAATTCTGGTGAATTCTTAAAAGATAGTGATGGACTTAAGCAAGATGCCTTTAAGTTTACAGTTGAAAATACAGGAGTAGGCTATGGAAGTTATTCGGTATACTTAGATGATGATACAATATCATCAGGCCAAACAAGAATAGATGATAAATTTATTAGATATAGTCTAGGAGTAAATGATGATACTACTGGTACACCTACTAACTTAACTAGTAGAAAACTATATAGTGGAAGTTTGGCATCTAAGGAGAAAGATACTTTTGTCCTAAGACTATGGTTAAACAAAGATGTAAATGGCGATGTTGGTGGTCAAGTGTTTAAAGGAAAACTTAGGATAGAAGTTAATCAAGTAGTACCAACACCTGTTGCAGAAAAATTGTTAGCTGGAGTAGGTGATAATGGTTCTATTGATACAACAGACTCAGAACAAACATTTATCACAGGAACTGATCCTAATAACTATATTTGGTATAGTGGAAAACTATGGAGAGCAGTATCAATTGATCCAAGTGATAATTCTGTAAAATTAGTTACTCAATGGAGTATATCAGCTTTAACATATAATGATAGTGGCAATCAAAACTTTAAAGATAGTTACATGGGACAGTGGTTAAATGATACAAGTGTAGATGGTTTTCTAGGAAATTTAAGAGAGCCAGAGAAATTTATTAAAACTGATAGTATTTGGAATGCTACTTCAATTGATCCTACAAATATTACTAAGCCAGCTAAAACAACACTAATAACATACGCAGTTGGTTTACTAAATAACTATGAGTATACAATGAGTTATAAAAATGCTACATACTCAACCGGATACTTAAATGATGGCTTGTCATGGTGGGCATTAACGCCATGGTATGCATCAGACCTTTCTAATGTGAAGGACTATGGTAGTATTAGTTCTAGTACTGCTGCAAACGTGCGTGCTGTTCGCCCAGTCATAAATTTGAAAGCCACAGTTAAAATTATCGATGGTGATGGAACAAGTAGTAATCCTTATATCCTTCAAGGGGATAATGATAAACCACAAAACGTATTATTATCCACAAGATACAGTGGAGAATATATAAGATTTGGAACCGGAGAAAACAATTTATATCGAATAGTAAGCCATGAAAATGGAACTGGCACTAAAATAACAAGTGCTATACCACTAAAGGATAGTGGTAGTTATAAACAACTATCTTTTGGTAGTAGTAGTATATTCTCTAAGGATAATACAATAGGAACATTCTTAAATGGAGATTATTTAGCAAATGGTACATATTTGACTAGTTCTCAGGTAGATATGATCGAAGACGACACCACATGGTATTTAGGAACTTTAGATGCGGGGAATTATAAACTTGCAAAGTATCAGGATGTAACAGGAAGTAGTCTAACAACATCTACAACCACTGCTAAAGTAGGGCTATTAAGATTAGGAGAATTAATGGCAGGTCAGTTTGATAGATATGGTAATAATGCTGAATATTGGGCAATAACACCATATAGTACCTCATCAGCATATGTCAGACAGGTATATAATGCTGGTGATAGTATTTATGCTAGCTCGACAAGTTCACTTGGCCTTCGCCCAGCTATGAATCTAAAATCTACAGTAAAGATAGTATCAGGAAAAGGTACTAAATCTGAGCCATTTGTTATTAGCAATTAATAATATTAAAATAGAAAGGGGCTGTCGAGAAATTAAGTAATTAATTTTCTTAACAGTCCCTTTTTTATTTTATTATAAAACCCAGAAAACT
>CAKPPI010000017.1 GCA_934177545.1 uncultured Bacilli bacterium
ATGCTTCAAAATTAGCGGATAGTACATTTTGTAATGATAGAAGTATAGATAGTGGTTCAGGATACTTAACAGCTCCAACAACTTTTTATGGAGCATATAATCGTTTATATGATAAAAAGACACCAAGTTTAAAATGCATTCAAGATAATGATAAATTTAGAATGTCAAATGAAAATGCAAAATTAGATTATCCAGTAGGATTAATCTTAGCTGATGAAGTAGCACTTGCTGGTGGAAAATCATATAATAATGGTAGTTCGTCTCCGAATAGTAATTATTATCTATATAATGGGAAATATTTTTGGACACTCTCATCAGTTTTTTTTGCATCTTATAGCTCACATGCTCGCATTTGGACTGTTATGCCATCAGGAGCTTTAAATTCTGGCATTGATGTGGCAAGTTCCCTTGGTATCCGTCCGGTCATAAATCTAAAAGCTGATACAGTAATAACTAAAGGTGATGGCTCATCTCTAAATCCATTTGTAGTAAAGTAAAGATTCAGATTTTAAAATGAATCTTTTTGTTTGACAGAATATATTAATTAATGATACTATAGGTAACGCGATTGGGGGCTTGTGTGTGAAAAAAAGCAAATATTTCAGATTGGGTTCATACTTTGTTTTGTCTGGACTTTTATTGCATGGTTGTGCTGATAGTATGTATCATGATGATTATATAAAAATAACTAATGAGTTTGAAAAAGAAAAAGACAAGAAAATAAATGATTTGTCTTGCTTGGAAATAGATGAGTTGTATTATAAATATTTTGATTCATATAAAGTGAAATATAATCATCTAGTTGGTCTTGTTCATAATGATGATGTTAGAAACTTTAAAAAGATAGTTAATAGTAAGACTACTTGTAATTATGTATTTACTGGTACTAGTGATGATATGTTAGAACTTATAAAAAATAACACTAATGATTATATTGAAAAATATTCTTTAGATGATTATGGCTATATTAATGTATTAGATTATGATCATGATTCATTAAAAAAATATGAAAAGCCTTTAGATGAGATATCATATGTTTTAGAAATGGAAATTAATAAACTTATAGAACATTCTTTTACTAATGATACTATGGAAGATTTATGTAAAATGCAAAACTTAATTGTTTTGGTTGATCCTTTTAATAAGAAATATAATAAAAATAGTGAAAATACTTATGGTGATTATAGTGATAAAGATAATAGAATAGTTATTCATTTAGATCCGATTTTTAAGGGGAAAGATGTGACTGAAACTGGTGATTTTGAACTTTTAACAATTGCAAGAGTTCTTACTCATGAAATTAATCATATGAGAGAGTATATTTGTGATGATAGAAAAGAAAAAGGACAAATTAATGATAAAATAATTTATGATAAATATACTGATCAAGTAACTACTCTTATAGAAACGGCTGCAGAGTCTGCTATTTATGATGAAGATAATTCTTTATTTTCTAGTGAATATTGTCCTAGAAATTATGATTGTTATGCTTATGAAAGAACTTTTGAAAATGAGTTGTTATTACTATCTCTTACTGATAATTCTACTTCTTTAGATGATTATTATGCTAGTATGTTTGATACTGATATTAGTGGTTTATTATCATACTTTAATATAAAAACAGATGAAGAGATTAAATCTTTTTTAAATATATTAAAACAGCAGGATGCTAGCCTATTAAGAAATAATACTGCATATATTATTAATCCACTTAAAACTATAGTTTCTGATACATTAACTACTAGTGAGGCGAAAGAGATAATGGGTATAAACTGGAAAGTAGAGATTTTAAGATTATCACTTAGAAACTTAATTGAATATAATATGAAAAAAGAAGAAAAATTATCAAGTGATGAAATACTAGCTTTAGGTGGTATAATCTTTTTTGTTTCTTGTGATGGAGCATATACGACTAAATATGAACCAGATGATAGTTTTATTAATCAAGTTAGTATACTTAGTAAGGAGTTTTTTAATTATATAAAAGATGAGTATGGAATTTCTGATGATTTAGAAAATATCTCTAGTCAGTATGCTGTTTTTGAAGATATATTAACTACTAATCCAGCAGATTATTATGATACTGATGTAGCTACTTCACTTACTAAGAAGTTTCCTAAGCTGAAAACAATTGTTGAAAGAGTAAGTGATAATGGTTATTCCTATTTCGAAATAGGAAAAACTGCAGATGAGTGTGGAAAAAGCTTGATATATACTAAATAAAATGGTATATTAATTAAGAAAAACAAGTGCGAAAGACGGAAATAAGGAAAATTAGTAGAGACTTCTTGGTTGGTGAAAAAGAAGATGGAACTTATTTTAGATCACTTTCAAGTTGTGCTTTATGGATAAGATAAAGACGGGGACTAGACGTTAACTAGAATAAGATAGATTAATCTATGAAGAAAGGTGGTACCACGGAAATGTTCGTCCTTTCAGCATAGATTTTTTTGTTATAAGGAGGAAATACTATGGAATTTAAAGAATTAAAAAAAGGCGATGTACATAATATTGAATTAGAAATTGCTAAAGAATGGGAAAATGAAGATATTTTAAAGAAATGTATTGATAATAGAAAAGACTCTGAGAACTTTGTTTTCTATGATGGACCTGCTACTGCTAATGGAATGCCTGGACTTCATCATATGATGGCTAAATTCTTAAAAGATACATTTTGTAAATATAAAACTATGCAAGGGTATCGTGTCTTAAGAAAAGTAGGTTGGGATACACATGGTCTTCCTGTGGAGTTGCAAGTAGAAAAGGAACTAGGTTTTAACTCTAAGAAAGATATTGAAGAGTATGGTATAGAAGCGTTTAATAAAAAATGTAAGGAAAGTGTTTGGAAGAATGAAAAGGCTTTCTCTGATCTTACTAAGGAAATGGGACAGTTTATTGACTTAGAGCATCCTTATGTTACTTATGATAATAACTATATTGAAACAGAGTGGTGGATACTAAAGAAATTCTTTGATGAAGGATTATTCTATGAAGGACATAAAATATTACCATTTTGTACAAGATGTGGTACAGGACTTGCTTCTCATGAAGTTGCTCAAGGATATAAAGAAGTTACAGCTAATACAGTTATTGTTCCAATGAAAAAGAAAGATGAAGATGTTTACTTTCTAGTTTGGACTACTACGCCTTGGACTTTAATTAGTAATGTAGCTTTATGTGTTAATCCTAAAGAATTATATATTTTAGCTGAAAGTCGTGGTACTAAGTTTATTGTAGCTAAAGCTTTGGCTAATAAAGTATTAGGAGAAGACTATACTGTCTTAGAAGAGTATAGTGGTAAGAACTTAGAATATATGGAATATGAACAGTTAATACCAAGTCTTAAAGTGGATAAGAAAGCTTTCTTTGTAACAGTAGCAGATTATGTAACAATGGATGCCGGAACTGGTATTGTTCATATAGCACCTGCTTTTGGACAAGACGATTATAATGTTGGTAAAAGATATGATTTACCAGTATTAAATCCAGTAGGAGAAGATGGTTGTTATACTGAAGGACTTTGGAAAGGTAGAAATGTGTTTGAAGTTGATATAGATGTCATTAAATACTTGAAAGAAAATGATAAACTATTTAAGAAAGAAAAAATTAAACATGACTATCCTCATTGTTGGCGATGTGGTACACCACTTCTATACTATGCTAAACCATCATATTACTTAGAAGTTACTAAATTAAAAGACCAAGTAGTTAAAAATAATAATGGTGTTAACTGGTATCCATCATTTGTTGGAGAAAAAAGATTTGGTAACTGGTTATTAAATATGAATGATTGGGCAATTTCAAGAAACCGTTATTGGGGAACACCATTACCACTTTGGAGATGTTCTTGTGGTCATATGGAAATGATTGGTTCTCGTAAAGAATTAGTTGCAAAATCTATTGAAGAAATAGATGAATCAATTGACTTACATAGACCATATGTTGATAATGTTCATATTACTTGTCCAGATTGTGGTAAGGAAATGTCAAGAGTTAAAGAAGTAATTGATTGCTGGTTTGATTCTGGTTCTATGCCTTTTGCTCAATATCATTATCCATTTGAAAATAAAGAATTATTTGAAGAACAATTCCCAGCTAACTTTATCTGTGAAGGAATTGATCAGACAAGAGGATGGTTCTATACCTTATTATTAATATCAACTTTTGTAACTGGTAAAGCACCATATAAAAATGTTTTAGTAAATGACTTATTATTAGATAAGTTTGGTAAAAAGATGAGTAAGAGTAAAGGTAATATCGTAGAACCATTTACTACTATGAAAAAATATGGAGCAGATACAATTCGTTTCTATTTACCTTACGTATCACCGGTTTGGTCACCTATAAAGTTTGATGATGATGGCTTAAAAGAAGTATATTCTAAATACTTATCAACCTTCAAAAATGCTTACTCATTCTTTGAGATGTATGCAAATGCTGATAAAATTGATCCTAGAGAGTATAATATTCCAGTAGCTAAACGTGATTTAACTGATAGATGGTTATTATCTAAACTTAATCATATGGTTAAAGATGTAACTGAAGGTTATGAAAAGTATGATCTTAATATTGTTGTTCATAAAATAGTAGACTTTATTAATGATGATTTCTCTAACTGGTATATTAGAAGTAATAGAAGAAGATTCTGGGCTAGTGAATTAACAGAAGATAAAAAAGCAGTATACTTAACAACTTATGAAACACTACTAACTTTAGCTAAAATAACGGCCCCTGTTACACCATATATTTCAGAAGAAATTTATCAAAATCTAACTGGTAAGACCTCTGTTCATTTAGAAGACTTTCCTAAAGTTGATGAAGAGTTACTATCAAAAGATTTAGAACAAAGAATGGAACTTGTAAGAGATATTTGTAGTCTAGGAAGAAATGCTAGAGAGGATGCTGCTATTAAAGTAAGACAACCACTTAACTTTATGATTTTACCACTTGTTGATGAAGCAGTTATTGAAGACTTTGAAAGTATTATTAAAGAAGAACTTAATATTAAAGAAATTGTCTATAAAGATGATATGACTGAGTATATGGATTATATTGTTAAACCAAACTTTAAAGTAGTAGGTAAGGTATTTGGTTCTAAGATGAAAGACTTTCAAGAAGCTGTTAGTAAGCTAGATATTAATGATGTTAATAAGATAAAAGCAGGATACTTTAAGATGAACTTCTTAGGTGAAGAAATTGATGTTACAGAAGATATGATATTAACTACTCTTAAGAATAAGAAAGGTTATTGTGCTGCTAGTAATGGTAAGACAAGTATTGTTCTTGATACATCATTAACAGAAGACTTAATATTAGAAGGACTTGCTAGAGAAGTAGTAAGAAAAGTACAAAACTTAAGAAAAGAAGCAGACTTTGTAATAACTGATCATATTAACCTATATTATCATGGAGATGAAATGTTTGATAAGATGTTAGCATCATATGATGAATATATTAAAAATGAGACATTAGCAGATTCTTTAGTAGAAGATCAAGATATTGAAAAAGATATGGAATTAAACGATATAGTTGTAGGACTAAGAGTAGAAAGAATATAATCTTTCTGCTTTTGTCTATCAAAAGGGGGAGTTTTTATGTTTGAGTCTGATTATATAGAATTTAAATCTAAGGCAGAAAAAGATGTTAAGGATGTTGTTTTTAAATCTATCGAAATATATAAAATGTTAGAAGATAAAGAAATATCTTATTATTCTTATTCTATTGAAAAAGAAATGAGTACAGTAGATAAGTATTCTTTTGCTACTTTTATAGCTCTCTTAGATAGTGATAAAAAAATAAATGATTTTTTTAAAGAACGCGGTATCACTATAGAAAAGATAGCTAATTATTTAGATGTTGATTTGGCTGATACTTCAGAGTTATATCCTGATCAATTAGAATCAGAGTTTATACATGGTTATAGATATTTTTTACATAAAGTAACTAATGACTGTGATTGGAATAAAATAAACACGATGATCTTACTTTGTAATGTTACTTTGCGATCTAATAATGTTAGTACTGCTATAGAGAGTTTCCTTAATGATTATCTAAATATATCTGATGTAAATAAGGAATTATTTAGTTTAGATGAAGATAATTCTTTAGAAGATATTAAGCCGGTTAAAGAGAAGAGCGATTTGCCTAATTTTGGTTACTATTTAACTGGTGATATTGGTAAAAATATAAAAGGAAGAGAAAAAGAAATAAGAGATTTAGAAGCTAGTTTAATTGCTCCTGGTAATGTAATTGTAATAGGAGAAGCTGGTGTTGGTAAAACAGCAGTAGTTGAACATTTAGCATATCTTATTAACCATAATAGGGTTCCTAATATATTAAAAGATAAAAAAATATTTTTCTTAGATTTAGTAAAATTAATGGCTAATACTACCTATAGAGGAGATTTAGAAGCTAAACTCGATAAGTTAATTAGTAGTTTAGAAAAAGGTAAGAATACAATACTGTTTATTGATGAAATACATATGATTATGGGAGCGGGTAAAGGTTCTAGTGATAATATTGATGTAGCAAATATTATGAAATCTTATTTAAGTAATAGAAAGATACAAATAATAGGAGCTACGACTACTTTAGAATATGAAAAATATATACTAGAAGATAAAGCTTTTAGAAGAAGATTTAACAAGGTAGTTGTTGATGAACCAAATGATGATGTTCTTTATGAGATATTAAATACTAAGAGAATAGAATATGAAAATAAATTAAATATAAGAATGGAAGATGCTGATAAATCAATTAGATTGTTAATTGAATCTACCAGAAAGAGTCATAGAGATTATAGTGATAATCTTTGTAATCCCACTCTTTCCTTAAATATTCTAGGAAGAAGTTTTGCTTATACAGCAGTAGACTCTAAGAAGAGTGTAACTTTCTCTTCTTTAGCAGATTCTATTTTATCTGAGGAGACTTTATATAAAGGTAGTAGAGAAAATTGTGCTAATAAGTTGAAGAAGGCAAAAGTAAAGACTCTTTCTAATGACGATAAAATAATTAGATTTCCTAAAAAGTAAATGTTTATTTCTTTTTAGATTTCGACTATACTAGTAGTAGGTGATGATATGAAAAAATTAAATGAACTTTTTAATGATATAGATAGTAATTGTGAAGTAACAGGGATAAAAATAAACTCTAAGGATGTCAAAAAAGGAGATATTTTTGTCTGTACAATGGGGGTTACTGCAGATAGACATGACTTTATAGATGAGGCTATAGAAAATGGAGCTTGTGCTGTTGTAGTATCTAAAGATGTAGGAGATAGGTCTGTTCCTATAATAAAAGTAGATGACACTAATAGCTATTTAAGAGAATTATGTTCTAAGTATTATGATTATCCTTATGAGAAAATGGAAATGATAGGGGTTACTGGTACTAATGGTAAAACAACGGTAGCAGAAATTATTTATCAATTATTAGGTGATGATTGTGCTTATCTTGGTACTAATGGACGTAAGTGGAAAAATAAGTCTTTACCAATGCGTAATACTACTCCTGATGTTGATAGACTTTACATGTATTTAGATGAATTTGTAAATGATAAGTGTAAAATAACTGTAATGGAAGCGTCAAGTGAAGCCTTCTTTAGACATAGACTTGATGATATTAAGTATCATATTGCAATCCTTACTAATATAACAGAAGACCATTTAAATATTCATAAAACTTTAGAAAATTATATAGAATGTAAGTGTCAACTGTTTAGACAAGTTAGTGAAGATGGCTATTCTATTCTTAATAGTATGGATGTAAACTATGAAAGGGTTTTACATAATAGTAAAGGTACTGTTTTAACTTATGGTATGAATGAAAGTGATACACTTTATATAAAGAATTATGAAGAACAAGGTAATAAAATGAAAATTACTTTTAGATATAATAGTCAAGACTATACTGTTTTAAGTCCATTATTAGGTGAATTTAATGTTTTTAATCTTGCTCCTGCTATTTTGACTTGTCTTGCTAAAGGTATTAATATAGATGAAATATTAAAAAGAGTAGAAAACTTAAATCAGATAGAAGGAAGGTTAGAGGTTTTACCATTTACTGATAAATATATGATTATGTTAGATTATGCTCATACAACTGATGCTTTAGATAAGATACTTACATATTTAGATAAGATTAAGAAAAATAGAATAATTACGATTACTGGATCTGCTGGGGGAAGAGAAAAAGAAAAAAGACCCGGTATGGGTAAAGTAGTTCTAGAAAAATCTGATTATGTTATTTTTACAATGGATGATCCAAGAGAAGAAGATGTTAATCAAATAATTGATGATTTAGTATCAGAATCAAATTTAATTAATTATGAAAGAATTATTGATAGAAAAGATGCTATATATAAGGCTTTATCGATGGCGGAAAAGGATGATATAGTATTTGTTACTGGAAAAGGTAGAGATAATTATATGGCTCTTGGTAAGGAATATCTTCCATATTCTGATTATGAGGTTATAAAGAGTTATTTTGCTAATTAGAGGTGATGGGAATAATTACTATTGCCAATTATTTATCTAACTAGTAAAATGTTAATAGGTGATCAAATGAAAAAATTATGTATTTTTATAGATACTTGTCTAGTTATGGCTACTATTTTAACAATTACAACAGTAGTACCAGATAGTAAATCGGTATCGGTGAAGAGATTAGATACTTTTGTTAATAGTAGTATAATAACAAAAGAAGTAGTGGAGGAAACTACTACTGTAGATCAAAAAGAAGAAGATAATAGTAAAGAAGTTGTGGAAAAGATTCAAGAAGAGAAAAAGGTAGTGGTTAATACTCCTAAAGAGGAAGAATCTATACCAGTTAGTAGTGATGATACTAATAATACTTCTGCTAATAAATATTATCAAGGAGAAGTCTTTACTGGTAAGATGAGTGGCTATGGATCTGATATTGGAACACATACTTCTTCAGGTTATAGAATAGATGAAAATAATATCACTTATATGGATGCTCAGTATAATGAAGTACGTATTCTAGCAGGAGATAGAAAATATCCTTTTGGGACAATTGTAAGAGTATCAAATAGCAAGGAAGGTACTTTTATTGGAATAGTACTTGATAGAGGACCTGATATTGGAAGAGATGAAGGTAAGAAGTTTGCTTTTGATCTTTTATATGCAACTAGTAGTGAGGCTAGAAGTAAAGGTACTAGTTTAAATGCTCAATTTGAGATATTAAGACTTGGCTATTAGAAAATATAAAAAAATTTAGGGGATGCCAATTTTGTAAATTCAGGGTAAAAACTATCCTGAATTTTATTATTTCAGGTATTCAAAATGCAAAATCACCGAAAATGTGGACCGGAAATTTGAAAATTGGCTGTTTGCAATTAAAAAATGTATCTGCTATAGTAATCACATTCTTAAAAAAAGGAAGGAAAAATAGAAAATGAATGATAACAAATTTATTAGTATTCTAGCAGATACAACTATGAAATATTTAATGAAAAAGAAGGAGACTAGAGACATCTATTTAAAACTGTTTAGTGATATAATCGGTATTGATTTAACTAACTATATTCTAGTAGATAATGAGTTAAACTCTGGTAATAATATTAAAGATTTAAGACTAGATTTACTACTTGAAAATGGTGACATATTAGTTAATATTGAGATTAACAATCAAATAGGAGAGTATTCCTCAATTAAAAATCTAACTTATGCTTTTAGACTTGCTGGTAGTAGACATGAAAAAGGAAATAACTATTATGCTAAACAGGTGATCCAAATAAATCTAAATAGAGAAAAATTTACTAAAGGTAATGGTGTATTGCTATATGAACTTAGAAATAAGAATTATGATTTAGTAAAGAAAGGGGTAAAAATCTATGATGTCTATCTAGAAAATTATAAGGACATTTGTTATAATGGTGACAATAAGAACGAGATGTTATTATCGATGTTAACTGCTAAAGATAATAATAGTCTTAAAAGAATAGTAAATAGTAATAAGGAAGGTATTGTTATTATGGATGAGTTAGATAGACTAAGAAAAGATGATAAATTTAATGCTTATTATGATGCAGAGAAAGTAAATGAAATGACAAGAGAGACTGCTTACTTAGAAGGTATTGATAAGGGTAAACTTGCTGGTGAGAGAGAAAAACAAATAGAAATAGCTAAAAAGTTAAAAGCTTTATCTATGGATGATAATGATATTTCTAATGTAACTGGATTGTCTTTAGAAGAATTAGATAAAATAGTTAAAAAAAATTAAGTGATGACAATTTTATAAATTTATAGTATATGGTGACAATAAGAAAGAGATGTTATTATGATGCAGAGAAAGTAAATGAAATGAATAGAAATAGCTAGAAGCTTATTAAGTACAAATCTATCAAAAGAAGAAATAAGTAAACATACTAGTTTATCGTTAAAAGAGATAAATTTATTATAAGCTTTTCTTTTGAAATTCCTTGAAAAGTAAGTATTTTAGATATTATAATTAACTAGTAAGGAAGGTAATACAAGATGAATGAAATGATTATTAAAGAAATGAGTAAAGACTTAAACATTAGTGAAAAACAAGTACAAACAGTTTTAACTTTACTAAGTGAAGGAAATACTATTCCATTTATTGCAAGATATAGAAAAGAAGCAACTGGAGCATTAGATGAAGAAGTAATTAGAAAAATAGAAGAAGTATATGTTTATCAAGAGAATCTATTAAAGAGAAAAGAAGATGTTATTAGATTAATAGATGAAAAAAAGATGTTAACAGAAGAGTTAAAAAAAGAAATTTTAGCTTGTCAAAAATTAGTAGAAGTAGAAGATTTATATCGACCATATAAAGAAAAGAAGAAAACTAAAGCAACAGAAGCTATTGCTCTTGGGCTTGAACCTCTTGCTAAGATGATTATGGCTTTTAAAGAGACTGGTAGTCTTGATAGTTTAGCTGGTAAGTTTGTTAATGATAAGGTGAAAACTATAGATGAAGCTCTAACTGGAGCTAGTTATATTATTGCTGAATGGATAAGTGATAATGCTTATTATCGTAAATGGATTAGAAGTTTTCTATATAAAAATGCTTCACTTACTAGTAAGAAAAAGAAAAATAGTGTAGATGAAAATGCTACTTATACTATCTATTATGATTTTTCTGAACCATTAAAAGGATTAAAACCACATCGAATTTTAGCAATTAATAGGGGAGAAAAAGAAGGGGTTTTAACTGTAAAACTTGATTATGATGAAGAAAAAATTATAGAGTTTTTAGAAAAGAAAATAATTAAGAGGGAATCTTTTGTTAATCCTTTAGTAAAATCTGCTATTAAAGATAGCTTAAAAAGATTAATTCTTCCTAGTGTAGAAAGAGAGATAAGAGCAGACTTAAAAGAAAAAGGTGAAGATAGAGCTATTGAAAATTTCTCATCTAATGTAGAACATCTTTTGCTTACACCACCATTAAAAGATAAAGTTGTTTTAGGGTATGATCCAGCTTTTAGAACAGGATGTAAATTAGCAGTACTTGATAAGACAGGAAAGCCACTTGAAATAGCAGTTATTTATCCAACTGAACCCCATAACGATATAGAAGGTAGTAAAAAGAAGATACTAGAATTAATTGATAAGTATAATATTGATATAATTGCTATTGGTAATGGAACGGCATCTAGAGAAAGTGAAGCCTTTATTGCTGATACTATAAAAGATGCTAAAAGAAAAGTAGAGTATGTAATAGTAAGTGAAGCAGGAGCATCAGTTTATTCAGCTAGTCCTTTGGCAATTAGTGAATTTCCCTCTTTAACGGTAGAAAAAAGAAGTGCTATTTCTATCGGTAGAAGAATTCAAGATGCTTTAGCAGAACTTGTTAAGATTGATCCTAAAAGTATTGGGGTTGGTTTATATCAACATGATGTACCCGAGAAAAAACTTGATGAATCACTAGGATTTGTTGTATTAAAAACAGTTAATGGAGTAGGAGTTAATATTAATACAGCAAGTAGTAGTTTACTTTCTTATGTATCAGGTCTAAATAAAAAAGTTATTAAAGAATTAATTGATACAAGAGATAAAAAAGGAAAGTTTAAGTCTCGTGAAGAATTACTAAAAGTTAAGGGAATGACTCCAAAGGTATATGAACAATCTATTGGATTCTTAAGAATAGTAGATGGTGATAATCCTCTTGATAAAACAAGTGTCCATCCAGAAAGCTATGAGAAAGTAGAGAAACTATTGGAATATTTAAATCTATCTGTAAATGATTTAGGTAGTGAGAAACTAATTGAAGCATTAGATAAAATAAATGAGGATGAGATAATAAAGAAACTTGATATTGATAAGTATACTCTTGATGATATAATTTCTAGTTTAAAACAACCAGAAAGAGATTTAAGAGATAAGTATCCACAACCAGTCTTAAGAAGTGATATTCTACATATTGAAGACTTGAAAAAGGGTGAGAAACTACAAGGAACAGTACGTAATGTTGTCGATTTTGGTTTGTTTATTGATATAGGTTTAAAAAATGATGGACTAGCTCATATATCTAAACTTTGTAATGAGTATTTACGTCATCCATCAGAAAGATTTTCAGTAGGAGATATAGTTGATTGCTATGTTGATAGTATTGATTTAGAACATAAAAAAGTAGGGCTAAGCTTGATAGAAGTTTAGTCCTTTTTTCTTTTTTTACATATTATAAAGTATTAAATGGTTTTTACATATGCTTTCTTTTCAATATAGTCTAATGCATCTTTTTCAAAAATAAATTCATTAGTATCAGCAATTGTCATGTTATAGTTTGTTACTACTCCACTTTTGTCTTTAAGAATTAATCGATGTTTTGCTATTAAATCTCTGTTAGCTAAAAAATGATATCCTGTTATATCTATATATTTAATATTAACAGTTCTAAAATCTGGGATAATTTTTATTCCATAATCAATCCATTTAACTTCTCCTTCTCTATAGTTAGGATTATATTCTTTATTTCTATAACTATAACAATTCTCTAATGATACTCTGTTCTTAGTTGCATACTCTTGTAATTTTTTATAAGATGCTAGAACGAAGTCATCAGTTAAGGCATCTGGATAGTTTTCAATTAATACTGCAAATTGTTTTTTCAAATTGTATATATCTTCAAAAGCACTATAATTGTATAAATGATTTTTTATGACTTTCTCCATAGTAATTATGGCTGGTGTTTCCATAGTAGAATATATAAATCTTTGATTTTCTTTAGTAGAAAAGTTGGTTATTATTTTTTTCATTTTCTCTTTCTCCTTATGGTCGTATATTTTATCATATTTATTTTAAAAAATCAAAAAAATATGTTGAAAAATGTGCAAATTTGACAAAACTATACATATTTGCTACAATATAGATGTTCTTATTTGAAGGAGGAACTATGAAAAAAGCGAATAGGCTTAGCTTATCACTTGGATTCTTAGGAGTTTCAATGATAGGAGCCGCCATATTTTTACAGTATAGGTCTTTTCAAATAGAAAAGGAAAATAGTGTAATTTATGAAAAAGTTACTATGAAGGATTTATCTTCTGGTACAGTAGAAAAAGTAAGTCAAAAAGAAAATGAAAATAATAATGATATAGTAGAAGAGAAAGTTGAAAATCCTTTGACAGATGATAATACTCCTACTGAAGAGGTAGAAGTTCAAGATGAAGTTAAAGAGATAACTACTTATCAAGATGTCTCAACTACACCAGTTGATCCAATCGTTTATGATGGAATGACTCTAAATCAGTTAGCAGAAAAATTAAATAGAAGTTTAAAGTCAACGATAGCTGGAAAAGGTTACTTAATTGCTAGTTATTCTCTACAATTAGGTGTTGATCCTTATTTAGCTACTGCTATTATTTTACATGAAACTGGATGTAATAGTGGAATGTGTAGTAATCTAGTTCGTAGTTGTAACAATGTAGGTGGACAAAAAGGTGGACCATCTTGTGGAGGAGGAAGCTATAAAGCATATCCTACTTTAGATGAAGGTATTATGGGTTATATTGATAATCTATATAAAAACTATGTATCTAAAGGTTTAACTACAGCAAATGCTATGGGACCTAAATATGCAGCTAGTACCACTTGGGCTAGCCAAGTAAATAATTATATCGCGTTAGTAAAAAGTAAATAAGAATATAAGTAACAGGTAAGTTAACTCTTATCTGTTTTTTTGTCTAATTTTAGATAGTTTTTCTTTAGATACTACTTTCTAATATAACATACCATTTATTAGGAGGGTATCTATGGAAAAGATTAGAATTGATGGATTAAGTAAGGAAGAAGTAACTAGATCAAGAGAAAAATATGGTAATAATGCTTTAGAGACTATTCATAGAGATACCTTTTTTAAACAATTACTTAGAAGTTTAGGTGACCCTATAATTCGTATTCTATTAATTGCTCTTGGAATAAAAACTATATTTTTAATTAAAGACTTTGACTGGTATGAAACAGTTGGTATAGCAATAGCTATCTTTCTAGCCTCATTTATTTCTACTTTATCAGAATATGGTAGTGAGAAAGCTTTTGATAAGTTACAACAAGAAGCCTCTAAGACTAAAGCTAAGGTCAAGAGATTTGAAGGTATTATTAGTATTCCTATCGAAGAGATAGTAGTAGGGGATATTATTCTTTTAGAGTACGGTGAGAAAATACCAGCTGATGGCATCTTACTAGAAGGTAATTTAACAATTGATGAGTCATCAATTACAGGGGAAAGTAAAGAAATATATAAATATCCTTTTAGAAAAGGACTTAATCCTAAAGAGACAAATGAACTATTTAGAGGTAGTGTTATTTATCAAGGTACTGGTAAGATGCTAGTAACTAAAGTAGGTGTTAACACTTTCTATGGAAAAATAGCTAAGGAGTTACAAGATGTGCAACCAGAAAGTCCACTTAAGTCTAGATTAAGACATTTAGCAACTATAATTAGTAGAATTGGTTATTGTTCAGCTTTCTTTGTTGCTTTGTCATATCTATTCTTTTCCTTAGTTATTAATAATCAGTTTGATATAAATAAAATAATTACCTATTGTAGTGATTTGTCTTTATTATTTGCTCATCTTTTATATGCTTTAACTCTAGCAGTAACGATGATAGTAGTATCAGTCCCAGAAGGATTACCAATGATGATAACTCTAGTTTTATCTAGTAATATGAAAAGGATGCTTAAAGATAATATTTTAGTTAGAAAGTTAGTAGGAATAGAAACATCTGGTAGTTTAAATATATTATTTACGGATAAGACAGGTACGCTTACTAAAGGTGAACTTGAAGTAATAGGGATGATTTTAGGAGATGGGAAAGTAGTTAATAGTAATAAGGAACTGATTAGTCATAAAAAATACTTAAGATTATTAGATGAATCTTTAATTCAAAATAATAGTTGCAGCTATGATAAGGTAACAAAAAAATTTATTGGTGGTAATGCTACCGATCAGGCTTGTGTAAACTTTATTTCTAATAAGAAACCAGTTATATTACCAAAGATTAAAGAAAAACCATTTAATAGTAAAGATAAATATTCCAAAGTAGTAGTTAATGATAATGGAAATATCACCTATATTAAAGGAAGTCCTGAGTTATTATTAAAGAAATGTAGTAAATATTTATCAATTGATGGTAGAGAAACAAGATTTATATCTTCCACTCTTTTAAAAAAATTAGATGAGTATACTAAGTGTGGTATTAGAGTTATTTTAACTGGTTATAGTAAGAATGATAGTGATGAAATTGTTCTTTTGTCTTTACTACTTATTAAGGATGAATTAAGAAAAGAAAGTAAAGGAGCAGTTAGTATTGTTCAAAATGCTGGTGTTCAAGTAGTAATGATTACTGGAGATAATAAAGAAACAGCTACTTCTATAGCAAGAGAAGTTGGTATTATAAAAACTAGTACCGATTTAGTATTAACTAGTACTGATCTTGCTAATATGTCTGATAGTGAATTAAAGAAAAACTTAAGAAATTTAAGAGTAGTAGCAAGAGCCCTTCCTCAAGATAAGAGTAGGCTAGTAAGAATTTCTGAGGAAGAAGAATTAGTAGTAGGGATGACGGGCGATGGTGTGAATGATGCTCCGGCTTTAAAGAAAGCTGATGTAGGTTTTGCTATGAATAGCGGGACAGAAGTAGCCAAAGAAGCAAGTGATATTATCTTACTTGATAATAATTTTTATTCAATTACTAAGGCAATTCTTTATGGAAGAACAATTTTTAAGAGTATTAGAAAGTTTATTATTTTTCAGTTAACTGTTAATTTCTGTGCTGTATTCTTATCAATTATTGGACCTTTTATTGGAGTAGCTACGCCGGTAACAGTTATTCAGATGCTATGGATTAATATGGTCATGGATACTTTAGCAGGGATTGCCTTTTCTTATGAAGCTCCTCTTCTTGAATATATGGAAGAAAAACCAAAAGATAGGTATGAACCTATTTTAAATAATTATATGATACATGAAATAGTATTTATTGGTGTTTATTCATCACTGCTTTGTATTTTCTTTTTAAAGAGCCCTTATATTCATTCATTCTTTAGAACTGATATAAATGATAAGTATTTTTTAACAGCTTTCTTTGGACTATTTATTTTTATAAGTATCTTTAATAGTTTTAATGCTAGAACGTCAAGACTTAATATTTTTGCTAATCTATTTAAAAATAGAATGTTTATGATAGTTATATTATTCATTGTAATAGTTCAGTTTATTCTTATTTATTATGGAGGTGAGTTATTTAGAACTGTAGGACTTAGTTTCAAGGAAATAGAAATTATGCTTTTTTGTGCTTTTTCGGTTATTCCTGTAGAGTTATTT
>CAKPPI010000018.1 GCA_934177545.1 uncultured Bacilli bacterium
ATGGTATAATGGTTATAGAATTAAATTGTTTATTTATTTGTTGTGATGGTTTCGAACTATCTTAACTATCGCACCAGATTGATAGGAAACTCGAACTTTTCGAGTTTAAGTAATAGATTAGGGCTGTTATGAAACAAAATAATTTCATGACAGCCACTTTCAATAAAAATCTACGTGTTTAATAAAAATATAAAAAATAAAGATAATGGTTTTGAATTGTAAAACCGTTGTGTTATAACTTAATTGATTAGGATTTGATAGTATGGAAAAGATTGATAGTAGACAATTGATTAGATATTTGAAATTGAACTCTAATGATTTAGGTGTACTTTTAAATGTTTTTTCTAGCAGTGATTACAATGAAGCTTTAGAGCAAATTAATGTTGGCGCATTTATTTTTAATAATATAAATGATGAAAACATAATAAGAAATTTATTATTAGATTCTGAAACTTTAAAAAAAATAGATAATAATTATTTGATAGATTTGATTTATGATTTGCAAAATGATGAGTCAAAAGTTGAAATGTTAAGTAATAAAAATATTTTAAATAGAGTTAATATTTATGCATTAAAAGAATTTATTAAGGATTTTTCTTTAGAATTGCAAACTCAATTATTAAATAATTCTGAGATATTAAGAAAATTTTGTTCTTTTAATATTAATGAAACTGCTAAAATTATAGAAGATTTATATATTAAAAATAATGTAGAAATACCAATTATATTAAAAAAGTATTATGAATATATAAAAAAAACATATAATTCAAATTCTAACATAATGAGAAAGTTAAATTATAATTTAGTTAAAAAAATAATATTTGAAAATGATTTTGAGGAAAAATATAATAATATAGAAAAAATATTTCTTCAAGATGATATTCCTGAATTTGCAAAAATATTTTTGGTATTTAAATTTTTAAATCCTAAATTAGAATGTTTTGATAGAAACCGTTCATTATTGTCTATGGAATATTTCTTTCGAGATAGATTAAATGAGAAGCTTGCACCACAATTAAAAAACGATTATGTTAAACAATATATAATTAAACATTTTAATAAAAACTTTGAAAATTTAGAAACTGATAAACAAACAAAAATAATTAATGATGTTAAGTTTATGTTTATATATAATGATATTGCAAGAATTTCTATTTTTTCCAATAATTCATCTCTTAGAGATTATCTGAAAAAACTTGAAGAAGGAAATTCATTATATTTAAGTATTATAAATGGGAATGTTCAGTATAATTTACTTGATGAAAATGAACTTGAATTATTAAATTTTTTTGAAAAAAGTTTAGAAAGGCTAAAGGAATTTACCCAAACAAGAAATGATATTGAATTAGAAAATAAAAACATAGTTGAAAAAATAAGGATTATATCAGATTATTTTCATCCTACGAATAGATATTCCCTTTTAGATAGAATAGTTAGAAGTTTTTTCTATCAATTAGGATATACCTCTTATGAACAACTAATAAATGAAATGGATAAGATTATTCTTTTAACTACAGAAAAAGGGGTCATTAATGAAGAAAGTATTGGAGACAATGACTTTAAACTAAAAAATAACGATTTTGTGAGGTTTATTGGTGATATAAATGTTTTTATTGATTCGGTTGAGAATGGTAATTTTTCAAAAGAATATTTAGGAATGATAAATGGGACCATAAATTTTGATTCAACACCAGGTGATATAGATTTTTTCAAAATAGTAACAGAAGATAATAAAGCTATTCAACCTGATTCATTTTTTAAAAAATCTTTTACCTATGAATGGCTTGGTAATATATATGTTGTAATTAGAAATAATAACAATATAAACATAACTAGAAATGAAGTGGATGAAATAAATTGTGAATATGATTCTAAAAAAATTGAGGCATTTCAAATTGGTTTTGATGGAATTAACCATTGGGGAATTAGAACAGGTATATCAATGACAGATGTTGATTATATATTAATTGATACTGAAAAGAGTCAAGATAATTATATTGATATAGAAATATTAAAAAATACTTTGGTTAAAAAAGAAATTTATATTCCAGTTTATACTTTATCTGGGAAAAAAGTTTTTTCTTATAAAGAATTTATTTCATCACAAAATGGTATTGATTTAGATAAAGAAAATATTATTCTTCAAAATAATGCTCGACATTTATAAAAAATCATTTTATTTATGGTAATATATTTTTAGTTAGTAAGTAAGCATTACTTACTATCATCTTTTTGTCTAGAGATTGTTAGACTAACTCCTTACCAGCACCATAGTGATTGATACTCGAGCTTTTTGAGTAGTAATAAACATTAACTAGAAGTACTGTTTAGTTTTTTGTTATTATAAGGAAAGTGCAAAGTTTTATGGCAAAAGTAAAAATATTAGAAAAATATGGCTGTGATTTAGATTGTAAAGATGATGATTCTAATACATTAACTTCTAATGGAAGAATGTATATAAGATTAACAACTTCTTTCGTGATTATTTTTTTGCTAATATAATTAATTTAAATGAATTTTCTGAACTAATATTTAAAATCTATGGTAAAATATACATGAAAAGACTCCTTTATTTTTGATTTTACAGGTATATTATACCATGAATCTTTTCTTTTTTTATGCATTCCGATAAATTTTTACTCCGTCTCAAAACATGTTAAATTGACAAAAAGCTTATTTTATTATATAATATGTCCACTTAAGGGGGAATAATTATGTTTAATAAAGATGAGTATTTAAAAGAACTAGAAGAGAAAATGAGAGAAAACATTTTGCATGAATTCTTTAAAGTTAAATATGCTAATAAGAAAGGGAGAATATTAATAGCTTCCTCTGTGATAGCTGAAAATCCTTCAAAAATTTTAAGTATGGCTGGAATAACTGATAGAGATGTTAATTATTTGATGGCTGCTGTGGCTCAATATATGAATGCATCACATTCTTCTTATTCTAAAAATAATTCTTCTAATTTACCATTTGTTGTTAAATCGATAATAGAAAGAGGAGCTTTTGCTGATAGTTTTGATGATAGTAAGTATTTAGCAACATTATTCTATTTAACTAGTACTGATAATAAATATAATAAACTTGCTACCGATGTTATGTACAATTATATTGACGAAAAATTAACAAAGATAAAAATAACAACCTTGAATAGTAAAGAGAAATTTATAGAAGCTTTAGACAAAGTAGAACAAATTACTAGCGATGAAAATTATGAAGTTACAACTGATGATATGAATATATTAAAAAAATTGTACTACAGTACTGTTGGCTTGGATAAAGCATCTTTTTTCCTTGAAGTTTTTTCTTACTGTAGAGATGAAATTGATTATTCATTATTAACTAAATTTTTAAAATTAGATGAAAAAACTTATAAGAATAAATATTTTAATGGTAAGCAATTAATTGAAAACATAAAAAGAAAAGAATATACCAGCGATGAATTGAAATTTATTAAACTATTAGCAGCAAATATTGGGTTTGATCATGTTGATGTTTTAGAAAAAGCTAATGTACTTAATTATGCTTTTGATCTTGATTCTATAAAAACTGATTTTTCTAGTGTGATGAATTTTATTAAAACATTTGATGACTGTACTTATACAGATGAGATTGTTAATTTTAAAAATCTTACTAATTCGCTAGACTTAACTAGAAGAAGATTAAGCTGTAATCTGTCTTATTCTAATGATACAAAAAAAATAAAATATTTATATAATACATATAGAAAAGAAAAATTTGAATTTAAGTTTGATGAGTTTAATAATTATATAAATAGTATAAAAGAAGAAGAAAATTTAGAAAAAAACATTGCTAACTGCAAGGTAAATACTAATAATACTGACTTTGATTTTTATACTTTTTCTTACATGATAGGAAGTTTAAGTAAGTCTGATATATTAGATAAGTTTGCTCCTTACATACCATATTTATTAGAAACCAAAAGTGGTAGAGAATATTTTTTACCACTGATAGAAAAGGAAAAAGAAACTATTAGAGAAACAGAAGAAATATATACTATAGACACTTTAAAAAGATTATTACCACTTGCTAAACATCTTTCAACTTTGTCTGATTATACAGTTGAAAATTATCTAGATAAGTATGGTAGTATAGAAGATATCCAAAAATTTAAAGAGGTTTGCAACTGGTTAAGAAAAAGATACAAGGATTTATTTAAAAACTCAATTGATAGTGAAATAAATGAGGTAAATGATAGGTGTAGAAGCATGAAAGAAGCTAGTGATTACTTTAATTCATTACCTCTAAAAGAACTAAATATTGCTAGAGTTCGTGATTATTATGATAAAACAAGATATTTTGCTTCAGCAAAAATTGTGAATAATCATGCTTTAGGAAGAAAAACTCTAGATGATATATATCGCTCTGTATATAAAGAAAGAATTGACAAAATATCTCTAAAAGAATCTAGAGAATTCCTACTTTTAATTGGGGAAGGAAAAAGCTTAACTGAATATATAGATACTAAAGATTATGATTATAATCAAGCATTTGAGATTCTTTCTTTTGCAAGTGAGAAAATTGATGATAAAAAAGCATTATCTTTGGTTGTTTCATCGCTTGAAAGAGAAATAAAAGATAAAGAAAGAAAAGAAGAATTTAGAAAAGCTGAAAATTTAGTTAACATCTTTAAAAATAGTAATTTTAGTAGTATGAATGAATTTTATACTTATATTTCAAGTAAATACAATATTTCTATGAAACAACAAATGTCATTATTTACTATTGCAAGAGAAGATGAAGAACTTGCTAAAATAATCCAAAATAAGAAAATTGAAATTAGTGAAATTCAAGCAGAAAAAGCAGGAGAACGTACTAGGGAAAATGCAAAGAAAAGAACAGAGGATAATATTGAAAAGTATGGAGTAGAAGCAGTAAAAGCTATGAGATCATTTGTTAATAAGGATATAACTACTATTAGTAATTTTTGTAAAGCTTCAGGAATAAGCGTAAAAGAATTTAATCTTTTTAGAAAAGTATGTGCTAATATTGATAATGATCTTACAGAAGAGGTTAATGAGAAATGTAGAGAAACTAGTAGAAAATTTGTTGAGACAATGCTTCGTTCATCAAGAGAAATTGCTTTAGAAATGAAAAGATGCCACAAAGAAAAAGAACCATATGATTTATATGAACATTATGAAAAATACGGTTTATCTCCTTATTTAATAGCAAATATTTCATCAAGATTTAAAAGTGACAAAGCTAGTAAACTAATAAATCAATATATGAAACTTCATAAAGATATTTTTGAAGATGTAACTGTTTCAAAAATAGAAAGAATGAAAAGACAAACGTCAATTTATAATGCAAACTTTTATCTAGAAAATATTAGTGTATCTTATAGTAAGAAAAATGTGGAACGAGCAGTTACTAGTTTAAAAGAAAAAGGTATTCCTTTATGCAATGGTACTTTATATCGAGCTTTAGTAAAAGAAAATGAAAACAATAAAAGTGGTAAAAAAGTATATCAACTTACTACTAATAATACACTTAAAGTTAATTAGAATGGTACTAAAATGCAAGAAAAAGAATGGGAAATATATTGTGAAAAAGCAGAGAAATTGTTAATAGAAGGATTGGAGAAGGGGCTTATAAGTCTTTATGATGATAAATTGATAGAAAAACTGCGTAATATATATTATGGAGGACTTCCTGCTTCGATAATTTTGTTATCTGATGCTATGACAAATGGATATTGTTATGATAGAGCTTTCTTGCTGGCTAGAGCATTTCTAGATACAGATGATGATATTAACTTGATTTATGCGACAGTAGATAGTTTAAGACTTAATCCTGAATACATTTGTGATGCTCCTTTATATGCAGATCACTGTATCGTTTCACGAACGACTAAAGATGGAAGATGTTTAATTTATGATACTTCAACGGGATTTGTTTATGATAAAGAAATGTACTGGTTAATAGAAAATCCTAAAATTAGAAAAATAGATAATAAAGAATCTATTAGAAAATTCTTGTTAGAAGAAGAAAAAATAAATCCAAATTGTACCAAAAGTGATAAATATGTGGCAGAAATAATTTTACCTATGCTTGAGGTGAAAGCCTTGCAAGAAGATGAGATGTACTCGGCTAAAGGAATAGGATTGTTACAAAGAGAAATAGAACACTATAAACAAGAGATTGGTTATACTACAAAAAATAAGTTGCTTATCAAAACTGATAAAAATTAAAAGATTATTTGAAAAAAAGTAATCTTTTTTACTTACGAAAAAAATTAAAATGTGATATATTGTAAAAGCTGTTAAAAAGCAAGAAAGAGGTGTTTTATGAAAAAAGTAGATCTTGGAAAAGAAAATATTAATAAACTATTAATTTCATTTGCTATACCTTGTGTTATTAGTATGCTTATAAATTCAGTTTATAATATTGTTGATCAAATCTTTATTGGAAAAGGAGTAGGTACATTAGGAAATGCTGCTACTAATGTTATTTTTCCTTTAGTTATTATTTTTAATGCAGTAGCAGGACTTATTGGTAATGGAGCAGCCGCTAATTTATCTCTAAAACTAGGTGAAGGTAAAAAAGAAGAAGGAGGTAAAATAGTAGGAAATGCAGTTACTGTTTCTATAATCTTTTCTATAATACTAAGTGTTATTGCTTATTTCTTCTTACCAAAACTAGTTTATATGTTTGGTTGTACTAAAAATGTTTATCAGTATGCGATAGATTATGGAAGAATAATCATTCTTGGAGCTCAATTTATGATAATTTATTCAGCATTATCACAGTTAATTAGAGCAGATGGTTCACCAAAATACTCAATGGTTTTACTAGTAGTAGGAGCTATTCTAAACATTATACTAGATCCAATCTTTATCTTTACCTTTAATATGGGAGTAAAAGGAGGAGCTATTGCTACAGTTATTGGTCAAATAGTATCATTTGTAATGGCAATACTTTATCTTAGAAAAGTAAAATCAGTAAAACTAGAAAAGGAATCATTTAAATTAGATAAGAGTATTACAAGAACTTTAGGACTTGGCTTGTCATCATTTATTACTCAATCAACAGTCCTTGCTTTATTTGTTTTCATGAATAATATGATGACTAAGTATGGAGCTTTAACTAAATATGGAGCAGATATACCATTATCAGTTTATGGAGTTATCTCTAAGATAAATAGTCTATATATTTCTACTATCTTAGGAATATCTATTGGAGCCCAACCTATTATTGGTTTTAATTATGGAGCAGGAAACTATGAAAGAGTAAAAGAAACATTAAGAAAAGTACTAACTATAAACTTAGTAGTTGGATTAATATTCAATATTATTTTCTATCTTTTCCCAAAAGAGATAGTTAGTATCTTTATTACAAATAGTGATCCTAATTATAAATTATTCTTAGAGTTTGCTGTTATAATATGTCATTCATTCTTATTAGTAATGGGACTTAACTTCTTAGAAATGACAACTTCAATTACTGTACAATCTCTTGGAAATGTTAAGAAAGCGACAATGGTATCTTTTATAAGACAAATAATTTTATTTATTCCAATCGCTTGTTTTATGGCTATTTATTTACATAAAGGTATCTATGGAGTGTTAAATGCAGGACCAATCGCTGATGCCATAACATTCTTTATTGCCTTAGTCATTTTCTATTCTGAATATAGAAAACTATCTATTAAAGAAAAACCTACTAATCTAGAAGATATAAAGGTTAATAATACTTATAAAGGTAAAAAGATAGTAATAACTATATCTCGTGAGTATGGTAGTGGTGGACACTATGTAGGAGAACTACTTGCTAAGAGAATGGGAATTAACTTTTATGATAAGAATTTAATAAATCTAATTAGTAAGAAAAGTGGATTATCTAAAGAATATGTAGAAGAAAATAGTCAGAAGCTTGCCTCATTTAAGTATATAGATAATAATGATGATAGAATCTTTATAGCAGAAGAAAAAGTTATAAAAGATCTAGCAAATAAAGAGTCTTGTGTTATTGTTGGACGTTGTGCTGACTATATCCTAAAAGATAATAAAGATACTATTAAAGTATTCTTATATAGTAGTAGTCAAGATAAAGTTAAAAGAGCAGTTAAATACTATAACTTAGAAGAAGATAAAGCTTTAAAAGAAATAAATAAGATAAATAGTGAAAGAGCAAAACATTATAAGTATTATACTAATAGAGATTGGTATGATTTTGCTAATTATGATATAGCTTTAAATGTTGATTATTTAGGAGTAGAGAAAACAGCTGAATTATTAGAACAAGTAATAAGAGAAGTTAGTCATTAATGATTAACTTTTTTCTATAAAATTAAAAAAAAGTATAGTATAATTAATAGTGTGAGGTAGACATGAAAGATGAAATTTTATATAAAATATCAAGACCAGTAATTAGAGTACTATTTAATTTTTTTTATAGACCAACTTATATAGGAAGAGAAAATATTCCTCCTAGTGGTAGTTTTGTTTTAGCAGGTAATCATACGAGTTATTTAGATCCATTACTATTAATGTCAGCTTCTAAAAGAACTATTCACTTTCTAGCTAAAGATAGTTTGGTAAAAGGAGTTAAAGGATTAGTCTTTAAACATATGGGAATAATTCCTGTTAATAGAAAGATTCATGATAAAGATGCTTTAAGAAATGCTAAGGAAGCTTTAAATAATAAAAAAGTAATAGGAATATTTCCAGAAGGTACTATTAATAGAACAGAAGATATGACTCTTCCTTTTAAAATAGGAGCAGTTAAAATGGCTAAAGATACAGATACCTTATTAGTACCTTTTACAATTACTAATAAATATAAACTATTTAGAAAAAGTGTCACTATTGAGTTTTATAAACCATATAAAGTAGTAGATGAGTTAGATATAGAAAATAATAAATTAAGAAGTTTTATTAGTAGTGAACTTAAAAGAAAGAAGGTTAACAATTGAGTATATTAGATATGAAGTTTTTTAGATTTTTAGGATTTAAGAAGAAGCCTAAAGCTCCTTGGAGTAAATACTATAAGAAAGGGGATATGAATCTTTATATACCAGATATATCCTTGTATGATAATTTTAAAAGAAATATGAAGAAGTATCCTAATAACAATGCTTTTGATTATTTTGGAAAGAAGACTACTTATAGAGAGTTATTAAGAGAAGTTGATTTATGTGCTAATTCTTTCTTAAGTTATGGAATAAGAAAGAATGATGTAGTAACTATTTGTATGCCTAATACTCCAGAAGGGGTTATTTCTTTTCTAGCTTTAAATAAGATAGGAGCTATATCTAATATGCTTCATCCTTTAGCTAGTGAAAATGAAATAAGAGATGATTTAATTAATACAGGATCAGTTATGATGGTTTTAATTGATATGGATTATTATAAGTTAAAGAATGTGATTGAAGCAACAGACGTTTATAAGATAATACTAGTAAGACCAAGTGACTCGATGCCATTTTTGACTAAAGTAGGATATAATTTATCAATAGGATTAAAGACTAAATTACCTAAGAATAATAGTAAATATGTTTATTGGGATCAGTTTATGAATAGTGGTAAGGATTATAAGAGCGACTATCATTTCCTAGGTAGAAAAAACTCACCAGCTGTTATGCTTCATAGTGGAGGATCAACTGGTAGCCCTAAGGCAATTGTCTTATCAAATGGTAATTTTATTGCTCTAACTGAACAAGCAAAGATTGTCTTTGATGAGTTAGAAGTAGGGGATAAATGTTTATCAATAATGCCTATTTTTCATGGCTTTGGTTTAGGTGTATGTGTTTATGCTCCATTATGTGTAGGAGCAGAATGTATTTTAATTCCCCAGTTTAAAGCCCAAGAGTTTGATAAGATTCTAATGAAACATAGACCAGAATTTGTAATTGGTGTTCCTACTTTATTTGAAGCGATGATGAAGAGTGAAAGACAAGATAGGATTAAACTTAATTATATAAAATATATTATATCTGGTGGGGATACCTTAAGTCTTAGTCTAGAAAAAAGAATAAATAAATACTTAAGTGAACATGGAGCAAGTACTAGAATAGTACAAGGTTATGGAATGAGTGAATGTTTAGCAGCTGTTTGTCTAGGATTTAAGAACATCTTAGAATATGGTTCAATTGGTATTCCTTTTCCAGGATGTTATATTGGTATATTTAATGAGTCGGATATCGAAGTACCATATGGTAGTGAGGGAGAAATTTGTATCAGTGGGCCTAATGTCATGCTAGGATACTATAATAATGAGAAAGAAACTAATGGAGCTCTTCATATTCATGATGATGGTAATGTTTGGCTTCATTCTGGTGATTTGGGAGTGATGGATAAAAATGGCTTCATAAAGTATACAGGTCGTTTAAAAAGACTAATAGTAACATCAGGCTATAATGTTTATCCAGTACAAATAGAAGAAGTCTTAGAAAAGCATCCAGCTGTTATGTTATCTAGTGTGGTAGGAATTCCTCATCCTTATAAACAAGAAGTACCTAAAGCCTTTATTGTCTTAAATAAAGGATATAGAGAAACTGAAGAACTAGTCAAAGAATTAAAAGAACTTTGTAGTAAAAACTTACCAAGATATGCTAAAGTATATGAATATGAGTTTAGAAAGTCACTACCTAGAACAATGGTTGGGAAAGTTGATTTTAGAAAACTGCAAGAAGAAAACAATAAACTAAGGAGAGAAGAACGTGGGAAAGAAAAGATTTAAAGGAGAGATAGGTTATTCATTATTAACACCTATTATGCGAGTACTATTTAGATTTTATTATAATCCGAAGATAATTAATAAAGAAGTAATACCAAAAGAAGGACCTATCTTAATAGTAGGTAACCATAAACATATTTATGATCAATGCCTAACGATAATGGCTACTAAAAGAGTAATACACTATATGGCTAAGAAAGAATACTTTGACGGTAAAATGGCTTGGTTTTTCAAACTAGTTGGTTGTATTCCTGTTGATAGAAGTATAAAAGATCATAATGCTACTGATAAAGCTTTGAAAGTATTAAATAGTGGAGGAGCTATAGGATTATTCCCCGAAGGAACTAGAAATAAAACAAAAGATGTTTTCTTGCTACCATTTAAGTTTGGAACGGTATCCATGGCTAAAAAGACTAATGCTACTATCATCCCTTTCGGACTTACTGGAGACTATAAATTTAGAAGTAAAAACTTAACTATTAGATATGGTACTCCTTTTAAAGTAGGAGAGATGGACTTAGAAGATGCTAATAAGAAGCTATATGAAGAAGTAGAAAGATTAATGAGAGAAAATTTAGAAGGAGAGGAAAAATAATATTATGATTTATCAAGACTTTTTATTAAGAATAATAGTTACCTTTGCTCTTAGTTTTGCAATAGGTCTTGAAAGACAATGGCGAAGAAGAGTAATTGGTTTAAGGACTAATGTATTAGTTTGTTTAGGATCGTTTCTATTTGTAAGCTTTTCTTTGCTTACTAATGCTAAAGACGTATCAAGAATAGCAGCCCAAGTAGTATCTGGTATCGGTTTTTTAGGAGCTGGTGTTATCTTAAAAGATAAAGGTAATATCAAAGGACTAGATACGGCTGCTACTTTATGGTGTGATGCAGCGATTGGTACTTTATGTGCAGCAGGCTTTCTTTTAGAAGCGTTAGTTGGAACTTTATTTATTTTACTAGCTAATGTTGTTTTAAGAAATATAACTCGTAAGCTTAATTTAAAACATATTGAAAAGATGCAGTTTGATAAATATAGGTTAAAAGTAGTAAGTAGTGAAGAACAAGAGTTTTTAATTAGAACTTTAATTAGTCAAAGTACTAATAAGACAGATGCTAGTTTAATTAGTATTGATACAACTGACTTAGATGATGATAAAATAAGAATAACTGCTACATTTAATGTTCCAAAGGATGGTACTTCTTTATTAGAAGAATTAGTTAATAGAATAGTAATAGAGCCAGGAATTACTTCATCTGGTTGGAAAAAGATAACAGATACTAAAAATATAGAAGAAATATTAGATGAAGAAGATATTTAGGAATATGAATATAAAAAATAATGACAAAAATCATATATTATGTGTTATACTTGAGAAAATGAGAGGTTATATGGAGATATAAAAATGAATGAATTAAATAATAAATCAAATAATAATGGTGCTAGTTCTTCGAATAATATAACTGTAAATGATTCTTTTAAATCACAAGGAACATTTACTAGTCAACAAATACCTAATAATATGTCTGATGAAGAACTATTGAAAGTATATGTTGGTAATAACTATGATAAATTTACTAAGCGTCACTTTAACTTTGCTGCTTTTTTCCTTTCCGACTTATATATGTTTTATAGGAAAATGTACTTACAAGGATTAATTGTTGATGCTATAAGTATTTGTAGTATTTATGCTTTCTTTTTTATTAAAAATGAACGACTAATTTTATTATTGAGTTTAATAGTTAGATTCGTTATAGGATTTATATTCAATAAGCTTTATTTAAAAAAAGCTACCAGTGAAATTAAAAAGATTAAAGAAACTGTTTCAAACGGAGATTTTAATATTGTGAGAGCTACTTGTGTTAGTAAGGGTGGTACTAGTATTGTTGCTACAATTATAATGTTAATAGTTATAAGTATAATCTTTAGTATTATTATTGCTATTTTTGGATTAAATTATATGTGAGAGGAAGGTTAGTTGTTAGCCTTTCTTTTTCATTGATTCAATAAAATCATAATAATTTTTTATATTCTTTTCATAACCAGTTGTTTTTGGATGATAATATTTCTTTCCTTTAAGCTTTTTAGGAAGATACTCTTGATAAACATAAGAATTAGGATAATCATGAGGATATAAATATTCTTTAGAGTCAGTCTTTATATGGTTAGGGACATTACCAGTATTACCTTTTTCTATATCTTCAATTGCTTCATCTAAGGCTAGGTGGGCGGTATTGCTTTTTGGTGATAAAGCCATTTCTGTGACAATAGTTCCAAGAGGAATTCTTGCCTCAGGCAGTCCAACTCGCTCTGCTGCTTCTATAGCTGCTATAACTTTTGGACCAATACTAGGATTAGCTAGACCAATATCTTCGTAAGCGATAACACTCATTCTACGATAAATACTATCTAAATCTCCTTCTGTTATTAATCTTGCTAGATAGTGTAGACTAGCATCAACATCGCTTCCTCTAATTGATTTTTGAAAAGCGGATAAGACATCGTAATGACCATCACCATTTTTATCACTAAAGAAAACGGGCTTAGAGTTGATTTGCTTTACTAGATTAATATCTACTTTTTGATCATTACTAGCATAGAAGGCAATCTCTAAAAGATTATAAGCGTAACGAAGATCACTTCCTGCTAAGTTAGCAATATATTTAATAGTATCATCATCAATAGTAATACCTTCAAGATAACTTGATTTAACGGCTTTATTTAATCCTTCAATAATATCAGTAGTTTCTAACTCGTTAAGTTCAAATAACTGACATCTACTTCTAATAGCTGGATTAATAGCATGATAAGGATTAGAGGTAGTCATTCCAATAAGAGTTATTAAACCACTTTCTAACTGGGGTAAGAGTAAATCCTGTTTATCCTTATTAAGACGATGAATCTCATCCATGATAAGAATCATACCATTATAAATTTTAGCTTCAGAAACAACGGTATCAAAATCTTTCTTATTATTAATAGTAGCATTTAAAAAACGATAAGGCATATCTAAATCATTAACAATAGACTTAGCAATAGAGGTTTTTCCAATACCTGGTTTTCCATATAAAATCATCGAAACTAGTTTTTTCTTTTCTACTAAGTTTCTTAAAATTGCTCCTTTTCCAATTAAATGCTTTTGTCCTAAAACATCATTTAAAGATTTAGGTTCTAGTTTTTTTGCTAATGGTTCCATATTCACTTTTATCACTTCCTAGGACTTATTTTATCACGAATTTTCTTGTTCAAAAACAAAATTTTAGCTATAATAGATGGTGTTAGAAGTTGGAAGTGAAATTATGTTAAGAAACGAAGTAGATAGAACTAAGCTAAGCCCTGTAATGTTACAGTGGATGAATATAAAAGATGAAAATCCTGATGCGATTATTTTTTTTCGCTTAGGAGACTTTTATGAGATGTTTTTTGATGATGCTATTTTAGCATCTAAAGTATTGGAATTGACTTTGACTGGTAAACAAGCAGGACTAGAAGAAAAAGTTCCGATGTGTGGAATCCCTTTTAAAGCTTATGAAGGATATCTTGATAAGTTAGTTGATATGGGTTATAAAGTAGCTATTGTTGAACAAGTAGAAGATCCTAAACTTACTAAAGATATGGTTAAAAGAGAAGTTATTCAAATAGTAACTAGAGGAACTAGATTAGATAGTTCGATAGATGATACTAAGAATAACTTTTTAGCCTCAATTACTTATACAGCTAATGCTTATACCTTAAGTTATGCTGATATATCTACAGGAGAGATATATGTCACTGTTTTAAATGATAGTTTACAAGAACTATTACAAGAGATTATTAGACATGGTTTTGGAGAGATAATTGTAAGTGATGAAATAGATAGAAACTTTATTAATACCCTTAGAAAGACCTATCAGTTAAATGTTACCATCTATAATATATATAATGAAGAAGAAAAGTATAATTATATTTATAAGAATTTAAAAGACTTGAGGAAAGAACAAGGTATTAAACATTTACTTGCTTATATAGTAGATACTAAAAAAGGTGATTTATCGCATTTACAAGAAGCTAAAGTAGAACTTATTAATAATCATTTATTATTAGATGAACATACTAAAAGAAATCTTGAATTAACTGAAACTTTAAGATTAAGAGAGAAAACTTATAGTCTTTTATGGTTACTTGATAAGAATCAAACTGCTATGGGTAGTAGATTACTACGAAAGAATTTAGAGTTTCCATTAGTAGATAGAAAAGAATTAGAGCGAAGATATCATTATATAGAAGTATTACAAACAGAGTTTATTTTAAGAGATGATTTAAAGAAAAGTCTAAACCAAGTTTATGATATAGAAAGACTTATCGGAAGAGTTTGTTATGGTAATTTAAATGCTAGAGATTTATTACAGCTAAATTCTAGTTTGAAAGCTCTACCTACGGTTAAGAAAATACTAGAAGAGATAAAATATGATAAAGAACTAGAAGTATTTGATGATTTAGTATCATTATTAGATAGTAGTTTAAATGAAGAACCACCTATCTCTTTAAAAGAAGGTAACTTGATAAAGAAAGGTTATAATAGTGAGTTAGATGAGTTAAGAGATTTGTCAAGTGGTAGTAAAGACTTCTTATTAGAGCTTGAACAAAAAGAGAAGGAAAGAACTGGTATTAAGAACTTAAAGGTTGGTTACAATAAAGTCTTTGGTTATTATATTGAGATAAGTAAAGGACAGTGTAATTTAGTAAAAGAAGAGTTTGGTTATGATAGAAGACAGACTCTATCTAATTGTGAAAGATTTACTACTAAAGAATTAAAAGAAAAAGAAAGTATTATCTTAGGAGCTGAAGAAAAGATAATTAATTTAGAGTATCAATTATTTATGCAAATAAGAGAAGTAGTTAAAAGATATGTTGTACCTTTACAGAAGTGTGCTAATGTTTTAGCAGAGATTGATATGCTTTCTTCTTTATCATTTGTAGCAGATACTTATCATTTTGTAAAACCTACATTAAGTAATAAGAATGAAATAAAGATAGTAGAAAGTCGTCATCCAGTAGTAGAAGAAGTAATGGCTAAGAAGAATGAAAAGTATGTTGCTAATGATATTTTAATGGATCAAGATACCTCTATCTTACTTATTACAGGACCTAATATGGCTGGTAAATCAACTTATATGCGTCAGCTTGCTATTACTGTAATTATGGCTCAAATAGGTTCTTTTGTCCCTGCTAAGAGTTGTGTTATACCAATATTTGATAAAATATTTACAAGAATAGGAGCTAGTG
>CAKPPI010000019.1 GCA_934177545.1 uncultured Bacilli bacterium
TATTGGAAATTTTTATTATTTTTACAAAATAAAAAGACAAATAAGTAAAATTTCTACCTATTTGTCAACAGTCTGAGCTATTATAGAACTAATCTATAACAGCTTTTAATTTTTTGCCTTCATAACTTCATATAATCTTAAACACTGATTGTTAAATACAAATTTTTTTAATTGACTTTTTGATTTCCAGCCTTGATTGTTTTGGTTTGGATTCCAAACATAAATCTTTTTACTACTTGAATTATAGTCAGCAAGAACAATAAAGTGTTGATTAGAAGTAGCATTAAATCCACCTTGTTCTACATTTCGATGTCCACATCCTACCATTACAACAACTACATTACCATTATTTAATTCGGAAACTGTTCTTTTATAAAGCCGCTCTTTACTTCCGTTGTGATTAACATTTTTACTAGTAATTCCATATTTATTAGGATATGTATTACCTTGTCTAACGATTTGCCATGATGCACCAATGCCATTAAAGAACCCTGTATTACAACTTTCATGCATAAATGACATAAAACTAGTATCTTTTCCTGTTAATATATATCTTGTTGCCATATAGCTACATAATCCACAAGCTCCGGCTCCTACACTATTACCTGAGCCACTAGCACAAACTGAGTATCCACTATATCTACCAGATTGATAATATCTTGATAAGTGGCTCCAATTAGTATGCTTATTTGTTTTTTTGTTACTATTATTGCCACTACTACTTGAAGATTTTTTTAATCCAGATAAGTCACCAGTTATAGAGTTAGTAGAAGATTTTTTTGTCGATGAAGTACTAGTTCCTGCACCGCTAGTAATATTTGAACCGGAGGTAGTTCCCTTAGCTGCAAGTGTCCAACAACTAGCTACTTGAAAGTTATTACTTTCAATATCTCCACCTGCATAATCTAAAAGTGACATAGTTGTATCAACAATAGTCGGTAGGAGAAAAACAATTATAGCTGATGCCACTTTTTGAATTATTTTTTTACCTTTGTTTTTCTGATCAACATTAACTAGAAAACTCACTAGAGAAAAAATAATAGAAATGATTAATAATATGGGAACAATTATTGCTATCATGTTAATTACTTGATGAACAGTATTAAGCATATTAGCAAGTGCATAATCTGCACAATTATTTGTACTAATCAATAAATTTATCATTTTAAAACCTCACTAACTAAAATAAAGAATTGTTATTATAACTATCTAAAGTTAATTTCTTTCTTCTCTTATTTACTAACTTATATATAAAAGTAAAAATTATTATAACAAATAAAGTTATAAGAATAAATATTGTTTTATAATTATATAGTGTAAATTCAAATTGGATTGGCTGATCCCAATAAGTTGGCCAATTAGCACTTTTTAAGTCACCACTAACATATCCAGCATTATTATTTCCTATTTTAGTAGGAATAGAAAGATTAAAACCTATATCAATTTCAGAAGAAGAATAAATATCATTGCTACTATCAATATTGTTTTTTAGTGAGTTTAAATCAGAAGAGTAAAAGTCACCATAGTAAGTATTTTTAAAAAGTCCCTTTTTTATGGTAAAGAAATATTGTTGATTTGTTATATTACTAATCGATAGATCAGCTACTACTTCTTCCTTGCTACTTATTTTATCAATATTAGGAAAATGTCTAGTAACTTTGTATCCAACATAACCATTAGAGTTGTAGTTTTCTAAAGTATATTCGGATGATTTTATTTTATCTAGATTTAAGGAAGTAATCATAGTGTTTTTCTGTTCATCTGTAAAACTATTTTCCTTAACTGCCTCAATAATAACTAAATCAACACTCTTATCTTTATTAACAGTTATTGTTTGAGATATTTTAGCACAACCTGTAGTAGTAATAATTAGTAAAATAGAAATTATAAATAAAAGTCTTTTTTTCATTTAGCCACCTCTTTTCTTTATTATAAGGTAAAAGAAGAAAAATTTAAATATAAACACTAAAAAGAATTTACATGAATTTACAAAAATAAAAATTATTATCTAAAAAAGATACTAAAATATGCTATGATAATAATAAAGATGGAAAGAGGTGCTTGTATGCGTTTAGGTATGATATTATTATTTTTCTTTCTATATTTAGGAATAATATTTTTATGCATTATAGGATTTAAGAAAAAAAATAAAGTGTTGAAAATTACTGGTATTTCACTATTAGTACTTGCTGTTATATTTACAATAATAATTGGTATTATTTATGGGTAAAATATTGTAAAATTTTTCTAAGATATTTGAGTAAGAAACTTGATACATGATATACTATAGAAGTAGGAGGTATGAAAGATGAAAGAAGAATGGAAAGGCTTTAATGAAGGAGCTTGGATAAAAGAAATTAATGTAAATGATTTCATAAAGAAAAATTATAAAAAATATGAAGGTGATGAAAGCTTTTTAGTAGGACCAACTGATAAAACTAAAAGAGTTTTAAAAGTCTATGATGATATGTGTAAAGAAGAAGTTAAAAAACATGTTATCGATATAGATACAGTAAATCCTGCTGGAATTAACGCTTTTAAACCAGGATATATATCAGAAGATGATGATGTAATTGTTGGACTTCAAACTGATGAACTTGGTAAAAGAGAAATTGTTCCTAAAGGTGGAATAAAGATGGTTTATCAAGAGTTAGAAGCTTATGGTTATAAGATGGATCCTACTCTTGAACATTTTATAAAAGATACTAATCTTGTTAAGACTCATAATGATGGAGTGTTTGATGCTTATACAGCTGAAATTAGACGTGCTCGTCATAATAAGTTATTAACAGGACTTCCAGATGCTTATGGGCGTGGAAGAATAATAGGAGACTATAGAAGAATAGCTTTATATGGTATTGATTATTTAATGGAACAGAAGAAAAATGACTGGGATAATATGAAGATAACAGTTATGGATGATGAAACTATTAGACTTCGTGAAGAAATATCAATGCAGTATAGAGCTTTAAATGAAATTAAAGAAATGGCTAAGAGCTATGGATTTGATATTTCTGGACCAGCTCATAATGCTAAAGAAGCAGTACAATGGACATATTTTGGTTATTTAGCAGCTATTAAGGAAAATAATGGTGCTGCCATGAGTTTAGGTAGAGTAGATGCTTTCTTTGATATATACTTTGAAAGAGATTTAACAAATGGTACTCTAACTGAAAGTGATGTTCAAGAAATAGTTGATCAATTTGTTATTAAACTAAGAGCAGCAAGACATTTAAGAACACCAGAATATGATGAATTATTCTCAGGCGATCCTACTTGGGTTACTTGTTCATTAGGTGGTATGACCAAAGAAGGAGAAACATTAGTTAATAAGACAAGTTTTAGAATTGTTCATACACTAGAAAACTTAGAGAGTGCTCCTGAACCTAATATGACTGTTTTATGGGCTGATAAGTTACCAGAGCCTTGGAAGAAATATTGTGCTAAAGTAAGTATTGCCACAGACTCTATTCAATATGAAAATGATGATGTGATGCGTCCATCTATGGGTGATGATTATGGTATAGCTTGCTGTGTATCAGCCATGAGACTTGGAAAAGATATGCAATTCTTTGGAGCTCGTTGTAATCTTGCTAAGACTTTGTTATATGCTCTAAATGGTGGTGTTGATGAAGTAAGACGTGATTTAGTTATTCCAGGTTTTGAAAAGATGACTGATGAAGTACTTGACTATGATAAGGTAAAAGAAGCTTACTATAAGATGATGCATGAAGTAGCAAGAATCTATTCTGATGCTATGAATATTATTCACTACATGCATGATAAGTATGCTTATGAAGCTGGTCAAATGGCTCTACATGATACTTATGTTAATAGATTAATGGCTTATGGTGTTGCTGGATTTTCAGTAGCCGTAGATTCACTATCAGCTATTAAATATGCTAAGGTAAAACCAATTAGAGATGAAGATGGTATAACTGTTGATTTTGAAATTGAAGGAGATTATCCTAAATTCGGTAATGATGATGATAGAGTAGATGATATTGCTAAAGAAATAATTAATAAATTCTATGAAGAGTTATGTCTACATCCTTGTTATAGAAAAGCTCATCCAACACTATCTATCTTAACAATCACTTCAAACGTAGTATATGGTTCTAATACAGGTGCTACTCCAGATGGTAGAAAAGCAGGTGTTGCCTTTGCTCCAGGAGCTAATCCAATGCATGGAAGAGATTCATCTGGTGCTATTGCATCTCTTAACTCAGTAGCAAAACTAGATTGGGCTAATTGTTGTCGTGATGGTATTTCTAATACATTCTCAATTGTTCCTAATACTTTAGGACATAGTGAAGAAGAACGTATTGAAAACTTAGTATCATTACTAGATGGTTACTTTATTCAAGGAGCGCATCACTTAAATGTAAACGTTTTAAACCGTGAGACATTAATTGATGCTATGAATAACCCTGATAAATATCCACTACTTACAATCCGTGTTTCTGGTTATGCAGTTAGATTTAATAAACTTACAAGAAAGCAACAAGAGGAAGTAATTGCAAGAACTTTCCATGAGAAAATGTAAATGACTGGTGCAATCGATTCTATTGAAACATTTGGTCTTGTTGATGGACCTGGTATTAGAACAGTTGTCTTTTTAACAGGATGTCGTCTTCGTTGTCTTTATTGTCATAATCCAGAAATGTGGGTTAAAAGGGAAGATAATATTACTAGTGATGAACTTGTTAAGAAAATTTTAAGAAGTAAACCATATTTTAAAAGAAACTCAGGAGGGGTAACTTTCTCTGGAGGAGAGCCCCTTCTTCAAATTGAGTTTCTAACTGATGTTTGTAAAAAGCTAAAGAAAGAAGATATTCATATCGCTTTAGATACTTGTGGGGTAGGAAAAGGTGATTATGATGAAATTCTTAGTCTTGTTGACTTAATCTTATTTGATATTAAGTTTACTACAAGAGAAGGTTATAAACATTTAACAGGTAGAGAAATGGATGACTCTTTAAAATTTATTGAAGCGATGAATAAAAGTGGTAAACCAGTCTGGATAAGACAAGTAGTTGTACCTGGTATGATGGATAGTGAAGAATATATTGATTCATTAGTAGAATATTTAAAAAAGATTGATAATGTGGAAAGGGTAGAGTTCTTACCATTCCATCATATGGGATTTTCTAAATATGAAGAGTTAGGTATAAATAATCCATTAAAAGATGTACCACCAATGGACGTTGATAAATGCAATGAATTACAAGAATTATTCATGAAGAAATGGAAAAATAGTTAGTTTTCTTAAAAATATCGTTGATTTACTACAATTTGGGTATTCCATTTTAAAAAAATCTATGCTATACTAACGTAGTAAATCAATTCATGGGCTGTTAGCTCAGTTGGTAGAGCAACTGACTCTTAATCAGTGGGTCTAGGGTTCGAATCCCTAACAGCCCACCATGTTTGATAAAAAACGATTTGTTAAAAATTGTTTTTATGAATATGTCAAGGAAACTTGCATAAAATAAAAAGGATACATTTGATTGTGCCTAATCAAATGCAATCCCTTAATGGATATAGCATCTGAAATCACATAGTTGTGAAATCAGATGCTTTTTCTATTTTAGGAGTAATATTATAATAAATAGAGAGAATTTTCTTTTTGTCATAAATACCACCACCTTTCTTTTATCATTTGATAAATAGAAAGGGAAAGCATATGATATATTTCAAATGTATCCAATAAGATTATAACAATGATAATTCTAAGGGTAAAGATTAATATTTAATTAAATATAAAAAATCCTTGACGAACATAATTTCTATGGTATAATAATCCTACTTGAGAAAAATATATAAAAGAAAGGAAGAAAAATATGGAAGAAATAATAATGACAAGATTTTTAGCTTATAAGAATGGCTTTATAAATGGAAAGTATGATTTTTTAGGATCTGTTGTAACTAATCAAGCTATGATTAATGTAAATGTTTCGGAAGATTCAATTAAAGAAGGGTGGTTTCTATTCGGTTATACTGATGCTATAGAGTTTTATGAAGATAGATTTAGTAAAGGACTAGATATTCGTAATATAAGAACAAATGATGTTGTTAAAGACTTATATGCTAAAAGAGTTACTGATTATAACGCGACAAATAAAGAAAATGTTCCTATCTGTAAATTTAAAATCAAGAAATTATAATGGTGGAAAATGATTTTATTTGTAAGTGGTAGAACTGATGTAGTAGCTTTTTATACTCCTTGGTTTGTTAATAGATATAAAGATGGCTATGTAGATGTTAGAAATCCCTTTTATCCTAGTTTAGTAAGTAGAATCTATTTTGATGATGTAGACTTATTATACTTTTGTACTAAGAATCCTTTACCTATAATCCCTTATCTAAAGGAGTTTAAAAAGAAAGTCTTATTTAATGTAACAATAACACCATATAAAAACGATATAGAACTAAATGTTCCTAATAAAAGTTTAATAATAGAAGGAGTTAAACAAATAGCTGATATTATTGGTAAAGATAATATTTATATTAGATATGATCCTATTTTTCTAAGTGAAAAGTATAATCTAGATTATCATATTAAAGCTTTTAAAAGACTTTGTTCTTTACTAGATGGCTGTACTAATCATATAATAATTTCTTTTATTGATGATTATAAGAATGTAAGAAAGAATATGAATAGTTTAAAGATAATTCCTTTTACTAAAGAAGATTATAAAGAAATAGGAATTAACTTTAGTAGAATAGCTAGTAAATATAATATTACTTGTCAAACATGTTTTGAAAAAGAAAACTTAGTGGAGTATGGCTTTATCAAAGAAGATTGTCTTAGTAAACAACTAGCTTATTCTTTAACTGGTAATAACTATAAAAAAGGAAAAATGAGAAAAGGAAATCTTTGTAATTGTGTTGAAATGGTAGATATTGGTGCTTATAATTCTTGTAAACACCTATGTAAATATTGTTATGCTAATTATGATGAAGTAAAGGTTAATGAAAATTATAGTAACCATGATGTAAACTCATCACTATTAATTGGACATCTTACTGATAAAGATATGATAAAAATAAGAAAAAAATAGAAATAAATCCTAAACTGGTCTATAATTAATTAGAAGGTAGGGATTTTTATGGTACCAAAGTTTTCTAAAAAGGATGTAGTTAATTTTAATGAAGAAACATTATATAAAGAATATGAGAGTTATATAGATAAAAATAAAGATTATCTATTTAAAATATTTAATAGTAAAGATATGGGACTTACTAATAAAGAGGCAATTAAAAGACGAGAAGAATATGGAAAAAATATTATTAATGAGGAAAAGAAGAAAAGTATTTTTACCTTTTTAATAGATTCTTTTAAAGATCCATTTATCTATATCCTAATAATTTTAGCCACTATTAACTTTTTGCTAGGAGATAAATTAGGTTCTTTAATAATTGTAATGTTAGCACTTACTAGTAGTATTATTAGACTTATTCAAGACTATTCGGCTTATAAATTTGATGTAAAATTAAAATCAAAGATTTATACAGTAACTACTGTTATTAGACAAGGTATAGTAAAAGAGATACCTACAAAAGATATAGTAGTAGGTGATATAATTGAACTTAATGCAGGTAGTATTATACCTAGTGATGCTATTTTATTAGAATCTAAAGATTTATTTGTTAATCAAGGTGTATTTACCGGTGAAAGTGTTCCCGTTGAAAAGAAAATTAGTAAAAACGGTAAAAGCTTACTTTCAATGGAGAGAATATTACTCATGAATACTAGTGTAGTAACAGGAAGAGGTAAAGCTTTGGTTATTAAAACAGGAAAGGATACTTATCTTGGAAATATATCTAAGTCAACTCTAAAAAATAAGACCTTAACTAACTTTGAAATAGGAATGAATGCAATTAGTAAAACCTTAATTCAATATATGTTAGTTATTACAGTATTAGTGTTTATCTTAAATGCCCTTATTCATCACAATATCTTAGAAGCTTTCTTCTTTGCTGTTTCAGTAGCAGTTGGTATTACACCATCTATGTTACCGATGATAGTTAACGTAAACTTAAGTAAAGGTGCTAAATCACTAGCTAAAAAAGATACTTTAGTAAAAAGAAGTGAAGCGATTGAAAACTTAGGAGCAATAGATGTTTTATGTACTGATAAGACAGGTACTTTAACTAAAGGAGAAATAATACTTACTTTGTCACTTGATAGTGAATTTAAAGATAGTATAGATGTTTTGAAATATGCTTATATAAATAGCATTTATAGTACGGGAATAAAAAATATAGTAGATAAAGCGATTATTACTTATGCTAAGAAAAGAAATATTGAAATAGATAAATATGAAAAGGTAGATGAAATACCATTTGATTATGAAAGAAGAAAAGCTAGTATTATTATAAAAGATTCTAACGATTATAGAATGATTATTAAAGGAGCTTTAATAGAAGTAATAGATAGTTGTGATAGCATTTATTTAAATAAAGAAATAATTAAACTTAATAAGAAAATAAGAGATGATATTTTAACTAAAGCTAGAGAATTAAGTAAAAAAGGAATGCAAGTAATTGCTCTTGCTAGTAAAAAGTATACTGATAATAATATTACTGATGATAAAGGATTAGTTTTTTTAGGAGTAGTAGCTTTTGAAGATCCAATTAAACCAGGAGTTAAAAACACTATTAATAATTTAAAAAGAGTTGGTATTACTACTAAGATATTAACAGGTGATAATGTTGAAGCAACACAAAATATTTGTTCTTTAGCAGATATTCCTAATGATAAAGTAGTTACAGGTGAAGAGTTTAGTAAACTTAGTTTAGCTGAACAGAAAAAGATGGTCGAAGAGGTATCTGTTTTCGCTAGACTTACTCCACTTGAGAAAGATAATATTATTAAATTACTAAAAGAGAATGGACATGTTGTTGGTTATATGGGTGATGGAGTTAATGATGCTCCTAGTCTTATTAGAGCAGATGTAGGTATAAGTGTTAATACAGCTACTTCTATTGCCAAAGAAGCTAGTGATATAATTCTTCTTAAGAAAAGTTTAAAGGTAGTTTATGAAGGAGTATTAGAAGGCAGAAAAGTCTATGGAAACATTATGAAATATATGAAAATGGCTTTATCAGCTGCTTTTGGAGATGTCTTTAGTGTCTTCTTAGCCAGTATTTTCTTACCATTCTTACCAATGCTTCCTATTCAGTTTTTACTTCAAGATTTACTGTATGATATGTCACAAACAATGATACCATTTGATGATGTCGATAAAGAATTTTTAATAGTACCTCATAAGTGGGATACTAGTGATTTAAGAAGATTTATGAATATTATGGGAGTAGTAGCTTCCTCAATAGATATAGTAGCATTTATTGGTTTTTACTATTTATTAGGTTTTAATGCTAATCATGCGGTAATGTTTCAAACAGCTTGGTTTATTGAAGGGGTTATTTCGCAAACCTTAATAGTACATTTTGTAAGAACGGCTAAGATACCATTTATAGAATCAACAGCTAATAAATATTTATTAATTTCTACTTTTCTATGTATAATAGCATCTATGATATTACCAATTTTATTAGCACCTATTAAATCATTTCATTTCACTTATCTGCCACTTAACTTTTATATATTTGTAATCTTCTTATCACTACTATATATAGTAGTAGAGGAAATAGTTAAGAAGATGTATATTAAAAAATACAAAAGATGGTTATAGGGGAGAAAAAATGGAGATAGATAAATTAATTAGTTATATAAATATGTCTAAAAAAACAGTATTTTTTGGTGGAGCCGGTGTATCTACTGCTAGTGGTTTACAAGACTTTAGAGGTAGTAATGGACTATATAAAGAAAAAAGAAAGTATCCACCAGAAGAGATTTTATCTCATACTTTCTTTATGAAACATCCTGATTTATTCTATGAATTTTATAAAGAAAAGCTAAATAGTCTTAATTATAAACCTAATATTATTCATAAGACTTTAAAACTAATGGAAGATAAAAACTTATTAAGCTCTATAATAACTCAAAATATTGATGGCTTTGATAAGATGGCTGGTAGTAGAAATGTTTTAGAATTACATGGGTCCATCTTAAGAAACTATTGTCTTAATTGTCATAAGTTTTATAGTGGTGACTATGTTTTTAAATCTAGTGGTATTCCAAAGTGTAGTTGTGGTGGCATTATTAAACCTGATGTTGTCTTATATGAAGAAGCTCTTGATAATAAAGTATTAACTGAAGCTATTAAAGAAGTAAGTGAAGCAGACTTATTAATAGTAGGTGGAACCTCACTTCAGGTGTATCCTGCTTCTTCTTTAGTAACATACTTTAGAGGGAAACATTTAGTCCTTATTAATAAAGATGAAACACCATACGATTATTTAGCAGATATAGTAATACATGATGATTTAGCCAGTGTTTTTGAAAAAATAAATAAAAGTATAAGTAAATATGAATGAAAGAATTTTTATTGATTAATAAAAGCAAAAACTTTGCTTAAAAGCTGTACATTTATTAAACAATATGTTATATTATAGGCACATATATGATTATGTGGTGCAGAAATGCATATAATAGTAATGCTACTATGTAGCAAAAAAGCGAGTGAATCCAGCTCTGAATGGAAATTAAAAAAGTGGTGAAACCAGCCGAAAATGGTAATTAAAAAAGCGGTGATTCCAGCCATTATATGGAAATTGAAAAAGTAGATTAGAGAGCAAACTCTAGTCTTTTATTTTTTCTAAAATTAATATATAATATCCATTAAGTAGGTGATGTATCTTGATAAGAAATTTTAAAATAGTAAAAGTTGATTATAAGTATTGCAATTATTTAAGACAGTTTGACAATAAGGTATCTTATAATGCTGGAGTCAAGGAATTAAGACCGTTTATTGGAATATTGTTTGTCGTTGAAAATTGTGAATATTTTGCACCATTATCAAGTCCCAAAGTCAAACATATGAAAATGAAAAATAATTTAGATATTGTTAAGATTGCTGGTGGAAGATATGGAGTTGTTAACTTTAATAATATGATTCCAGTGACACCAAAAAATTATGAATTGTTTGATTTAAATTCTATGCCAAATGATACATATGAATTAAAAAGACAGAATCTTTTAAAATCACAATTATTGTGGCTTAATAAAAATATTAAAAGTGTTAAAGGAAAAGCAATAAAACTGTATGAGAAGTATAAGAACGGTAAGCTAGATGAACGTATTAAATCAAGATGCTGTAATTTTATACTATTAGAGGAAAAATGCAGTGAATATAATATGAAAAATTAGTTTGCTGCATATATAGGCAAATGCTAACACTAAAGATGAAATGACTTAATTAGTGTTTTTGCAAAATAATCAGTAAAGGAGATTAGTAATGTGCAAAAAGTATATTTAAAAATTCCTACTATACGAGATTTACATTATAGACAAGAGTGGATGAAAGATATAAAAACTATGTCTTATAATGCTGGATATGATATAAACCTAAAAGGTTATGATATTGTCACTGGTACTATTAGTAAGACTGATGAAGAAATGATAGCTTGGTTTAATAACTGGATAAATAAAGAACCAGATAAATATTTTGCATATATTTATGATAAGAATATAGAAGAACCAATTGGTGAAGTGTATTATTATTTAAATGGTAATATTCATAGTATGGGAATAGTAATACAAAGTAAGTATCGTAATAAAGGATATTCGTATGAAGCTTTGCTAGAATTGGAAAAAATAGCTTTTGAAAAAAATAATATTGGGGAATTGTCTGATGTTGTTCCAGTGAATAGAGTAGGAGCTGTTAAATCATTTAAAAAAGCAGGATTCATTCATACTGATTTTGTCCAAAAAGAATTGGTGTTTGGAAAAGAAAGTATTGCTAGGCAATTATTAATTACAAGATAAATGTATTTATCTAAGCATAGATAGTTAAAAAAGAGGTGTTCTAGAAAGGAACTACCTCTTTATTACTATAATGTTTAATAATATTATGAATGATTATAAATACTATTCCTAAGATTAAGAAACCTAAAGCTAATTTATAACCTTTACTTATAAGCTTTACAACTGCTTCTAACTCTTTTTCACCACTAATTGCAAAGTTTATAAAGAAAGTTAAAAGGGCAGTAAGAGTAGCAGTAAATAAAGCTATAAAAGTATAATATAAGAAGAAACTTAACTTTTTAAGAGTAAGAAGAGCAATAGATACTAATTCTATGATTAGTAAAATAATAGTTAAACCTCTTACTTTGGAATTATTACAAAAGGTCATAACATCTAAGAATCCAGATATTTGATTATCTTTATCTTCAATCATTTCATTAGATGATTCAATTACTTCTTTACTAGCATTATCACTAATTTCTTTTAACTTTTCATCTGATAGATTAATATCATAATTCTTATTAACTTTCTCTAAAAATTCTTTAGTTTTTTCTTTGATAAGTTCTTCATCAACTTCACTTTTATTACTAGTCTTCTTATCAATTACTTCTTTTAAAATAGTATTAACATACTCTTTCATTTCATCATTTGATAAAGCCTTATCAATCTTATCTTGACTAATACCTAAGTCTTCTGCTTCTTGATATAAGTCATTACTATCTACAACAGAATCATCAAGTGCTTGATTAGCAGCAATCTTAATAATTTCACTTCCAACGTAAGGAATTGTAAATAGTCCTACTAAAACAATAGTAGTTGCAGTTGCTATTATTGTAAGTAAAATAGCTAAAAATTTTTTCATATATCCACCTCTTAGACATACTATAACATATTTTACTAAATTCTTCTATTATTATGTTATAATTGGTAAGAAAGGACGTGATTAGATGAGTAAAAGATATAATCCTGATAAGAATATTGGTCTTAGTAAAGAGCAAGTAAATGAAAGAATTAAAGACAATTTAGTTAACTTTAATACAAATGTAAAAACAAAAAGTGCTAAAGAAATCATCTTAGAAAATACTGTTACATTGTTTAATATAATAAATGCCGTTTTAGCAGTAGCAATTATTTTAGTAGGTAGCTATAAGAATCTTGGTTTTCTACTTATTATTGTTTTAAATACTGTTATTAGTACATTTCAAGAATTACATTCTAAAAGTGTTATCGATAAATTATCAGTAGTATCAGCATCAAAAGTTAAAGTATTAAGAGATAGTAAAGAATATGATGTTAATCTAGATGAAGTTGTTTTAGATGATATTATTATACTTGAATTAGGTAATCAAGTAATTACGGATGCTATTATAGTAGATGGAGTAGTGGAAGTTGATGAGTCATTTATAACGGGAGAAAGTGATACTTTAATAAAAAAAGAAGGCGATATGCTATTATCAGGTAGTTTTATTGTAAGTGGTAATGCTAAAGCTAGGGTAGAACATATTGGATATGATAACTATACTGCTAAAATATCAAGTGATACTAAATATATAAAACCAATATCATCTGAAATTATGCGTTCTCTTAATAAAATAGTTAAGACTATTTCAGTTATTATAGTTCCTCTTGGCATCTTGCTTTTTGCAAGACAACTATATTTATCTGGTAATACTTTGCAGAATGCTGTTGTTAACACAGTAGCAGCTATTATTGGAATGATACCAGAAGGGTTAGTATTATTAACATCAACTGTTTTTGCTGTTTCTGTTATTCGTCTTTCTAAAGAAAAAGTTTTAGTACAAGATTTATATTGTATTGAATCTCTTGCTAGAGTTGATGTGATTTGTCTTGATAAGACAGGTACTATCACGGAAGGTAAGATGGAAGTAGTTGATGTCATTCCACTAGATGGAGAAACTAAAGCTTCACTAGGAGATATTTTAGGTAGTATGATGGGAGCTACAAAAGATAAAAATGCTACTGCTATTGCTATAAGAGATGCTTACTATCGTAAACCAAAGTGGAAAGTAGAAGAGGTTATTCCTTTTTCTTCCGAAAAGAAATATTCTGGTGTAAAGTTTGCTACTGATACCTATTTGATTGGAGCAGTAGAATTTGTTTTAAAAGATCATGGTAAGAGTTATCAAAAGATGTTAGATGATTATATTAAAAAGTATCGTGTTTTAGTTCTAGTCAAGGTTAATAATTACGGTAAAAAGAATGAGGAAAGACAAGCTTTAGGATTTATATTATTACAAGATAAAGTTAGAAAAGAAGCTAAGAAAACATTAGAGTACTTTAAAGAACAAGGGGTAGCTATTAAAATTATATCTGGAGATAATCCTATTACTGTATCAGCTATTGCTAAAAGAGCAGGACTTACTGAAAAGCTTAAGGTGATAGATTTATCTACTTTAAATAGTGAAGAAGAGATAAAAAAAGCAGCTTTAGAATATGATGTATTTGGAAGAGTTAAACCAGAAGAAAAGCACTTACTTATTAGGGCTTTAAAAGAAGCTGGTCACAATGTAGCCATGACGGGAGATGGCGTTAATGATTGTTTAGCTCTAAAAGAAGCTGACTGTTCTATTGCCATGGCTTCTGGAAGTGATGCTGCAAGAAGTGTATCCCAATTAGTCTTACTAGATTCTAATTTTGCTTCTATGCCTAGTGTAGTAGCAGAGGGGAGAAGAAGTATAAATAATCTTGAAAGATCAGCTTCTCTTTTCCTAGTTAAAACTATTTATGCAGGAATACTTGCTTTCTTATTTCTTTTCATTGAAATGTCTTATCCTTTTATTCCTATTCAGTTAACACTTGCTAGTGTAGTAACTATTGGAATACCATCATTTGTCTTGGCGCTTGAACCTAATAAAGAAAGAGTAAAGGGAAAGTTCTTAGTGAATGTCTTAAAAAAATCAGCACCACCGGCTTTTACAATTATCTTAAATATTTTACTAATATGTCTAGCAGGGCAGGTGTTTAGTCTTAGCTATGCTAAAATATCAACCTTATGTTTAACTTTGACTGGTTATACTTCATTTATCCTTTTATTTAAGATATGTAGACCATTTAATAGAATAAGACTAATTCTATTTAGTACAATGTTCTATCTGTTTATATATGCTATCTTTAACTTAACTACTTTATTTTCTATAACACATTTTAATGTCTTTATGATTTTCTTAGCATTTATCTTAATGTATTTATCACATAGATTATATACTTTCTTTGAAATGCTTATCGATAAACTTATGATGAAATTAAGTAGTAAAAATATGATATAAAAAAAGTCATAGATATCAGCTTGATATTTATGACTTTTCTACTTATAAATAAAATAAAAACCCATAAGGGTTTTAAATTCTAAATGGCGGAGACAGAGGGATTTGAACCCTCGCGACAGTTACCCATCCTACTCCCTTAGCAGGGGAGCCTCTTCAGCCTCTTGAGTATGTCTCCAAATTGCTTTCGTAGTTATAATATTACCGTAAAATAAAAGTGATGTCAACACTTTTACAAAGAAAAAGTGAAATTGAACTAATTAAATTAAAAGATAAGTTGTTTTTTTATTTAATTTCCTTTTTACAATAATACGGAAAATATTAAAACTTTTCTCTTTTATTGTTTAGCATGATTATTAATAGTACAATAGCACTTGAAATACTTAATAGTTAGAGTGCTTGCTTTTCTTCTTTTAAAGGAAGGAGGCTTGATATTATGTCTAAAAAAGATTTATTAATATCATTATTAGTAGTAATTATAATGTTACTAATTGGCCTACTTTATAAGTAGTCATAAAATAAAAAAGCACTCAATCTAATAGATTGTGTGCAAACCACATTTAAGGTAAGTACTCAAACATTGGATATTAAGTATTTCCTTTTTATTATATGAAGTTTCCTTCATCTATATACATAGTAGCATAAAACCATGCTTTTAGCAAGTGCTTGCTAAATGAAATTTAAAATAAAAAGCCTTGAAAATAAGGCTTTGTAATCATTATGGTGACCAGTACGGAATTCGAATCCGTGAATGCTGCCGTGAAAGGGCAGTGTGTTAAGCCACTTCACCAACTGGC
>CAKPPI010000020.1 GCA_934177545.1 uncultured Bacilli bacterium
TGTAATTGACGTTTTGCTTAGTTTTCAAAGAACATTGTTGCTTTTTTCAAGCTGCGTTATTAATATAACAAACTTAATTGATAAAGTCAACACTTTTTTTATTTTTTATTGACTTAATTTGTCACTTTTTTCAAGTGACGTTTACTACTTTAACAAATCACATCGTTTATGTCAATACATTTTCAAATTATTTTTTACTTTTTTTCATTTTCATATATTTTTGATAATATTCTTCTATAGTTTCCTTTGAAAAGCATTCGTTTTTCGCCTTAACTTTTTGTATTAAGTCACTTAGTTCTGCATGTATTACTGAGTCAAGTTTCTTAGGATATTGCATTTTATTTTTATGGTATACATACTCCTTTCGATCTAGAACTTTAAATCCCCCATCTTTAAATACTTTGACATCCAAGTCATAATCTATATATTTTATTGCACCTTCTTCAATCAATACTGGTGAAGCCAAATTACAATAATAAGATATGCCCTTTGCTTTACATTGTGCTATTACATTATACCAATGATTCTTATAAAAGAATATGATAGCTGGTTCTCTAGTTTTCCAAGTCCTACCGTCCATTTCTAAAACATTTGCACAATCATTAACAAATACATATACTTCTTCTTTTTTTCTATAATCCAAAAAGATTGCATGATCCCATGATTTATAAATTATTCCATTATGTTTATAACTATGAATTTTATATGATTTGCCAACTTTCAGTTTTTCCATTTTACATCCTTTCTATGATTTCTCACCAATAACTATAGCATTTTAGTTTAAAATCAGCAATATTTGGAATAATTTTATCTTAAAAATTTTATAAGTAACTAAAAAAGTTTGCTTTGCAATAGAAAACAAACTTATTTACCACCTAAATTAGAAATTCCCCAAAAGGCAATAACAATAATTACAGCTAATATCAACACCCAAACGATAGGATTACTACCATAAGCTTCTAAGAAAGAATTTACTGTTGTACTTAGTTTTTCTAAAATTTCCTTAAAACTAAATAGTATCACTCTTCCTCAGCTCCTTTTTTAGTCACTTCTTTAATTATCTTAGCATCCTTTGCCTTTCTATGATTTGATTTTGAGTTTATATCTTTATCATTAACTGTACTAACACTAATAGAAACACCACTCTTTTTTAAAACAATAGTGTTACAAATGTCTAAGATAGCATACATAACCAAAAATATTCCTATAACTTTCGTAATAATAACTGCTCCTTTAAATGGATTAAATAATAATATAACTCCACAAATTAAACTTAATAAAGCTGTTACAAATGACCAAAAGAAATAACTACTATTTAAACTTTTAAGATTAAATGATTGTTGTATCTTTAATGAACTACTAATTATGATACCAATTCCCATAACAACAGGAATTATACTTCCAATAATCTCAGGCTTTTCAATAAAGAAAATTCCACTAATTATACAAATAATTCCATAGATAATATTTAACTGATTAGATATATCACTATGATTATTAGAAATAAATCTTACAATAGCAAGAACACCAATTGCAATAATTAATCCTCCGAAGATATAAGATATCCCCATCAAAGTAACTGATGACTTAAAAAATAATAATAATCCAAGCACAAGTATAACTCCTGAACTAATTAATGAAGGCCATATTGTCTTTTTAACTTCTATTTTCATTCTCATTCCTCCCTAGTATTATTCTATCATATTTTTATCATCTTGCAACACTATCAAACTAGAATTAATAACTGAAGATATACGTTCATAGTTAAAGTTTTTTCTTCTGCCAAGTATATTTAAGAACAACTCATAAATAAAGTATAGATAATAACTTATCATCAACAGTTTACCAAAAACCATTAAAAATTCTAAACTATTATTTTCTAGATGTATCTTAGATAAATAACTTAGATAACTTGGTATTCTTAAGATAAATAAATAAAGAAGCATCTGTCTAAATATTAATCTGATAGGGAAACAATCACTTTCATTAATAACGTTTAATCTTATATTAACAAGTCTTTTTCCTATAGTCTTACCATTATCTAGCAAGGGGAAAAACACTTCATATAGAAACAGAATAATACTATAAAGTATTTTAAAGGAAATTTTATTTCCAATTAATATCCAAATAGGTGTAGAAAAACAAAACACTAAAAATAAATCTATAAATAATGCTATACCTCTTCTATAAATAGATATTTTTGTTCCTTTAGTATAAGCTTTTTGGTCTAGCTCTTTCCTTGATGGTAAAAAAACAGTTAATGGTTTAGTACAAATAAAACCAAGTATTCCACCTAAAGTATTAATAAGTAAATCATCTACATCAAACAATCTATAGGCTTTTGGATAGATAAAGAATATACCAGTAAGTTGAGTTATCTCAAAAAATAAGCTTAAGCAAAAGGACATAATAAGTACTTGATACCATTTCTTTTCAAAGTAGTAATGTAGATAAACACCAAAAGGAAACAGTAAAAACAAGTTAAAGATAACTGTATAAACAGTTGGTGTTTTAAAAAATGATAAGTATGTACTAGGATTCTTTAGATTAAGATTTGTTGTTACCATTATATCTTTAATAAAAGTAAATGGAACTAGCTGTGGTAACTTAGTTGGCATTTTTAAAACTGTTTCTTTAGAAGGAAGGGGTAGTATTACTAAAAGAAATGCTACTAATAAATAAAGTATAAATGTATATACTATAATACTTCTTAGTAAAGAAACAGCACCATATTTATGATATTCAATAATAAGATATGGTAAGGTTGTAAAGAAAGCAATTATTGGAAATAATATTAAGGCTGTCTTGATTGGTTCAAAATATACTGCCACGAACTCTATCCTTCCTTAAATAAATAAGAATAAGTAATAAGTAGGGAATCTTTTAGTTCTTCATTAGGAATTAAATTTATTAAAGATTGGTAAGTTTTTTTACCTTCTACAGTTGTTAATTTATCATTAATTAAGTTATTAGCTAAGGCTTCTCCATAAGAGAAATTTCTACTTTCATTACTAGTAGCAGTTAATAGTAAATCTCCTATTCCAGCAAAAGTATATAAAGTAGTTTTATTACCACCTAATAGTTCTAATAGTCTAGTTTCTTCCTTCGCTACTTTTGTAAAGAAGGCGGCTCTTGCCGAACTTGATTTTTCTTTAGTATAAAAATAACCCGTAATGATTGCTAAAACATTCTTGATACAGCCACAATACTCCACTCCTACTATATCATTAGTAATTTCTATCTCAACCTTTGTATTTATAAATATTTCTTTTACTATATTTGAAACATTTTTTTCTTTTGTAGCCAAGGTAAAACCGATTGGTATTTCTTTTAACATATCTTTAGCAAAGGTTGGTCCTGCTAAAACTCCATAGTGATTACTTATTTCTAATTCTTCTGCTATTTCACTTGATCTTTTCATAGTATCTTTTTCTAGTCCCTTTGAAACAAAAATAAGTATTTGCTTACTAAGTTTATCTTTTAGTTTTTCTAAAACTTCTCTAATAGCATTAGAGGGAACAGCTAAAATAATAATACTAGCTTTAGCAATAGAACTATCTAAATCCATAGAAAAGTTTAATTTTTCAAAAGAAAAGTCAGCAAATATCTTCTTATGAGTATGTAATTTACTAAGTTCTTCATATTCATCTTTAAAAGAAGTCCAGACAATAATTTCATTATTTTTATTTTTTGATAATAAGGAAGCAATAGCAAGACCAAAAGCTCCACTTCCTAAAACACATATTTTCATATAATACCTCCGCCCTTATTTTAGCACAATTAGAAAAAAAGAAAAACCTCATTGTTTTAGGATTTTCTTTTCTCTTTTAATCTTTGATAGTATAAGGTATTGGCAAAAGTAAAGTAAGGTATTACATAAATGTATGCTATTCCGAATGTTATAGCACCTAAGAAATACCAACCAATAAAACTTAATTCAAAAATGAAATAATCCATTTTATAACCATTCATCATTTCTATACTTTCCCTTATTATGTTTCTTGCTTCACTAATACTTGTTTCTTTAGAATCTGCTAATAAGTAACCTACCATTACAAGGGAAAAAGCAATCATTATACCAGGAATTATTAATAGTATATAACCAAATATAATAAATACATAACTAATAATAAGTGTAACTACAATTAATCCTATCTTTTTATAATCTTGAAATATATCAGTAAGAGATACTTCTTCTTCTCTTGTAAGACTAAGTATATAACTAATAAATCCTATATAAAGGGGTAATGCTAATAACTCTGTAATAAAAGCTAAGACTCCACCAGATATTATTCCTAGGATAATTGCTAAAGCTATTGAAGAAGCAAATACTAATAAACTACTCTTCCAAAATTTTAGAATATGTTTAGAGGTTAGCTTTTTAGCTTCTTCTTTAATCTCTATAAAATTCATTACTTAATCTCCGTTCCTCCGCAGAAGGAAATACAGTTAATTATTAATTTTGGTTTTGACTTATCAATATCATTAGAGGCTTTATTTTCATTAGCTCCTAAAATAGCAGTAGAGTTACATACTACATTATAGTTATCAGACACCTTTATAGTAGCACCTCCAAAGAAAGAATAAACATTTACTGTTGTATCTTCTTTTAGTTCTGTATCTCTAAGATCTAGTTCTGCTCCTCCAAAGATACAATAAACATCTGCTCCTTTAAAGTTTTTAGTTTTAATACTATCTTTAACTTCACTAAATATTCCAAAGTAGTCTTTTGAATGCTTACTAGCTTTTATCTTAGTATTCTTTTTACCTATATTAAGACTATTCATTACAATATAGCCTCCTACTAGTATCAGTACTACTGGCCAAAAAGCCTTATCATATGGTTCTGTTACTAAAGATGTATTAACTAGTAAAAACCATAACCCAATAAATAACATCATTATTTTAGTAAAGTCTAACTTTTCTTCCTTAATTATATAGTAAATAGAGATAGCTATTAATACTACTGGCCATACAATATCAAACTCTAAATGAAAACCTGGATTAAATATTTCAATTAAATATAATATACCTATCAATAAGATAATAATTCCAATTATCATTTTATCTTCTCCTTTCTTATTATAATTATATTATAAAATTTTCTTTTTTTAAATGAATAAATATCTCTTTTTTAGAGATACTGGGTTATATAGCCACTAGTCAATTAGCTAGTTGCTTGTTAAAATTAATGTGAAAGGGCGAGTAACAAGATGGAAAAGAAACATGTGAAGATAAAAGTTGATGGTGGTACCTATATCTTTAAGTTAGAACAATTATTAGCTGATAAAGGTCTTACCAAAAGTAAATTAATTAATGATACTGGTACTGATTTTAAAGTGATTAAAAGATTAGTAACTGGAGAAATTGTTAGAATTGACATCTATGTATTAGCAAGACTTTGCAATTACTTGAATTGTAATGTTTCTGACATCGTTGAATTTAAGAAGGACAACTAATGTCTTTTTTTATTGATTTTAGCATCATTTAGAATTAAAATAAGATATATGAAAAGAGGTGGACATTATATGAAGAAAAATATTGTAGCAATTATTGGACACCCTAATGTAGGGAAAAGTACCTTATTTAATAAAATTGCTGGTGGAAAAATTGCTATTATTGAAGATATAGCTGGTGTAACAAGAGATAGACTTTATCAAGATGTTAGTTGGAATAACAAAAACTTCACTATAATAGATACTGGTGGTATTGAAGATGAGAAAGAAAATTTTCAAAAAGAAATAAGAATCCAAGCAGAGTTTGCTATTAGTGAAGCTTCTATTATTTTATTTGTAGTAGATGGAAAACTAGGACTTACTAAGGATGACTTAATTATTAGAGATATTTTAAGAAGAAGTGGAAAGAAAGTAATTGTAGCTATTAATAAGATTGATACTAAGGAAGCTAATGATAATCTTTATGATTTTTATGAACTAGGATTTGATACTTATCTTCCAATTAGTGCTATCCATAATACTGGTTATTATGAATTATTGGATGAGATTACTAAAGATATCGTGGAAGAAGAAGAAATACCTGATGAAAGATTAAAGTTCTGTGTTATTGGTAGACCTAATGTTGGAAAAAGTAGCTTAATCAATGCCTTACTAAATGAAGAGAGAGTTGTAGTATCAAATGTTGCTGGTACGACAAGAGATTCTATTGATACTGTTTTAAAATATCATGGTGAAGAATATGTCTTAATTGATACAGCAGGTATGCGTAAAAAAGGAAAAGTTTTTGAAAGTATCGAAAAATATAGTCTTGTTAGAAGTATGCGAGCTATTGATAGAAGTGATTTATGTCTTTTAGTTATTAATGCCGAAGAAGGAATTAAGGAACATGATAAACATATTGCCTCTTACGCTTTAGAAAAGGGAAAAGGAATAATTATAGTTGTTAATAAATGGGATACGGTAAAAGAAACTAGTATTAATGATTATAAAAAATTAGTAAGAAGTGAATTTCAGTTTATCACTTATGCCCCTATCGTTTTCTTATCTGCTCTTACTAAAAAAAGGATTTCCACTTTAATGCCTGAGGTTTTGAAAGTTAAAGAAAATATTAATAGAGAAATTAAAACTAGTGTTTTAAATGATGTTATACAAGATGCCTATGATAGAAATCCTGCTCCTAGTTATAAAGCTAAAAGATTAAAGATTTATTTTGTTAGTCAAACTGGTACTAAACCACCTAAGTTTACTTTTAGGGTTAATAATAAAGGATTAGTACATTTCTCTTATGAAAGATATTTAGAAAATCAATTAAGAGAAAACTTTGACTTGGAAGGTACACCTATTGTGTTACAATTCAAGAATAGAAATGGGGACGACCTATGATAATAGGAAGAAATAATTCTTTTACTAATAAACGGTTTGAGAAAACTAACTTTTCTAATTTACATAAAGAAACAGAAAGAAAGAATATCTTTACTAATGATGTTTCCGCTTATCGGTATGCTAATCCACTCGATAGTGATAAAATGCACGAAAAGGCACTTGCTATGTTACAAGATAGACTTGATAAAGGCTTAATTTCAATGGAAGAGTTTAATGTTCAACTAAAGAGAATCACTAGAAATAAATAGAACTTAATCTTTCTAGTTTCATATAATGAACTAGGAGGTTCTATAATGTTTGGAGATAGTTTTTTTAAAAAGGTTGAGAAAAAGACTAATGTTAGTAAAGATACAATTTTATCTCTTGCTAATAAATTACAAGATGGAAATATGAAAGATGAAAAGACTTTAAGTGAAGTAGTTGATGAAATAGCAACTATGACTGGTAAAAACATTTCTAAAGAAAAGAAAGAAAAAATTATAAATACAATTATGAAAGATAAAGTACCTGATAACGTTGATAAGATGTTTTAGGAAACAGCATCTTTCTTTTTTTAGCAGAATGTGATATAATATGGGACAAATAAGGGGTGGTATAATGAAAAAAATTGATATTACTAGTATTAATTTTGATAAAGTAGTTAAAATTAATGATGATATATCTAGTGAAAGTGCTATTTATCATGATAATAAAATGGTATATAAAATTTATAGGAACTTTAGTATTCGTGAATTAATAGAAAGAGAAATTCATGTTGAGGAAACTAGTAAAGTTACTAATCTAAGAGTAGCTGCCCCTCTTGCTAAACTTTATGATCATGGTCTATTCTGTGGATGTGTTATGGCATATAAAAAAGGGATTACACTAAGTCAGTATGAAAAGACTCATTCTATGGAAGAATTAAAAGATAAACTTATTGATATTTCTTTAGAACTAGAAGAAATACATCATAATAGAAGAAAGATTGTACTAGGTGACGTTAATTACAACAATGTCATGATTGATGAGGAAAATAATGATTTTTCTTTTATAGACTTTGATGGTGCTGGTATTAAAAGAATGGAACCTATGACTCTTTCTGCACCTTTATTTGAATACTTAGAAAATAGAGGTATAGATTATCAAGGAAAACAAAATTATGATAGACTAGCTTACCTATTAGCCTTTTACCAGACTGTTTTTCATAAGAGTATTGATGAAGTTAGTGAAGATGAGTTTGAGATGAAAACAGACGAATTACCTTTTCTTAATAGATCAAGATATGACTTTAAAGTATTAAAAAAGAAAAATAAGACTGTCAAAGACATGCCCTACTTCCATGATATTTTTTCAAAGTAAGAATGGTAAATTTTTAATAATGAAGACTACTAATACTTTTATCGTATCCCAAAGACATTTCTTTATTTTATCATCTAAAGATTCCATTGATTTTATAATTGGTGGAATTTTTTTATACCAGTTTTTTGATAAATCCTTAAGTGTTTTAATATCTGCCCTATCAAAGATAGTAAATAAAGCCTTAACAAATTCCTCTTTTTCTTTTTTTGTTAGATTGTTTATGGTATCTTTTAGTACCTTATTGGTATAAATAGATGTTTTTGTTAATCTTTTTAAATAGATAAAACTGTTATCATTTACTAGCCAAGAGAATGGGTCATGTTGCATTATTCCACTTTCATTACTTTTTACTACAGTATAATCTTCACTATTACAAAGTAGCATACCTATTATTGAACTTTCTGGTACTGTTTTATAAAGTAGCGGTTCAGTATTTTTAAATTCTTTACTAGTAACTACTTTTTCTTGAAAACCAGGACCATCATGAGAGAATACTTTTTTTATTCTTCTTTTGTCTTTTAAATATATAGCAGCATAAAATGCTAAGTTTCCTCCTTTAGAGTGTCCACCAATATAACAGTAATTATTAGTTAAAGCCAAGACTGTTTCTAAATACTTTAAAGCTTCTACTTGGGCTGGTACTGGTGATAAAAATGACATATTAAAATCTTCTTTCCACCCATTAACTGTTCCATCAGTACCACGATAAGCAATATAGATATCACCTGTTTCTAAGAAAAAGGTTACAGCTGAAAATTGCTTATTCTCTACTAAGTTATCTTTACTGATATAGTAATTAACTATTATATTAGAGAATCTTTTAGAGGAACAAACTTTTTCTAATAGATTTAAATTATTTAAATCATCTCTATCAGTACCTAATAAATCATAAAAGTAATTATTTAAATCACTTATCTTACAAGGTAGTGCTACTTTTTCATAATAAAGATATGAAAGTTGTGATAAAACTAAGCTATCTACTTCATTAAGGGGTGAGTCTTTCATTGTAAGATTATTCTTACTAACATAATCAATTATATTCATAATGTATTATATGATAAGAAAAAAATAAGTATAAGTTTTTATACCTACTCCAATATCAAGATAGTATTTTTTGAAAAAACTAGTATAATAGATTTGGAGGTAGTAGTATGTCTAGTAAAAAGAAACTGATTTCTATTATTATATTTCTTATATCTATAATTATTTTAATTTTTGTTTATAATGATGATTTCTTATATTCTAAGCAAATTATTAAAATAACAAAAATTGATACAATTAGTGAAGAAACATCTCAAAACTCATTAGGATTAGAAGAAAAATACTATGTGAGGAAAATAACAGGTATAATAACAAATGGTAAGCAAAAAGGAAAAGAAAAAATCATCTCATATGATGAATCTTATTCATCTGTTGTTACGGATAAATACAAAGTTAATGACAAAATACTATTAGATGCGAGTGGTATTGAATTAAAAAGAGATTTCTATCTAACTTTAATGATAGTCATATTTTTAAATTTACTTTATATAGTTGGTTCTTATAAAGGACTGTTATCTGTATTAAGCGTTGTTTTGAATTTAGTAATTTTTTATATTGGTTTAGCTTTATATTTTAAAGGTATCAATTTATTCTATTATTTCTTTGATATTAGCAAGTGGATTTAACAAGAAAACATTATCGGCAATCATTTCTGTAATTATATCAACATTAGTAATGCTTATTACAATTGTAATTATTATAAATCTTACTGGTTATAAAGGGATAAATTTCAATGAATTATCATTTTTAACTGTTCCTATTGAAGATATTATATTACCAGAACTATTAATCGGATCAACAGGGGCAATTATGGATGTAGCAATTACAATTTCAGCTTCTATATCGGAACTGATTCAAAAAGACAATAATATATCTGTCAAAAATTTGAAAAAATCTGCTAGAGAAATAGGTAAAGATATAATGAGTACAATGAGTAATGTTTTGTTTTTTACTTATTTATGTTCAGGGCTTCCTATTTTTGTGTTAGCATTACGCAATGGATTTTCAATGTATAATTATATTTCAACTAATTTTACATTAGAATTAACCAGATTCTTAATTGGTAGCATTGGTATTGTTTTAACTATTCCTGTATCAGCACATATATCAATTAAATTGATGAAAAGAGGGGTAAAATGAATATAATATTAATTATTTTATTGTTTTTATTAATGATTTATATTGATATAAAAAGAGGAATAAAATTATTTTTATCTATAATATTTGATTTTATTATTTTAATGATTATTTTTTATTTAATTGCCATTGGACTAAATCCTATAATATGTTCTTTAATAGGCTGTTTTATAATAAGTTATATAATATTATATTATGTAAATGAAAGAAATATAAAAACAGAATCTAGTTTGAAATCAGTTATTATTGTATTAATTATATTATCCTTTCTCATATTTTTTGTAACAAAGATATCAAGAATTGCTGGTTTTGGATATGAGTCTTATGAAGAAATAAATATGTTTTCTTATGATGTAAAAATAGATTTTACTAACATTGCAATTTCTATGATATTAATTAGTTTAATTGGAGCAACTGTTGATTCTTCAATAGCAATTTCCTCTGCATTATACGAGGTATATGATAATAATAAAAACTTATCAAAAAAAGAGTTATTTCTATCGGGAATGAACATAGGAAGAGATATATTATGTACAACGAATAATACCTTAATGTTTGCTTTTTTAGGCGAATTTATGACATTATTGATTTGGTTTTATAAAGGAGGTTATTCATTTTTAGAAATTGTAAATGCAAAGACATTTGTTTCAGAAATGATTAAAATATTATTTAGTGCACTAGGCTGTATTATAGTTATACCTATAACAGCATATATTACAACGGAAACACTAAAAAAAGATAACAAAAATAATTAAATAAAAATTATCATATGATTTCATGTGGTATTTTTTTTAATTATCGAAAATGAAAAAGCTTTTCAAATTCTATTGAGCAAAATGAAAAAATGTTGTAAAGTGAAAATGATTTTACTATAAAAGAAATCTATGAAAAGTTAAATCAAAATGTTGGTTTAACAACAATTTATAGGACAATGCCAATATTATTAACTTAATAACTAAAATTCATGAATACAAAGGTTTAAGTAGATTACTTAAAGAAAATCAAATGGAAGATATACCGAATACAAGTGGAATAATTAATTATACGTGGAGGTAGTATTATGAATATTTCTTTAAAGGAAGTTAATAATAATGATGATATAAAAACATTTGGAGAATACAAAGTTGAACTTATTAAATTTCACCAAGAATATGCTGAAAAACTAGGATTATTTGATAAAGTTGTTGATAATTATAATTTTAATGATGCAATACGTCATATTAAGCAAAAAGGATTTTTTCAATTTTTGATTCAAATAGAAAATAAAACAGTAGGAATTATAGAGTACCAAATTACTAAATCAGATATTGATCAAAAGAAAATATTATATATAAAAAACATTTATATTGATAATAATTTTAGAGGAAAAGGTGTTGGTAAAGAAGTAATAAAACTAATAAAAACATTAAATTATAGAATTGAGCTTGAATGTTGGTATGGAATACCTGCTAATAATCTATACAAAAGTTTAGGAATGAAAGAAATAAAAACTCGATATATGATGAATTAAAACTTTAAACTTACATTCTAAATGATAACTAATAATAATATATTGTAAAAAAACAAGTATAAGTTTTATAACCTATACATGTTTTTTATTTGGTTGATTATCATTAATTAACTTACTATTTATATCATTTATAATAGTTGCTGTAACTGTATTTAATCTAGTATCATCTTTGTCCATTACTAAACCATAAATTAAATCATTATCATAATTATAAAATAATTTTTTATCGATAAAATATACTGCTCCATCAACATTAACATAATATTTCTATTCATAAAGACATATATTTCTACATAAAGTTAAAATGAATAAAAGAAAAAGGTGAATATATGGAAAAATATGAAATCATTAAAAATATTGCACAAAGAACAGGGGGTGACATTTATCTAGGAGTTGTTGGAGCGGTTAGAACTGGTAAGAGTACTTTTATTAAGAAGATGGTTGAAACTTTAGTAGTACCATATATTGAAGATGAGTACGAGAAAAAAAGAACACTTGATGAAATTCCTCAAAGTGCTGCTGGTAAAACTATTATGACAACGGAACCTAAATTCATTCCTAATAGAGCTGCTAAAGTGAAAATTGATGACTTTGATTGTAACATTAGATTAGTAGATTGTGTCGGATTTGTTATTGATAATGCTAAAGGTGCTACTGATGAGAATGGTCCAAGAATGGTTAAAACACCTTGGTATGATGAGGAGATTCCTTTTACAGAAGCAGCAGAAATTGGAACTGAAAAGGTTATTAAGGACCATTCAACTATTGGAATTGTAGTAACTACTGATGGTTCTATTGGTGAATTTAATCGTAGTGATTATTTAGAAGCTGAAAATAGAGTTATTGAAGAATTAAAAGATATTGGTAAACCATTCATTGTCTTATTAAATACAACACACCCTACTCTACCTGAGACTGAACGTCTAGCAGAAAGCCTAAGAGAAGAATATAGTGTTCCTGTTTTACCTATCAATATTGATGCAATGAATGAAAGAGAAATGACTACTATTTTAAGAGAAGCTTTATATGAATTTCCAATTCTTGAAGTACAAGTTAATATGCCTGAATGGATTGCTATTCTAAATCATGATAATCCTATCAAGAAAGTTTATATTGAAGCTATAAAAAATAGTGTTGTTGAAGTTGATAAGTTAAGAGATATTGAACATATCACAGATCACTTTAGAGATTATGAAGAAATAGAAAAAGCCTATTTATCTAATGTAGACCCTGCTACTGGTATTGTTACTATTAATCTTGAAGCTCCTAATGATTTATATAATCAAGTCTTAAAGGAAATTGTTAAGATAGATGTTACTAGTAAAGCTAGTTTATTATCATTATTCCAAGAATATGAAGAAGCAAAAAGAGAATATGATCAAATTAAATATGCTTTAAAAATGGTTAAGCAAACAGGATATGGTGTAGCTACTCCTTCTCTTAATGATATGAAACTAGAAACACCTGAAATTATCAAACAAGGTCCAAGATATGGTGTTAAACTTAAAGCTATCGCTCCTTCTATTCATATGATTAGAGTAGATGTTAATTCTACTTTTGAACCAATAATTGGTAGTGAGATGCAAAGTAAAGAATTAATTGATTATCTAATGCGAGATTATGAACATAATCCTAGTGAAATCTGGAAGAGTGAAATCTTTGGTAGAAGTTTAGATAATATTGTTCAAGAAGGAATCCAATCTAAAATAGCAATGATGCCTGATAATATTAGATATAAATTACAACAAACGCTTACTAAAGTAGTTAATAAAGGTTCTAGTAATATGATTGCTATAGTTCTATAAGACCAATACAGGTCTTTTTTATTTTTTATAATTAGACAAAATCAATTACATTCTACTTTAACTTCACTGTTAATGAATTCATATTTCTTTTACAGTTTACAAATACCTACCTTTCACAATCCTATTATATACCATTCACGGAAGTAAATTAAAATTTATAAACTAATTTATTTAAAACTGTAGACATCACTTTATGAATATGATAGTCTTGAGCTAAGAAAGTAGACAATTAGGAGGATACAAATATGAAATATTTAAAAATAACCGTTTTAGCTTTTTTTATCACCTTAGTTTTATCATCAGTGGGAGTAAATGCCACAATGTATACAATTTCTGAATTAAAAATACCAATAGCTTCTGGTTTGGCAACAAGTGGTCAAGTTACTAAATACGATTCTGGTGGATATCACATGCTAAGAAAATTTGAATGTAAAGATAATATTACTGGCGATCAAAGGGCAATAATGGGATATATCAGAGATTTAGTTGGTGGCGGAAATGTTAGTGTGCGTAAAGAATTAGTAAAAGGACAAAATGTAGTTTTTGATAGTTATACAACTGGAGCTGGTACATTTTATACAGCATATTTTTCAAAAAAAACATTACCAACTACAGCAACATACTTGGGATACTGGACTATAGATTATAATAAGTAAAACTTAAAATTATACCTACTTTCTTTAAAAAATGGAGGTTTATTATGAAAAGAATTTTATTAGCTAAAAAAACACTAATTTTTACTACAATATTTCTTTTTATTTTTACTTTGTTATCATTTTATGATTATTATTCACTAGAATTTTCTTACACTAATGATTATTATAAGATAATAGATAAATGTGGAGAAAGTGGTAGTGAACCAAATAATAAATTATGTTATTGGTATAAGACAGACGAATCAGTAAAAAGATATAAAATAGAAAATAATCCAACTGCTAAATATAAACAGTTAGATGCTATTACTCTTACTTGCTACATTGTAGAACAAACTACTTTTCGTAATCTTCAGTTACTATCACCTTTATTTATTACTATCATAGTAATTTCTAATATTCATAAAGAAATATCAAGTGGAATGGTTAAAAATTATTTAACAAGAATCAACTATAAAAAGTATTTGTGGAAAAACTTAAAGTTATTAGGAATCGTTTCTCTCATCTTTCCCTTATTATTATGCTTTACTTTTAATATATCTTGTATTGTAACAAAATTTAATTTTAATTACCCTAGTACAATTACTAATAATGCAGTTTATACATCATTTAAGTATAATCATTTCTTTCTTTATGGAATGCTAATTTGTCTATTTCAGTATTTTTTGAGCTTTGCTTTTGGAGCTTTAGCTTTGGCCTTTGGAAAAAACAATAAAAATATTTTAGTATCAATTATTACTAGTTTTATTTACATAATCTTAATCGTAATATTTATAAATGTTGTTATCTATGCTCTTGTAATAAATAAAATTTTTGGAATTAAAAATTTATCGGAATATTTTATGGTTACCAGTTATTGGTTTTTAGATAAAGGAACTAATATATTTTTAATGGCTATAATAACTTTCTTCTTTCTGATATTTTCTTTGCTAGTTTATTATTTATCATATAAAAATAAAGAAAGGTTTATAATAGAAAATGAAAAAGTTACTGCATAAAAGATTTATTATATTAAACAGTATTACTAAAGAAGAAAGCTTTAAAGTAGTTTATATATTCTCAATTATATTAGCTCTTTATGGTAGCTATGTTTTAGCATCAGGAACTAAGACAATGATAGAATCTACCTTGGTTACCTTTACTTTTCCAATTTTTA